>NZ_CP172844.1:351570-703140 GCF_051200915.1 Candidatus Pelagibacter bacterium nBUS_28 | reverse complement strand
AGATATTACCGAAAGATTTGAAGATAAAGTTTTAAAAATTAGAAGTGGTGACGATTTACTCCCTAGTGTTATGAAGATGGTTAAAGTTTTTGTTGCAATTAAGAGAAGACTAAGACCTGGAGATAAGATGTCTGGAAGACACGGTAACAAAGGTGTTGTAAGTAAAATTGTTCCTGTTGAAGACATGCCTTATAGAGAAGATGGAAGACCTGTTGATATTGTTTTAAATCCACTTGGTGTACCAAGTCGTATGAATGTTGGTCAAATTTTAGAAACTCACTTGGGTTGGGCTTGTAAAGAATTTGGCGAAGAGGTTAAAAGATTAGTCAATGAGAATAATAAGAAAATTGAAAAAACTGAAAAAATCTCAAAATTTTTAAAATCTGTTTATGGTGAAGAAATTTTTGATGATAAAGTTGAAAAATTAAGCAAGCCTGAATTCAAAGATTTAGTTGAAACTTTACAAGACGGAATAGCTATTTCAACACCAGTATTTGATGGTGCAAAAGAAAAAAATGTTACAGAAATGCTGGAGCTTGCTAAATTACCAGGTTCGGGACAAACATATTTATGGGATGGAAGAACAGGTGAAAAATTTGATAGACCTGTGACAGTTGGAATAATTTATATGCTTAAACTTCATCATTTAGTTGAAGACAAAATTCATGCTAGATCAACAGGACCTTACAGTTTAGTTACACAACAACCTTTGGGTGGTAAGGCTCAATTAGGTGGTCAAAGATTTGGTGAAATGGAAGTTTGGGCATTAGAAGCTTATGGTGCATCATATACACTTCAAGAAATTTTAACTGTTAAATCAGATGATGTTGCTGGAAGAGTTAAAGTTTATGAAACTATTGTTAAAGGCGAGGAAAATTTTGAGTCAGGTATACCTGAGTCATTTAACGTTCTAGTTAAAGAAATTAAATCATTAGCACTAAATGTGGAGCTTAATTAAAAATGAAAAAAGAACTAACAGATTTATTTAAAAACACTGAGATTTCAGAAGCTCAAAATTTTAATAGCATCAAGATAACATTAGCCAGCCCTGAAAAAATTAAATCATGGACTTTTGGTGAAATAAAAAAACCAGAAACAATAAATTACAGAACCTTTAGACCTGAAAAAGATGGTCTATTTTGTGCTAGAATATTTGGCCCAATTAAGGACTACGAATGTTTGTGTGGAAAGTACAAACGAATGAAATTTAGAGGAATTATCTGTGAAAAATGTGGTGTTGAAGTAACTAAATCTAATGTTCGAAGAGAACGAATGGGTCACATTAACTTAGCAACACCTGTTGCTCATATTTGGTTTTTAAAATCTTTACCAAGCAGAATTGCTTTAGCAGTTGATATGAAACTTAAAGAAATCGAAAGAGTTCTTTATTTTGAAAACTTTATAGTAATTGAACCAGGTTTAACTGGATTACAAAAAAATCAACTTCTCAATGAAGAAGAATTAGCCAAATATCAAGACGAGTTTGGTGAAGAGTCATTTGAGGCTGGCATAGGCGCTGAAGCTGTACTTGAAATGCTAAAAAATTTAGATTTAGAATTAGAAAGAAAAAATCTTATTAACTTTATTAAAGAAACAAAATCAAAAGTTAATGAAGAAAGAGCAATCAAAAGATTAAAATTAGTTGAGTCATTTATTGAAACAGGACAAAAACCTGAATGGATGATATTAACAGTAGTGCCAGTAATCCCACCTGAACTAAGACCTTTAGTGCCTTTAGATGGCGGAAGATTTGCTACATCAGACTTAAATGATCTTTATAGAAGAGTTATTAACAGAAATAATAGATTAAAAAGATTAATGGATCTAAAAGCTCCTGATATCATTGTTAGAAATGAAAAAAGAATGCTTCAAGAATCAGTGGATGCATTATTTGATAATGGTAGAAGAGGCAGAGTAATAACTGGTACTGGAAAAAGACCACTTAAATCTTTAGCCGAAATGCTAAAAGGTAAACAAGGTAGATTTAGACAAAACTTACTTGGTAAAAGAGTGGACTACTCAGGAAGATCAGTAATTGTTGTTGGCCCCGACCTAAAACTTCATGAGTGTGGTTTGCCAAAAAAAATGGCTTTAGAACTATTTAAACCATTTTTATATGCAAGATTAAATAAGCTTGGATTAGCATCTACAATCAAACAAGCAAAAAAATTAGTTGAAAAAGAAACAAATGCTGTTTGGGATGCTTTAGAACTAATCGTTAGAGAACATCCAGTAATTTTAAACAGAGCACCAACACTTCACAGATTAGGTGTACAAGCGTTTGAACCTAAACTTATAGAAGGTGATGCAATTGAATTGCATCCTTTAACTTGTGCTGCTTTTAACGCTGACTTTGATGGTGATCAAATGGCTGTTCACGTTCCATTAAGTTTGGAAGCTCAATTAGAAGCTAGAATATTAATGCTTTCTACAAACAACATTTTATCTCCATCTAATGGTAAGCCAATCATTGTACCAAGTCAGGATATGATTTTGGGTATTTATTACCTTTCTCAAGAACCTATGACAGATAAATCTTCGGGATATTTTGTTGATGTTGATGCTATTGAATTTGCTTTAGCTTCAGACCAAATTAAAGTTCACAGCACGATTATATCAAGAATTGAAACAGTTGATGAAAACGGAAACAAGAAATACGAAAAATACACATCAACAGCTGGAAGATTTTTATTAGCAAATTTACTTCCAAAAAATAGCAATATTAAATTTTCTTTAGTTGATAGATTACTACCTAAGAAAACTGTTTCTGAAATTATAGATGTAGTGTTTAGATTTTGTGGACAAAAAACAACTGTTATATTCTGTGATAAATTAAAAGATTTAGGATTTAAACATGCTTTTAAAGCTGGAATTTCATTTGGAAAAGACGATCTTGTAATTCCAGAAAGCAAAACTCAATTAATCGAAGACACAAAAGGATTAATAGCAGATTATGAAAATCAATATTCTGAAGGATTAATTACAAGAGGTGAAAAGTACAACAAAGTTGTAGATGCTTGGTCAAAATGTACAGATAAAGTTGCTGGTGAAATGATGAAGGGTATTTCTGCTACTGAAAAAACCCCAGAAGGTTTAAAAATTAATTCAGTTTATATGATGGCTGATAGTGGTGCTAGAGGATCTGCAGCACAAATGAAACAGCTAGCTGGAATGAGGGGTTTGATTGCAAAACCTTCAGGTGAAATTATCGAAAGCCCAATTATTTCTAACTTTAAAGAGGGTTTAACAGCATTAGAGTATTTTAACTCTACACACGGTGCTAGAAAAGGTCTTGCAGATACAGCTCTTAAAACTGCAAGTTCAGGTTATTTAACTAGAAGACTGTGTGATGTTGCTCAAGATTTAACAATTACTAAAGTTCAATGTGATGATCCAGGATTTATCGAACTTTCAGAAATTTTAGAAGGTGGAAATGTCGTAGTCAGCCTATCTGAAAGAGCTTTAGGAAGAGTTACTGCAGCTGATGTAAAAAACCCACTTTCTGGTGAAGTTGTAATTAAAAAATCAAAAATGATTGATGAAGCAGGTTGTGATTTGATTGATGCTGCTGGTGTAAAATCACTTAAAGTTTATTCTGTAATGACATGTAGTTCAAAAGAAGGTGTTTGTTCAACTTGTTATGGAAGAGATTTATCTAGAGGTAAAATGGTGCATGTTGGAGAGGCAATTGGAATGATTTCTGCTCAATCTATTGGTGAACCAGGTACTCAGTTGACTATGAGAACTTTTCACGTTGGTGGAACAGCGTCAGTTAAACAAGATTCTCAAATTGTAAGTAAAAACGAAGGTACACTTAAAATTTTAAACTCTAATATTTTAGAGGATTCTAAGAAAAACTTAATTGTTATGGGAAGAAATACCCAACTTTCTATTGAAGATGATAATGGTGTTCAGGTGGCTGTTTATAAAGTTGCTTACGGATCAAAATTATTTTTTAATAGTGGTGATAAAATTAAAGCTAATACAAAAATTTGTGAATGGGATCCGTACACCACACCTGTGATCGCTGAAAAAAGTGGTACAGCAAGTTTTGTTGATTTAATTGATGGTGTTTCAATTCAAGAAACTACAGATGATGCAACTGGTATATCTTCAAAATCAGTTATTGATTGGAGAGCTCAATCAAAAAGCACTGATTTAAAACCAAGAATTACACTTAGAGATGACAAAGGAAATGTTATTAAAAAAGCTGATGACAATGAAGCAAGATATTACTTGGTACCAGACTCAATTCTTTCAATTAAAGATGGTCAAAAAGTTTTTGCTGGAGACGTTATTGCTAGATTACCTAAAGAAACTACTAAGACAAAAGATATTACTGGTGGTCTTCCAAGAGTTGCTGAATTATTTGAAGCAAGAAAAGCAAAAGATAGTGCAATTATTGCTGAAAATGATGGACAAGTTGTATTTGGTAAAGAGGTTAGAGGAAAACAAAGAGTATCTATCGTTCCAGAGGATGGAGCTGAACCTTCAAATTATTTAATTCCAAAGGGAAAACACATTAATTTCAATCCAGGTGAAAAAATACAAAAAGGTGAATACTTACTTGATGGACAACCTTTACCACATGATATTTTAAGAGTATTGGGAATTAAAGAATTAACTGAATATTTTGTTAACCAAGTACAAGAAGTTTATAGATTACAAGGTGTAATTATTAATGACAAACATATTGAGACTATACTAAGACAAATGCTTAAAAAAGTTGAAGTAAAAGTATCTGGTGATTCTAGTTATTTGCCAGGAGAGGTTATTGATAGAATAAAATTTGATATTGTAAATGAAAAGCTAGTAGCTGAAGGTAAGACACCTGCTGTTGGTGAGCGTGTATTGATGGGTATAACCAAAGCTTCGTTACAAACTGAGTCGTTTATTTCAGCTGCTTCATTCCAAGAAACAACTAGAGTTTTAACAGATGCAGCTATTAAAGGTAAAGTAGACCCATTAAATGGCCTAAAAGAGAATGTTATTGTGGGTAGATTGGTTCCTGCTGGAACAGGTCATATTAAAAACAAATGGAATAAAAAAGCACTTGAGGACGATAATAATTTTATTGCTGAACAAGATAAAATAGAAACATCCGAACCTTTAGAAACTCCTGCAAATCAGTAAAAATATCACTTAATACTTGAAGTTTTAGTTTGACAAAGTCAGATTAATAAGTATTTTGGCGATGTTTTTGGTTGGAATGTAGTACCTACTAATAGTACTAAACGCTGCCACAAAATAACCCGTCAGTTATTTTCTTCTAAAAATAAATTAATTAATTTTATAAAAAATTTATGCCAACTATTAATCAGTTGTTAAGAAAAAAAAGAGTTAAACAATTAACTAGGAACAAAGTTCCTGCATTACAAAAACAACCTCTCAAAAGAGGTGTATGTGTTAAAGTTTATACAACTACTCCTAAAAAACCAAACTCTGCATTAAGAAAAGTTGCTAGAGTAAGACTGTCAAATGGTTTTGAAGTTACTGCTTACATTCCTGGTGAAGGACACAATCTTCAAGAGCACTCAGTAGTACTAATTAGAGGTGGTAGGGTAAAAGATTTGCCAGGCGTGCGTTATCATATTTTAAGAGGAAACCTTGATACACAAGGTGTTGCTAATAGAAAAAAAAGAAGATCTTTATATGGAACTAAAAAAGGTAAATAATGTCTAGAAAAAAAACTCAACCAAAAAAAAATGTTGTTCCAGATCCAAAGTTTAATTCAACTATCATACCAAAGTTAATTAACAATATAATGTACGATGGTAAAAGAGGTGTTGCTGCTAAGATTGTTTACGACGCAATAGATAAAATTAAAACAAAATCTAAAGATGAGCCAATTAATATTTTTAATGAAGCTATAAATAATATTAAGCCAACTGTTGAAGTAAGATCAAGAAGAGTTGGTGGTGCTACTTATCAAGTTCCTGTTGAAGTAAAAAGCAAAAGAGCTCAAGCATTAGCTATTAGATGGTTAGTAGATTCTGCAAGAAAAAGAAAAGACAAACATATGTCAGATAAAATTTTTAATGAATTGTTTGATGCTTATGAGAAAAAAGGTGCTGCAGTTAAAAAAAGAGAGGATGTGCATAAAATGGCTGAGTCTAATAAAGCCTTCGCACATTTTAGATGGTAATAAATTATGGCTAGAACTCATACACTAGATAAATATAGAAATATTGGGATCATGGCCCACATCGATGCTGGTAAGACTACTACAACAGAAAGAATTTTATACTATACAGGTAAAAGCCATAAAATAGGTGAAGTGCATGATGGTGCTGCAACTATGGACTGGATGGAACAAGAACAAGAAAGAGGAATTACAATTACCTCTGCTGCAACTACTTGTTTTTGGAATGATCATAGAATTAATATTATAGACACACCAGGTCACGTAGATTTTACAATTGAAGTTGAAAGATCCCTTAAGGTTTTGGATGGTGCGGTATGTGTTTTTGATGGTGTTGCAGGTGTAGAGCCTCAGTCAGAAACTGTTTGGAGACAAGCAGATAAATACAAAGTGCCAAGAATTTGTTTTGTGAATAAGTTGGATAGAACTGGTGCAGATTTTTTTAGATGTGTTGACATGATTAGAGATAGATTGGGATGTAAACCACTACCAATTCAAATACCAATTGGAATTGAAGCATCATTGTCTGGTGTTGTAGATTTAGTGAAAATGAAAGCACAAGTTTGGAAAAATGAAGCTTTAGGAGCTGAATGGGAATACAAAGATATTCCAGATGATTTAAAAGAAATATCACAAAAATATAGAACTGAATTAGTTGAAACAGCAGTTGAACAAGATGAAAAATTAATGGAAGCTTATTTAAATGGTGATGAGATTAAAGAAGAAGATTTAGTAAAATGTATTCGAAAAGGAACTTTAAACTTCAGTTTCGTGCCAATTACTACAGGTTCGGCTTTTAAAAATAAAGGTGTTCAACCATTACTTGATGCTACAATAAATTATTTACCTAGCCCAATTGATATTGGATCAATTAAAGGTACTAAGCCTGGTTCTGAGGATGAGATGGAAATGAAATTTGAAGATAGCCAGCCATTTTCCGCATTAGCTTTTAAAGTTGCAAACGACCCATTTGTTGGTTCTTTGACATTCATAAGAATTTATTCAGGTACTATAAAAACTGGAACAGGAATCTATAATTCATCAAAAGAAAAAGAAGAAAGAGTTGGAAGAATGTTATTGATGCACGCTAACTCTAGAGAAGATATTAAAGAGGCTAATGCTGGAGATATAGTAGCACTAGCTGGATTAAAATACACTATAACAGGTCACACATTATGTGATGAAGAGAAACCAGTTTTATTAGAACCCATGGAATTTCCAGATCCTGTTATAGAAATTGCTGTTGAACCGAAAACAAAAGCTGACCAAGAAAAAATGGGTGAAGCTTTGGGTAGACTTGCTAAAGAAGATCCTTCATTCAGAGTTACTTCTGATGAAGAGTCTGGTCAAACGATTATTAAAGGTATGGGTGAATTACACCTAGATATAATTGTTGATCGTATGAAAAGAGAATTTAAAGTTGAAGCTAATGTTGGTGCTCCACAAGTTGCTTATAGAGAGACATTAGAAAATGCATCTGAGGTTGAATATACTCATAAAAAACAAAGTGGTGGTGCAGGACAATTTGCAAAAGTTAAACTTTTAGTTGAACCTCAAGAGCCAGGTGCTGGAAGGTCTGTTGAAAGTAAAATTAAAGGTGGTGCAATTCCAAAAGAATTTATTCCAGGCGTAGAAAAAGGAATAGAAACAGTCTCAGACAATGGAATTTTATGTGGATTTCCAATGATTGATTATAAAGTGACAATTTTAGATGGATTACACCATGATGTAGACTCAAGCGTTCTTGCTTTTGAACTTGCAGGTAGAGCTTGTTTTAAAGAAGCATGTACTAAAGGAACATTAAAACTGCTCGAGCCAGTAATGAGAGTTGAGGTAGTTACTCCAGAAGATTATATGGGTGATGTAATAGGTGACCTAAATAGTAGAAGAGGTCAAATTAGTACCCAAGAACAAAGAGGTAATGCCACTGTAATAACAGCAATGGTTCCACTAGCTAATATGTTTGGATATATAAATAATTTAAGATCAATGTCTCAAGGAAGAGCCCAATATTCAATGTTCTTTGATCATTACTCTAAAGTGCCACAAAACGTACAGGACGAAGTAACTAAGAAGATAGCAGGGTAATTATGGAAAAACAAAATATTAGAATTAAACTTAGAGCATACGATAACAAAATTTTAGATGCTTCTACTGAAGAAATAGTTAACACTGTAAAAAGAACAGGGGCAACTATTAAAGGACCTATTCCATTACCAACTAGAATAGAAAGATACACAGTTTTAAAAGGTCCTCATATTGACAAAAAAAGTAGAGAACAATTTGAGTCAAGAACACATAAAAGATTAATAGATATTATAGAGCCAACACCACAAACAGTAGAAGCTTTAATGAAACTAGACCTTGCATCAGGTGTTGATGTGGAGATAAAAATTTAATTATGACTGAGATTGCTTTAATCGGAAAAAAAATAGGAATGACTAGAGAGTTTTATAAAACTGGTCAGCTTGTTCCTGTGACTGTACTTAAGGTTGAAAAAGCTAGAGTTATCCAAGTTATTGATGAAGAAAAAAGAGGCTACAAGGCAGTGCAACTTGGTTATGGAAAAATCAAAAATTCCAAACTTACAAAAGCTATGAAAGGCTTTTATGCTAAAAAAAATACTGAAGCTAAAAAGAAACTAAAAGAATTTAGAGTAAAAGATACCGAGACTTATAAAGAAGGTAATGAATTTGGCCTTGAAATATTTAAGGATACAAAATTTGTTGATACAAGGTCAAAAACTATAGGTAAAGGATTTGCTGGAGCAATGAAAAGATGGAACTTTGGAGGCCTAAGAGCCAGTCATGGTGTATCAGTTTCACATAGAGCCCATGGTTCAACAGGACATAGCCAAGATCCCGGCAAAGTATTCAAAGGAAAAAAAATGGCTGGTCATATGGGTGACAGACTTAGAACAATGCTTAACATTGAAATAATTAAAACAGATTTAGAAAACGAACTTTTGTATTTAAAAGGTTCAATTCCAGGTTCAAAAAATACAGAAGTTGTAGTTAGACAATCTGTAAAAAATATAAATAAAATGACTGTATCTGAAAAAATTGCAGCAGCAGAAGAAGCTAAAAAAACACCTGATAAAAAGAAAAAATAATGAAAATAGAAAAAATAAGCATTGATGGAAAAAAAGATACTATTGAAGTATTAGATAAAATATTTTCTGCAAAAATTAATAGTAAACTTGTTAGTAGTGTATTGTATAAAACCAACGCTAATTACAAAGGTAGACACGCTAAAACGAAGCAGCAAAATGAAGTAAGTGGCCCTACATCAAAAATTTATGCCCAAAAAGGAACTGGTGGAGCAAGACACGCAAGTAGAAAAGCACCAATATTTGTTGGTGGTGGTATAGCACACGGTCCTAAGGGTGAACTTGCTTACAAAAAAAGAAAATTAAACAAAAATGAGAAGAAGCTAAGTGTAGCATCTTTAATTACTGAAAAAAATAAAGACAAAAATTTATTAATTTTAAGTGATTTTTCAACTGAAATAAAAAAAACTAAAGAAATGAATGCAATTATTCAAAAATTAGAAATATCGAATTCTTTAATTATATTAGACAAAGCCTCTAAAGAAAAAATTGAAAAATCAGCTAGGAACATTCCAAATGTTAAAGTAACTGATGTAAACCATTTCAGCTCATACGATATTATAAAATTTAAAAAAGTTGTTTTTACTGAAAGCTCGGTAAAAGAACTAGAAAAGAGATATTCTTAAAATGGACAAAATACATTTATACGACAAAATTGTCTCTCCAATGGTCACAGAGAAGTCAACAAATTTGTCAGAACAAAATAAAATTGTTTTTAAAGTTGCTGCGGGCGCGAACAAAACAAACTTAAAAAAAAATATTGAAAAAATTTTTAAAGTAAACGTGACTAAGATTAATATAATTAACAAACAGAATAGAGTTAAAATCACCAGAGGAAAAAAAGTAAGAGTTTCTGGTTTTAAAAAAGCAATAATAACACTTAAAAAAGGTCAAAGTATTGACCTAACTACAGGAATTTAATAAATGGCACTAAAAACTTTTAAACCTTACACAAAATCTACCAGAGGCACTATTCTGGTTGATAGGACCGGTCTGTGGAAAGGTAAACCTTTTAAATCACTTGTATCTCCAAAAAATGCAATGAAAGGAAGAAACAATAACGGACATATAACTAATATTAATAGATCTGGTGGCCATAAAAAAATGTATAGACATGTAGATTTTTACCGTAAAAAATTTGATATGGCGGCTACTGTTGAAAGAATTGAATATGATCCAAATAGATCGTGTTACATTATGTTAGTAAAATTTGAAGACGGTTCTCATGCTTACTATTTAGCACCACAAAAAATTAAAGCTGGTGATAAAATTGAAAATGGTTCTAAAAAAGAAATTAAAGTTGGAAATTGTATGCCACTCCAAGATATTCCAGTTGGTATAAACATACATAACGTTGAAATTCAACCAGGTGCTGGCGGTAAAATTGCTAGATCTGCAGGTTCGTCAGTAACAATTAGTGGTTTAGATGGAAACTATAGTTTAATTAAACTAGCTTCAGGCGAAGTTAGAAAAATAGATTCTAGATCTTTGGCTACAATAGGAATTTTAACTAATCCAGATCAAAAAAATATTAAAATTGGTAAAGCAGGAAGATCAAGATGGCTTGGAAGAAAGCCACATACAAGAGGAGTTGTTAAAAACCCTGTAGATCACCCTCATGGTGGTGGAGAAGGTAAATCAGCCGGTGGTAGACATCCTGTTTCACCTACAGGTCAATCTGCTAAAGGATTAAAAACAAGAGATAATAAGAGAACAGATAAATATATTGTTAAGAGAAGAAATAAGAGGAAGGATACTAAGTAATGGCTAGATCAGTGTGGAAAGGACCTTTTGTTGAAGAAAGCTTAATGAAAAAAGTTGATAAATACAAAGTTGATCCAAAAAAAATTCCAATTAAAACATGGTCAAGAAAATCAACAATATTACCTGATTTTGTTGGTGTAAGTTTTCAAATTTATAATGGTAAAAAATTTATACCAATCACAATTTCAGAGGATATGGTTGGACACAAATTAGGCGAATTTTCACCTACAAGAACTTTTTATGGTCACACACCAGCGGATAAAAAAGCTAAACCTGCAACAGCGGCTAAAAAATAAAAATGAATAAGACAAAGAAAAAAAATAGAAAAAAAGTAGATACAGTTAAATCTGTAAACAATAGTATAAGAACTAGTGTTAGAAAGCTTAATCCTATTTTAAAAAGTATTGTTGGAAAAAAAGTAGATGTAGCTATTCGAGATTTACAATTCTCAGCTAAAAGAATTAGCAAAGATATTAGAAAAACAATTAGTTCTGCAGTCGCAAACGCAGAAAACAACTTTCAGTATGACATTGATAACTTAGTTGTTAAAGAAGCTTATTGTGGAAAAAAAATTGTAATGAAAAGATTTAGACCAAGAGCAAAGGGTAGAGCCGCACCAATTTTAAAACCTTGGTCAACAGTAACTATAATTTTATCAGAAGTTAAACAAATGGAGAGTCATGGGACAAAAAGTTAATCCTGTAGGTTTTAGATTAGGCATCAACAGAGGTTGGGACTCTGTTTGGTTTGCTAAAAAGAAAGATTTTGGGAATTATTTAATAGAAGATTTTAAAATCAGAGATTATATCAAAAAAAATGTAGTTAATTCTGGTGTATCCAAAGTGATGATAGAAAGAACATCTAATAAATGCTATGTTACTATCTACACCTCAAGACCTGGATTTGTTATTGGAAAAAAAGGTAGTGATATTGATAAAATTAAAAATAATTTATCTAAATTCACAACTAATGAAGTTGCACTTAACATTAAAGAAGTAAAAAAACCTGAAACTAATGCATATTTGGTCGCTGAGAATATTGCTCAACAATTAGTAAAAAGAATTTCATATAGAAGAGCTATGAAAAGATCTATGCAATCATGTATTAGATTAGGAGCAAGAGGAATTAAAGTTTCTATAAGTGGAAGACTTGGTGGAAACGAAATAGCAAGAACAGAGTGGTTAAGAGAAGGCAGTATACCTTCACATACTTTAAGAGCTGATATAGATTATGCTGAAGCAGAAGCTTTAACAACATATGGTATTATAGGAATTAAAGTTTGGATCTATAAAGGTGAAGTTTTTGCAAGAGAGTTCAGTCAAGAAACTAATAAAGCAGCACCAAAAGAGGGTAAAGAATAATGCTTCAACCAGTTAGAACTAGATGGAGAAAAGCTCACAAGGGAAGAATCCATGGAACAGCAACTAGAGCAAGTTCTATTAATTATGGTGCGTTTGCTCTGAAAGCTTTGCAACCAGAAAGAATTACAGGAAAACAAATTGAAGCTGCTAGAGTAGCTTTAACTAGACATATGAAAAGGCAAGGAAGAGTTTGGACTAGAGTGTTTCCAAATATCCCTGTATCAAAAAAACCGATTGAAGTAAGGATGGGTAAAGGTAAAGGAAATCCTGAATTTTTTGCGTGTAGAGTTAAACCTGGAAGAATATTGTTTGAAGTTGATGGTGTTTCTGAACAGATAGCTAAAGAAGCTCTTTACAAAGCTTCAGCTAAATTGCCAATAAAAACAAAAACTATTAAGAGGTTTGCTTAATATGAAAAAACAAGAAATTAAAAAATTGTCAAAGGACGAAATGATAAAAAATATAGATAAATTAAAAAAAGATCTTTTTAATTTTAGATTTCAAAAAATGAATTCACAAGTAACAAACCCTGCAAAAATTAACGAAACAAGAAAAACGATTGCAAGATTAAAAACTATATTAAAAGGAAAAATTAATGCCTAAAAAAATATTAACTGGAGTAGTTATAAGTGATAAGCCAAATAAAACTATAACTGTAATGGTTGAAAGAAAATATTCTCATCCTGTACTTAAGAAAGTAATTAAAGTTAGAAAAAATTATAATGCTCATGATGAAAATAATACATTTAAAACTGGTGATAAAGTTTCAATTATTGAGAGCAAACCGTTTTCGAAAAACAAAAAATTCCAAGTAATGGAGAATACAAAATAATGATTGGTGTACAAACAGAATTACAGGTAGCAGATAATACAGGCGCTAAAAGAATAGAATGTATAAAGGTGCTTGGTGGATCTAAACGAAGATATGCAAGCATCGGTGACACTATTGTGATTGCTGTAAAAGAAGCAATACCAAAAGGTAAAGTTAAGAAAGGTACTGTCCATAAGGCTGTGGTAGTGAGAGTAAAAAAGGGAATTCATAGAAACGATGGTTCAAAAGTTAAGTTTGATAACAATGCTGCAGTTTTAGTTGATGATAAAGGTGAACCAGTGGGAACAAGAATTTTTGGTCCTGTAACAAGAGAATTAAGAAGCAGAGGGCAGATGAAAATAATTTCACTAGCACCGGAGGTTTTATAAAGATGATCAAAAAAGGCTTAAAGGTAAGGGTTTTAACTGGAAAAGATAAGAAAAAAGAAGGTGAAGTTATTGAAATTGATAGACCTAATAATAGAGCCAAAGTTAAAGAAATTAATATGGTTAAAAAGCACGTAAAAACTACTAAAGAGAAAAAGGGTGGAATTGTATCGAAAGAAAGCTTTATACATTTATCTAACCTTAAACTAATTGATGAAAAAGTTACAAAAAAAGCAGAGGCTAAAAAATAATGACACCAAGATTAAAAGAAATTTACAGTAAAGAAATTCAGCCAGCTTTAAAAGACAGCTTAGCTCTTAAAAATATTTTTATGGTTCCTAAAATAGAAAAAATAGTTTTAAATATGGGGCTTGGACTAGATGGTGCTGATGCAAAAATTTTAAAAGCAGCAGAAGAAGATATGGGAAAAATTACTGGTCAAAAACCTGTGATTACAAAATTTAAAAAATCAGTTGCTAATTTTAAAACAAGAAAAGGCTCTAATGCTGGTTTAAAAGTAACATTAAGAAAAAATAAAATGTATGAGTTTATTGATAGATTGGTAAACATTGCACTACCAAGAATTAAAGACTTTAGAGGATTATCTCCAAAAGGATTTGATAAATTTGGAAACTATACATTTGGTGTTAAAGAGCACATTATATTTCCTGAAGTAAGTTTTGATAGAGCTGACAAAGTTAGAGGTCTTGATATTGTAGTTGTAATAAAAGCTTTAAATAAAGAACATGCTTTTGCTTTATTAGAAAAAATGAATTTTCCATTTATTAAAAAAGGAGACAATTAAACATGGCTAAAGTAAGCGCTGTAAACAAAAACGATAAAAGAATTAAACTTTCTGATAGACTTTATAAAAAAAGACAAAGTCTTAAAAAAATTATTATGGACAAAAAGTTACCATTGGAAGAAAGATTTAAAGCACAGCAAAAATTGTCACAGATGCCCAGAAACTCAGCAAAGATAAGGGTTATGAATAGATGCAAAATTACAGGAAGACCACATGGGGTTTATAGAAAATTAAAAATATCAAGAATAGCTTTAAGGGACTTAGGTTTAGCTGGATTAATTCCAGGAATGACTAAGTCAAGCTGGTAGAAAGGAAAATTATGAGTTTAAGTGATCCGATTGGAGATATGATAGCAAGAGTAAAAAATGCTCAAGCTAGAAACCACAAAAAAGTAGAATTACCATCTTCAAATTTTAAAACAAAAATCGCAGATATTCTTAAGAACGAAGGGTTTATTAAAGATTTTAAAATTGCTGCCGAAGATAATAAACCAACATTATCATTGGAACTTAAATATTACTCTGGAAACCCTGTTATCAGTGCTTTTGAACGTGTATCAAAACCTGGTAGAAGAATTTTTTCTAGTGCTGAAAGTCTGCCAAAGGTAAATAATGGACTTGGAATTGCTATTATCTCTACACCCAAAGGTGTAATGACAGATATAGATGCAAGAAAACAACGTGTTGGTGGCGAAATTATTTGTAAGGTATTTTAATGTCTAAAATTGGTAAAATAAGTATTTCTATTCCTGAAAAAGTTAAAGTAGTTTTAGCAGGGAATATAATAAATATTGAAGGCCCTTTAGGAAAAAAGTCAATCGATATTGATTTAGAAATGTTTAATCTTGACATTAAAGAAGGAAAAGAAATTTCAATAAAACCGAAAAAAATTGACCAAGATTCAAAAAGACTTTGGGGAATGAATAGAAGCTTGATTAATAATGCAGTAATTGGATCAAGCACAGGATATGAAAAAATTCTTGAATTGGTTGGTGTTGGATATAGAGCTGCTTTAAAAGGAAAACAGTTAAACCTTCAGCTTGGTTATAGTCATGATATTAATTATGATATTCCTGAGGGGATTAAAATTGAAGTTGAAAAACAAACAACTTTAAAAATTTCAGGTTCAGATAAACAACAAGTTGGATCAGTAGCTTCAAAGATTAAAACTTATAGAAAAATTGAACCATACAAAGGTAAGGGTATCCGTGAAAAAGGTCAGTATGTTCTTAAAAAAGAGGGAAAGAAAAAATAATGAAACTGAATACTACCATTAGAAAAAGATTTAGAGTTAGTAACAAAGTCAAAAAAGTTGCTTCTAAAGATAGATTTAGATTATGTATTTCTAGATCAGCAAAAAACATTTCTGCACAAATAATTGATGATATTAATAAAGTTACTTTATTATCAGCTTCATCAGTTGAAAAAGATATTAAATCAGGTGAAAAAGTAAATAAAACTGAATTGTCAAAAATAGTTGCTACTAAGTTAGCCAAGAAAGCTCAAGAAAAGAAAATTACAAAAATATACTTTGATAGAGGAATATACAGATATCATGGTAGAGTAAAAGTATTTGCTGAAACCTTACGTGAAAATGGAATGGAATTTTAATTATGGATAATTTTAAAGACAAAAAAGCTGACGATATTTTAGAAAAATTAGTTCACATCAACCGTATTACAAAAGTTGTTAAAGGTGGAAGAAGATTTGGTTTTTCAGCATTGGTAGTTGTTGGAAATCAAGCAGGTAAAATTGGGATTGCTCACGCAAAAGCAAAACAAGTTCCAGATGCAATCAAAAAAGCTAATGAAGTAGCAAGAAGAAAATTGATACATATTCCTCTAAGAGAAGGAAGAACAATACACCATGATGTAAAAGCAAAAGATGGTTCTGGAAGAATCGTACTTAGAGCTGCATCAAAAGGTACTGGAATTATTGCAGGTGGACCAGTAAGAGCTGTTTGTGAAGTGCTAGGTGTAAAAGATATTGTTGCAAAATCAATGGGAACTTCAAATGCACATAATGTTATTAGAGCTACGATGAAAGCTTTATTAAAACAAAATTCACCAAAACAAATTTCAGCTATTAGAAATAAAAAAATTTCAGAAATAGTTGAGAAAAGAGGATAATGATAACTTTAAACACTAAAGATAAGATTAATAAATCTAAAATGAGAGTTGGTAGAGGTATTGGATCAGGTAAAGGTAAAACCTCAGGTAGAGGTGTAAAGGGTCAAAAATCTAGATCTGGTGTTGCCATTAAAGCTTTTGAAGGTGGTCAAATGCCTTTATATCGAAGATTACCAAAAAGAGGTTTTAATCCAATTTCAAGAGTTAATATAGCAATTATGAATCTTGAAAAGATTCAGTCATTTATTAATGAAAAAACGATTAATCCCAGTGACACTATAAATATGGAATTGCTTAAAAAATTAAGATTAATCAACAAAAATTCTCAAAAGTTAAAAATACTTGGTACTGGAGAAATTAAAGACAAAGTAAATATAGAAGCAGACTTAGCATCAAAATCAGCAATAGAAAAACTAGAAAAAATTAGTGGATCTATTCAATTGAAAAAATAATAAATTTCAATGAGCGCATCGCCATCAACAAACGATTTAAGAAACAGAATATTATTTACGATATTTATTCTTGCAGTTTACAGATTTGGTACATTTGTTCCTTTGCCAGGTATTGATCCAGAACAACTTAAGATTATGATGGATGGTAACCAAAAAGGTTTACTTGGAATGTTCAATGTATTCGCGGGTGGTGCCGTAAGTAGAATGGCTATATTTGCATTAGGTATAATGCCATATATTTCATCATCAATTATAGTTCAGTTATTAACTGGTGTTTCTGATTATTTTAAAAATTTAAAAGCTCAAGGTGAAATTGGAAGAGCAAAAATCACACAGATAACAAGGTATGGAACAGTAGTATTAGCTACAGTTCAAGGTTATGGTCTATCTGTTGGTTTAGAGTCTTCAGCTGACTTAGTAATAAATCCTGGTGCCTTTTTTAAAATAACAACTGTTACAACTATTGTAGCTGGAACGATGTTTTTAATGTGGTTAGGTGAGCAAATTACTCAAAGGGGTATTGGTAATGGTATATCTTTAATAATATTTGCAGGGATCGTTGCTGAAATTCCAAGAGCTTTAGTTACAACCTTTGAACTTGGAAGAACAGGTGCGGTTTCAACATTTATGATTTTAGCTATTTTTGTTTTATTAATACTAACTATATTATTTATAGTATTTATGGAGAGAGCTTTAAGGAAGATATTGATAAATTATCCTAAAAGACAAATGGGTAATAAAATGTACGGAGGTGAGTCTTCACATTTACCATTAAAAATTAATCAAGCAGGAGTAATACCTGCAATATTTGCTTCTGCGTTATTACTACTACCAGTAACATTTTCAAATTTTTCTTTTTCAAATAATGAAACATTCTTAAACATAAGTTCATATTTTACACAAGGTCAGCCCCTTTATATGATGCTTTACGCATCAGGAATAATATTTTTTACATTTTTCTATACATCAATTACTTTTAATCCAACAGAAACTGCAGATAATCTAAGAAAATATGGTGGTTTTGTTCCTGGTATTAGACCAGGTGAAAGCACAGCATTGTATATTGAAAATATTTTAACAAAATTAACAACTATAGGTGCACTATATTTAACATTAGTTTGTTTGATGCCAGAATTTTTAATTGCTAATTATCCAATTCCTTTTTATTTGGGGGGTACTTCAATTTTGATTGTTGTTGTTGTAGCTATCGATACAGTAACTCAAATACAAACCAGATTAATGAGTTCTCAATATGAGCAATTAATTAAAAAAACTAAATTTGGTAAATAAGTGAATATTATTTTATTTGGGCCTCCTGGCGCAGGTAAAGGCACACAGGCTCAATTAATTGTTAAAAAGCATAACTACTTTCAGTTATCAACTGGAGATCTGTTAAGGAATGAGACAAAAAAGAATACAGATCTTGGTAAAAAAATAGAAGCAGTTATTTCAAAAGGTAATTTTGCGTCAGATGAAATTGTAAATAAACTTCTTAAAAATGCTATTTTAAACCTTAAGTTTAGAGATCGTATTATATTTGATGGTTACCCAAGAAGCATTGATCAAGCAAAAAATCTTGATTTAATCTTAAAAGAATTCAACCAAAAAATAGATTTGATAATTTCATTAGTTGTACCTCGTGAAATTATAGAAAAAAGGATAATTGGTCGAGTAACATGTGATAAATGTAATTTAACTCTTAATGAATTTTTCAACAAAGAAGATATCAATTTACACCCTTGTGGAAAGGAATTCTTTGAAAAAAGAAAAGACGACAATCTTGAAACAATCATGTCTAGATACGATATTTATACAAAAACAACCGAGCCAGTTCTTCGCTTTCTATCGAAAAATTCAAATCTTCAAGAGATTGATGGAACACTCGAAATAGAGGAAATTACTGCTAAAATTGACACTTTTATCAATGTTTAAGACGTTGACTTTGAGTAATCTTATTATATAAAAGGCACAAATTATCACAAAAATTATGGCTCGTATAGCAGGTATCAACATCCCACAAAACAAACTTGTACACATAGGTTTAACTTACATTTATGGGATTGGTGATAAATTTTCTAATCAGATTTGTAGTTCACTTGAAATACCAAGAGTTAAAAGAATTAATGAATTGACTGATGATGAAATCTTAAAAATTAGAGAATATATTGATGCTAATTTTAAAGTCGAAGGTGATCTAAGAAGAGATTATTCACTAACTATAAAAAGATTAATTGATCTAGCTTGCTACAGAGGAACAAGGCATAGAAAAAAATTACCTGTAAGAGGACAGAGAACAAGATGTAATGCAAGAACAAGAAAAGGTAAAGCTATCGCTATTGCAGGAAAAAAATTAACTCCAACTAAAAAATAATTATGGCTAAAGCTGATAAAGTTGAAAATAAAGATCAGAAGGTAGAAAAATCTTCAAAAAAAAGTAATAAAAGTTCTTATTCTAAAAAGAAAAAAATTAAAAAAAATATTTTAAATGGCATTGCTTATGTGCAATCAACTTTTAATAATACAATTATTTCAATCGCAGATACAAATGGAAATGTTATATCTTGGGCATCTGCAGGACAAAAAGGATTTAAAGGATCAAGAAAATCAACTCCTTACGCTGCACAAATTGCTGCTGATGCTGCTGCATCTAAAGCATTAGAATATGGAATGAAAACTTTGTCTGTTGAAGTTAAGGGCCCTGGGTCTGGACGAGAAACAGCTTTAAGAGCATTACAGGCAAGAGGTTTTAAAATTTTATCAATAAAAGATACTACACCCATGCCTCATAATGGAACTAGACCACCAAAGAAAAGGAGAGTTTAATGGAAGTCGAAAATGTGAATGTTAAAAATTGGAAATCATTAATTAAACCATCAAAATTAGATGTTAAAATTAGTGATGACCTAACTCATGCTAAAATTATAGCAGAACCTTTAGAAAAAGGTTATGGATTAACATTAGGTAATTCTCTTAGAAGAATTTTACTTTCATCAATACGAGGTGCTGCTGTTACCTCTATTCAAATTGATGGTGTTTTACACGAATTTACATCTATCAAAGGTGTAAGAGAAGATGTTACTGATATTGTTTTAAACGTAAAATCTTTAGCATTAAAATGTAATTCAGAAGGTACAAAAAAGCTTATCTTGGATGCAAAAGGTCCGGGTGAAATTAAAGCTTCTGATATCGCACAAGTTGCTGATGTAGAAATATTAAATCCTGAACTTGTAATATGTAATCTAGATGAAAATACAAATTTTCACATGGAAATGAATGTAAGTACTGGAAAAGGTTATGTTCCTGCTGATTTAAATAAACCAGAAGAACCACCTTTAGGATTAATTGCAATAGATTCGTTATATAGTCCAGTCAAAAAAGTTTCTTATTCAATAAGCACTGCTAGAGAGGGTAAGGCATTGGATTATGATAAGCTTACTATGGAAGTTGAAACAAATGGCTCAATTTCAGCAGAAGATGCGGTAGCTTATTCAGCTAGAATATTTCAGGATCAATTAAAAATGTTTGTTAATTTTGATGAGCCAGTTGAAGCACCTGTAAAAGAAGTGTCAACAGAACCAGAGTTCAATAAAAACTTATTAAGAAAAGTGGACGAGCTTGAGCTTTCAGTTAGATCAATGAATTGTCTTAAAAATGACAATATAATTTACATTGGTGATCTTGTTCAAAAATCTGAGGGTGAAATGCTTAGAACACCAAACTTCGGTAGAAAATCTCTTAATGAAATAAAAGAAGTTTTGACTGGTATGTCTCTATACTTAGGGATGGAGATACCAAACTGGCCACCAGATAATATTGCAGAAATGTCTAAAAAACTTGAGGAAGCTATCTAATGAGACACGGAATGGCAAATAAGAAGTTAAATAGAACTTCTGAACATAGAAAGGCTCTCTTAAAAAATATGTTAAATTCTTTAATAAAATATGAGCAAATTAAAACTACTTTGCCAAAAGCTAAATTTTTAAAACCACAAGCAGACAAAATTATTACCTTAGGTAAAAAAGAAACATTACAAACAACAAAAATGTTAGTTTCTCAACTTCAAGATATAAAATCTGCTAACAAAGTAAAAAAAACTCTTTCAAAAAGATACGAAAAAAGAAACGGCGGATATACTAGAATTATAAAGGCCGGATTTAGATACGGTGATAATGCACCAATGGCTATTATAGAGTTTGTTGACAGAGATGTGGAAGCTAAAAGAATAGATAAGCCAAAAAAAGACACTAATAAAGACACACCTAAAGCTGAAGAAAAGAAACAAGCAACAGCATAAATTTTAAAAAATGAGAAAGTCATATACCGTTGATTCAACGTGTAATGATATGCGTATTGATCGTTGGACGAGACTTAAAATTGGAAAAATACCACAAGGATTAATTGAAAAATATTTAAGATCTGGCAAAATAAAAATTAATAAAAAAAAAATTAAAAGTTCAATCAAAGTCAAAACTAATGACATTGTAAGTTTTTTTAATTTAGATTTTAAAGAAACTATAATTCAAAAGAAAATTAAATTTGAACCATCACAAGAAATTATTAAATCTAATGAAGATCAAATTATAGATAATAATAATAATTTTGTAGTATTAAATAAAAGTTCAGGAATCTCTGTACAGGGTGGAACTAAATCAAAAAAAAATTTAGTAGATATTTTTGCTAAAAGTGAAATATTTCATGGCACAAAACCATATTCAGTTCATAGATTAGATAAAGACACCTCAGGTGTTTTTATAATTGCAAAAACAAGAGAGTCTGCTCAACTATTAACCTCTTTGTTTAGATTACGAAAAGTTCATAAAACATATTTAGCTATTTGTCATGGTGAATTAAATAAAAATTCTGGTGAATGGAATGATGATCTTATCCGATATGATGGAGAAAAAAAAATTACAGAAAAAGCAAAAACAATTTACAGAGTTTTAGATAAAAATTCAGAGGCAAGCTTAGTTGAATTAAAACCAATTACAGGCCGTAAGCACCAGCTTAGAAAGCAATTATATGCCTTAGGACAACCAATATTTGGTGATATCAAATATAAATTATCCAATTCATCCAAAGGTTTAAATAAAAATTTAATGCTTCATTCATACCAGATTAAATTTATTATTGATGATGTGAAACACACATATACAGCTTTATTACCAGATTATTTTAGAAAATTATTAAAAACAAAAAGACTTAGATTTTCAGGTTTGAGGTAAATTTTTCTATTAATAATTTATCTAAGTTCGTATAATCATTATCAGCAATGCTAATCAAATTGGTGATCCCTTTATCTTCAATTCCACAGGGTATAATTTTTTTATATTGATCTAGATTATTATTTATATTAATTGCAAACCCATGGTAGGCAATCCATTTTTTTACTCTTACTCCAATTGCTGCAACTTTATTTATTGTGTGATTTTTTTTAAACCAAATACCCACATTATTTTTGTCTGAAAATGTTTCTATTTTGTAATCTTTTAAAGTTTCAATAATTGATTTTTCAATACAAGAAATAAATTTTCTAATGTCTTTTTTTTTCTTAAATCTAAAACAAAATAACAGATTAATTGACCTGGTGCATGACATGTTATTTTACCACCACGATTAGTTTTTATTAGATTTATAGATTTATCCAAAATTTCATTTTCTTTATAGCTTGTACCCGCTGTAAATATTTCATTGTGCTCTAATGTCCAAATAAGTTCTTTATCTTTATTCTTATGCAAACTTTCCAATCGCTTCTCCAATAAGTTGATTGCATCAAAATAATTTACTGGTTTTACTGACTTTTTGATCTCTATATTCATTTATGAATTGTATTATCTTAATTATCTATTAATAGTCCAATCTAAATTATAGGTAGATTTATGTCTTTAGTTAAAAAAATAAAAGATAAAAAAGTAAATTTTGAATTTAATAAAGAGTATATAAAAGTAGTTACAACTAAAATTGCTAACAATGATGCTACTTTTATTACTAACTCTTTTAAAGAAATGCACCCAGCAGATGCTGCTGATATTATTGAACACTTAAATCAATCTGATAGAGAAAGTCTTATAAAGCTAAATAATTTTAAAATTGATCCTGAAGTTTTTATCGAGCTTAATGAGTCTATTCAAACAGAAATTATTACCTATCTTTCTTCAGATTCTATTGTATCCATTTTAACTAATCTTGAGTCAGATGATGCAATATCAATTTTAGAAAATGTACCAGAAGAAGAAAAAAATAACATTCTTAGCTCATTACCACCCAAAGATCGTTTTGCTTTACTAGAAAGCTTAAGTTATCCCGAAGATACTGCTGCAAGAATAATGCAACGTGAATTTACAGCTATACCTAGCAATTGGTCTGTAGGTCAAACAATAGACTATTTGAGAGAAAACAAAGATCTTCCAGAGGAATTTTTAGAAATATTTATTATTAATGAGGAGTTTAAACCAATCGGTACTGTGCCATCATCTCGAGTTCTAACAACATCAAGGGATACAAAAATGCTCTCAATTATGTCTGAGTCTCAACTATTGATACCTGTGGATATGGATAAAGAGGAAGTAGGTAATCTATTTGAAAATTACAATTTAAATTCTGCAGCTGTTGTAGATAAGAATAACAAACTTGTTGGAATGATTATGAGTGATGATGTTTTAACCGTTTTAAAAGAAGAAGCTGAAGAAGATGCTTTGAGATTAGCAGGGGTAGGTGATGAGGAAATAACTGATGGTGTAATAACTAAAACTAAAAGAAGATTTAACTGGCTTCTGTTAAATCTATTTACAGCTTTTTTAGCTACTTGGTGCATTAGTTTATTTGGCGCTACTATCGAGCAAATGGTAGTACTAGCTTTTCTAATGCCTATTGTAGCATCAATGGGTGGTAATGCGGGAATGCAAACACTAGCTGTGACTGTGAGAACAATTGCAACTAATGATTTAACAGAAAATAATTTTGTATCAAATGTTATAAAAGAATTTTCTATAGGAATTTTAAATGGAATTATTTTTGCTATTATTAGTGCTTTAATTGTTCAAATTTGGTTTCAAGATAATATTCTTTCAATAATAATTTCAATCTCAATGGTTTTAACCATGATTATTGCAGGCCTCTTTGGAATATTAGTTCCAGTTACTTTAAAAAAAATGAATATTGATCCAGCAATTGCATCCAGTGTGTTTGTAACAACAATTACAGATGTTATAGGTTTTGTATCATTTCTAGGTGTAGGAGCTTATTTTTTATAAATTTAAAAATTATCTATTAATCTGATATTTTTATAATAATAGCTTAAAAATACTTTTGATCCTTGATATTTATTTGAAATAGTTAAATTTTTTGTATTTCTATTTTCTAAATATTCAATTTTAATATTGTAAAATTTTTCTAAATCTTTTTTCAATTTTTTTAAAAAACTATTAATATTTCTACTATTTTTGATCTTATTTTTTAAATTAAGAAATGTTTTTGAAATTTTTTCAACGTCTTTTAACTCTTGTTTATTAAGTAAAAAATTCCTTGAAGATAAAGCTAATTTATTTTTATTTCTAATAGTTTTACAGCCAATTACTTTTGTATTAAATTTTTTTTCAATAAATTTTTTTACTAGAAAGAATTGTTGAAAATCTTTTTTACCCAAAAAAATTTTTTTTGGTTTAATCAGTGTTGTTAATCTACTCATTACATCTAAAACACCTTCAAAATGTCCTTTTCTATATTTAGCACAAAGTATTTTATCTTTTTTGTTAATTTTTATATTGGATTGTTTTTTATTGTCGTAAATATCTTTAAATTTTGGAATATAAATAAAATCTAATTTTTTAATTTTCTTTAAAATTGCTAAATCATTTTTGATATTAGAAGGGTAGGATTTAAAATCATTGATGTCATTAAATTGTTTTGGATTTACGAATATACTCACTATGGTCTTTTTATTTAATTTAATTGATTTTTTAATAAGAGAAAGGTGCCCCTCATGAACACCTCCCATAGTAGGTACAAATCCGATATCATCAAAAGGACCTAATGTTTTAGTTAAAATACTATTATTTAATATAATTTTCATTTGTATTAAAATATTTAATAAGTAAAACATTTAAATGATTAAACAAGCTATTATTCCTCTGGCTGGATTAGGCACACGACTGTTGCCTCTAACAAGTGTTTTTGCAAAAGAACTTTTGCCAATAAACGGTAAACCTAGTTTAGAATATATAATAAAAGAGTGTATTGAAGCAGGCATTACAGAAATAATTTTTATCATATCCAAAAGAAAAATGATGATTAAAAAATATTTTTATAATGATAAATTTTATAAAGAATTAATTAAAAAAAAGAAAGATCAACGAATTATTCAAGAGTATAAAAAAATATTAAAATATAGAAAAATAATTAAATTTGTCTATCAGAATAAGCCAAAAGGAACAGGGGATGCTGTTCTTAAAACTAAAAAATATATTAAAGATAAATATTTTTTAATGTTATTACCAGACGATCTTATAATTAAAAAAAATTGTTCTAAATCTATGATCAAGACTCATAAAAAATATAAAGCATCTGTTATGGCAAGTATGAGTGTAAACAAAAAAACTGTCTCAAGATGGGGCATATATAAACTTAATAAAAGATTAAATAAGAATGATTATTTAATTAATAATGTGATTGAAAAACCAAATATTAAAGATGCTCCATCTAATAAAGCTGTTATTGGTAGATACATATTACCTAAAAAAATTTTTTCAAAATTAAAAAATTTAAAACCTAGTAAAGGAGGAGAAATTCATATTACTGATGCTATTCAATCATTAATTGATAATAATGAAAAATTTATAGCACATAATTTTTCTGGTAAATATTTAGACTGTGGAAGCATGAATGGTTATATTAATTCATCAATGGAGATTGCAAAATTATGAAATTATGTATGATTGGAACAGGCTATGTTGGACTTGTAAGTGGAGTTTGTTTTTCTGATCTTGGTAACGAAGTTATATGTGTAGATAAAGATCAGGATAAGATTAATAATCTTAAACAAGGCATAATTCCTATTTATGAACCTGGATTAGAAGAATTAGTTCTCAAAAATTATAAAAATAAAAGATTAAAATTTTCAACAAATTTGAGTAATTCAATAAAAAAATCAGATATAGTTTTTATATGCGTTGGTACTCCAACAAAAAAAAATAGCACTGGTGCTGATCTAAGCCAAATATTTTCAGTAGCTAAAGAAATATCAAAATCTATTAACAAATTTAAAATAATTATAACAAAATCAACAGTTCCAGTAACAACAGGTGATGAAATAGAAAAAATATTATCAAAAAAAGTAAATAAAAATAAATTTTCAGTAGCATCAAATCCTGAATTTTTAAGAGAAGGTGAGGCCATAAGAGATTTTATTTATCCTGATAGAGTTGTAATTGGTTCTAACGATAAAAAATCTGCTACAAAACTAAGAAATCTTTATTCCCCATTAATATCAAAAGGGGCAAAATTTATTTCCACAAATCGTAGAGCTGCTGAACTTATCAAATATGCTTCTAATGCTTTTTTAGCTACTAAAATTACCTTTATTAATGAAATTGCAAATTTATGTGAAAAAGCTCAAATTGATGTCGAAGATATTTCTATTGGTATAGGATTAGATAAAAGAATAGGCAGTCGTTTTTTAAGAGCTGGACCAGCATATGGTGGATCTTGTTTTCCAAAAGATACTAAAGCTATTGTCAACACTGCTGATAAATTTAAGATTAATTTATCTGTCATTAAAAGTGTTATTAATTCGAATTCCTTGAGATCAAAATTACTTTTAAAAAAAGTTAATGAAATACTCAATAAAAAGATTAGAAATAAAAATATCTGTTTTTTGGGAGTTACCTTTAAAGCCAACACAGATGATATGAGAGACTCATCTAGTTTAGAAATGATACCCTTTTTATCTAAAAAAGGAGCTCAAATTAAGTACTATGATCCAACAGGATTTAAAAAGGAGTTTAGCAATTTAAAAAATGTAAACTTTGCTAATTCGATTGGTGAGGCTGTTAAAGGTTCAGATTTAGTAATTTTGCATACAGAATGGAATGATTTTAAATCTATTAATTTTAAAAAATTACATTCATCAAAAAATCTAAAGATATATGACATGAGAAATATTTATTCTCCTTTGAAAATTAAGTCTCAAGGATTTAAGTATTTTGGTATCGGTAGATAAAAATTTAATTTAATTCAAAAATAGCATCAACTTCAACAGATACACCTAGGGGTAGACTGTTAGTGCTTACTGCTGCCCTTGTATGCATGCCAGCATCACCAAAAATTTTAGCTATTAAATCTGAAGCACCATTTATTACTTTTGGTTGTTCGATGAAATCTTCTGTTGAATTAACAAATCCAGTCAATTTAATACAAGATTTTACTTTTGAAAGATCTCCGTCACATGCAAGTTTAACTTGAGCAATAATACTTAATCCACATCTTTCAGCTGCTTTATAAGCGTCATCAGTAGTTAGGTCTTTACCTACTTTTCCTTTAATTAATTCTCCATTTGAATTAATTGATATTTGGCCCGAAACATAAAGTAAGTTTCCTACTATTTTAGTTGCAACATATGAACCAACAGGAGCTTTAGCTTCAGGTAATTCTATTTTCAATTCCTTAATTTTATTTTCAAAATTCATAATCTACTCACTTTTTTTTAATTTACTTTTAGCTTTAACTGTTAACTTCATTACACCTTTTTTTAAATCACTTGTTTTCTTTGCTGTGCCTTCTTTTATTTCATTAGCTTTATTAATTGTTCCTTTTTTAATTTTATCAGTTTTACATTTTAAATATTCTTTTGAAAATTTTTTAAAATCAGTACATTTAGTTTCATTTGAATAAGAAGAGCTTATAAAACACAGCATTAAACCAATTGTAATTAAGATTTTTTTCATTTTTTTTTCCTTTTCTTACTTTTCTTATTTCTATCGTATTCTTTTCTTTTCTCAATAAGGATTAAAGCTTCTTCCATAGTTAATTCAGTAGGGTCCTTTTCCTCAGGTATAGTCGCATTTAAAGATTTATATTTAATATATGGTCCATATTGGCCTTTCATAACTCTAACAGGCTTTTTATCCTCTGGATGTTCTCCTAAATCCTTAATTATAGAAGAAGACATTCTTCCTGGTTTAGCTTCTGCAATTAGTGTTATAGCTCTATTAAGACCAATTGAGAATATTTCTTCTATGTTTTCAATTCTTGCAGATTTATTTTCACACTTTAGATATGGACCAAATCTTCCTGTATTAAGAGTAATTTCCTTTTGGTTTTCTGGATTTAATCCTAAAGACTTGGGTAAAGAACATAAAAATTGAGCTTTTTCTAAATCAATATTTTCTAATTCTAGACCTTTAGGAATTGAAACATTTTTCAAAAGCTCGTTTACATCTGGCTTAAGTTTTTTTGTTTTCTTCTTTTTCTTTGGAATTTTTTCTTCTAAATTTTCTTCTGCTATTTTTTCATATTGAAGATAGGGGCCAAATCTCCCATTCTTTAAAAAAATATCATTTCCATTATCATGTTTACCTATGAATTTTGGTTCAGCTAATTGCGCTTGTGCAGCTGCTTTTGCTTTAGACAATGGCCTAGTAAATTTACATTCTGGATAATTAGAACATCCAATAAAAGCTCCACCTCTAAAACTATTTTTTAGACTTAATGAACCGGTTTTACATAATTGACATTTTCTAACAACATTACCATTGTTATCTTTGTCAAAAATTAATGTACCTAAACTTTCATTTAATAAATCCAAAACCTCTCTAGTTCTTTTTTCTTTTACTTCAGAAACATTGTTATTAAAATCTTTCCAAAACATTTCCAAAACTTTTATCCAACTTTCTTTACCAGTTGTTATATCATCTAATTGATCTTCTAATCCTGCTGTAAAATTGTAATCAACATATTTAGAAAATAATTTTTCTAAAAATGCAGATATTAGTTTTCCACGATCAGTAGGAAAAAATCTTTTGTTAAGTATTTCAGCGTATCCGCGGTTAGCAATTGTTGAAATGATGCTTGCATAGGTTGATGGTCTACCAATTCCAAGTTCTTCTAATTTTTTTACAAGGCTTGCTTCGGAATATCTTGGTGGTGGTTGAGTAAAATGCTGTTCATCTATAAGTGACTCAATATTTATTGGTCCTTTAGTCATTTCTGGTAGAATTGATTCATCTTCATCTTTACTTGGACTAGGGAATACTTTTAAAAAACCATCAAACTTTTGTACAGACCCGCTTGATTTACATATTGTGTTACCATCTTCTGAGGTAATTGTTATTGTATTTCTGTCAAATTTTGCTGACTCCATTTGAGATGATAAAGCTCGGCCCCAAATTAGATTGTATAGTTTTTGTTGATCTGTGCTCAAATATTTTTTAACAGTATTTGGTGATCTACTTATATCTGTTGGTCGAATAGCTTCGTGAGCTTCTTGGGCATTTTTCGCCTTTTTTCCTGAATAATTAAGAGGTTTCTCAGGTAAGTATTCTGTTCCATATTGATTTTTAATAAAATCTCTAAAATCTGAAACTGCATCAGTGGAAAGGTTTGTTCCATCTGTCCTCATATAGGTAATTAATCCTATAGTTTCTCCATCTATTTCAATTCCTTGGTATAATCTTTGAGCAATTTGCATTGTTCGGGAAGCACCAAACCCTAATCTACTTGAGGCCACTTGTTGTAAAGTTGATGTTGTGAATGGACCAGATGGGTTTCTACTGACAATTTTTGATGAAACATCGTTTATACCAAATTTCTTATCATTAATATTTTCTAATGCTTTGTTAATTTCATTTTTATTTCTAAAAGAGAATTTTTCTATTTTCTTTCCATTTAATTGATAAATACTTGAAGTAATTAAATTTTTACTATCATCTTGAAAATTGATACTTAAGGTCCAAAATTCTTCTGGATCAAAAGACTCTATTTCATGTTCTCTTTCAGTTATAAGTTTTAAAGCTACAGATTGTACTCTTCCAGCTGATTTTGATCCTGGTAATTTAGTCCAAAGAATAGGAGATATGTTAAAACCAACTAAATAATCTAAAGCTCTTCTAGCCATATAGGCATCTACTAGTAAAGGCTCAATTTGTCTTGGGTTATCTATACCATAAGTTACTGCTTTTTTTGTGATTTCATTAAAAACAACTCTCTCAACTGCTTTATCTTTTAAAAGTTTTTTTTCATTTAAATATTCTTTAACATGCCATGCTATTGCTTCACCTTCACGATCCGGGTCAGTTGCTAAAATAATTTTATCTGAGTCTTTTGCAGCATCTGTAATTTCTTTTAAATATTTTTTTGAAAAACTATCAACTTCCCATTCCATCTTAAAATTTTGTTCTGGGTCTACAGAACCATTTTTTGACGGTAAATCTCTAATATGACCATAACTTGCTAAAACAGTATAATCATCACCTAAATATTTGTTAATTGTTTTAGCTTTTGCGGGACTTTCAACTATGACTAGATTCATAATTTAACAAACTACTCAAAAGTCTTTGATAGTCAAATTAATAAATTTTAGTCTTACTTTCTTCTTTATTTTTCAGTCGTTTAATATTTTCTCTATGGGTAAAGAAAATCAAAATAAACATTATAGCAAAAAAAATAGCATCATTTATCTGACTTGTTATTAGAATATAAATAGGAACTGACAAGGAGCTTATTATTGATGAAAGTGAAGAGTATCTAAATAATAAAAATATAAACGCCCAGCTTGAAACAAAGATAAGTCCTAAGATGATATTTATAGAGAACAAAATTCCAACATAAGTAGCCACACCTTTACCACCTTTAAACTTAAGCCAAATGGGGAACACATGTCCTAAAAAAGCACATAAAGAGGCTATATAAACTAAATCAGGATAGTTTATCTTAACATAAATTACTGGAATTATAGCTTTTGCTATATCTAATAATAAAGTTGAATAGCCAACAAGTTTATTTCCAGTTCTCAGGGCGTTTGTTGCGCCTATGTTGCCTGAACCTATTTCTCTAATATCTTTTTTTAGGAAGATTTTAGTTAAAATTAAACCAAATGGAATAGAACCCATCAGATATGAGGCTATACCAACAACTAAATAATCCATTTTTATATTTTAAATAATTCTCTACCTTTTACAAAGGTATTAGTGACTTTACCTTGAAGTTTTTTGTCTTCAATCGAAGTATTTTTAGATTTTGAAATTAAATTTTCTTTTTTTACAATCCATGGTTTATTTAGATCCACTATACAAAAATCTGCATCATTTCCAATTGACAGATTTCCTTTATTAATTCTTAAAATTTTTGCAGGATTAGATGTTAGTGCTTGAATAATTGTTTCAAGTTTTACCGACCCGTTATGATATAATTCTAATGATAAAGATAGCAAAGTTTCTATACCTGAAGCTCCTGTAGCAGCTTGTGAAAAAGTTAATCGTTTAGATTCTTCATCCTCAGGTTTGTGATCTGAAACGATTACATCAATAGTTTTATCTTTTAACCCTTGAACTAGCGACTCTCTATCTTCTTCTTTTCTAAGAGGAGGAGACAATTTTAAAAATGTTTTGAAATCACCGATATCATTTTCATTAAGTGATAAATTATTGATCGAGACTCCGCAGGTAAATTTTATATCATCTTTTCTTTGCTTAATTACTTCGACTGATTTTGTTGCTGAGAGTTGTGATATGTGATATCGGCACTTATTCTTCTCGAGAAGAGCTAAGTCTCTTTCGATTATAATTCTTTCAGCAATATCAGGTATTCCTGACAAACCTAGTTTAGTGGCGATTATACCAGAGTTTATCATGCCATTTTTAGAAAGATGATAGTCTTCAGCATGTTGCATAATTAAACAATCTAAGTCTTTAGCTGAATTCATAATTCTGGACATTAAACTAGTATTTTGAATAGTTTTAATCCCATCTGTAAATGCAATTATTCCTTTTTTAGCTAACAAACCAAATTCGGTCATGTTAGTTCCCTCAATATTTTGTGTTAATGAGGCACATGGAAATATATTTATTTTAGATTTGTCTCTTCCTCTTCTCTTTAAGAAATCTACAATTGAAACATTGTCAATTATTGGATCAGTATTAGGCATTGTAACTACCGATGTTACCCCTCCAGATAATGCTGCATTGCTTAAAGTTCTAAAATTTTCTTTATATTCATAACCTGGTTCACCAACAAAAACTCTCATATCTACAAGTCCAGGAAGTATATATTTACCTTTCAAATCTATTGGCTTTTCTCTTGTAGGTAAATTATTAGAATTTACTTTTTTACCAATTGCCTCGATTTTTCCATCTTCTCCAATAATCAATCCTCCATTTTCATTTATTGAGTTGTGAGGATCAATAATATTTGCATTTATAAAGTATTGTTTTTTCATTTATTCACAAAATATTTTTAAACAAGCCATTCTTACTGCTACACCAAGTTCAACTTGTTCCTTTATTACACTTTTATTAATATCATCAGCTAGTCTTGTATCGATTTCTATACCCCTATTCATAGGGCCAGGATGCATAATAATTGCGTCAGGTTTTGCATGATCAAGTTTATCTGGAGTTAAACCATAGTATTCATAGTATTCTCTATTTGATGAAAGAAATGAACTTGTCATTCTTTCATTTTGAAGCCTTAACATCATTACTATGTCACAATCTTTAAGTCCTTTTTTCATATCGGTAAAAGTATTTACACCAAATTTTTCAATTTCTTTTGGCATTAAATTTGTTGGTGCAACTATATTTACTTCTGCACCTAACATTGTTAATAAATAAATATTTGATCTTGCAACTCTTGAATGGAGAATATCTCCACAAATTGCAATTTTTAATCCTTGAATTTTATTCTTTCTATTAATTATTGTTAAAGCATCTAATAAAGCCTGCGTAGGATGTTCTCTTCTGCCATCCCCAGCATTTAGTACCGCACAATTTACTTTTTGAGATAATAAGTTGCAAGCACCAGAGTCTTGATGCCTAATTACAATTATGTCAGGGTGCATTGCATTTAATGTCATTGCTGTATCAATCAAAGTTTCACCTTTTTTGATTGCCGAGTTTCCCATATTCATCGACATAACATCTGCCCCCAAACGTTTACCTGCTAATTCAAATGAACTTTGTGTTCTAGTAGAAGGTTCAAAAAATAAGTTAATTTGTGTTTTTCCGTTTAGTACGTTTAATCGTTTGTTTTTACTTTGGTTAAGCTTAATAAATGACTGTGACTCATCTAAAATCAAATTGACATCATTGATCGATAAATCTTGGATACCTAACAAATGTTTTTGAGAAATTTTAATAGCTTTTTGGGTTTTAGATGCCATTAAAATTAACTCTATAACTATAAAGTAATGTCATGGCAAGTATTAATTATTCAAGAAATCTATTGCTCCCTGAAGTATAAAAGCTGCAGCATTTTGATCTATATTTTTTTCTCTTTTACTTACATTAACATCTAGTTGACTAGATAGATTAAAAGCCCCAACAGTAGAAAGTCTCTCATCCCAAAGGCAAACGTCTATATCAATTGCTTTATCTACATTATTTGACACATCACTGACAGATTGTGCTGATCTACCAGATGAACCATCCATATTGAGAGGATTGCCAATTATAATTCCTTTAATATCATATTCATTAATTATCTCCTTTAATTGAGCAATTAACTCATTTGTATTTGTTTTAGTAATTGTTTTAAAGGGTGTGGCTATAGATTGCCTCTCATCACATATTGAAACACCAATTCTTTTAGAACCAAGATCTAATCCAATTAATCTAGAGGGTTCAGCCTGTTTTTTTTTCAAATCTTCAATAGTGATCATATTGTATATTTTTAACTTAAGTGATACTTTGCGACATATTTAAATACCATATGAGCATTGATCTTAAAACAATAAAGCATATTTCAAAACTATCAAGGATTTCAGTAGATGAACAAAAAGCTGAAAAACTTGCAGGTGATTTAAACTCAATTTTCAAATTTATTGAAAAATTAAATGAATTAAATACAGATAATATTGAGCCGCTTACATCTGTTGCTGAAACAACTTTAAAGTTTAGATCTGATGAAATTAAAAATCAAAATATAAGAGAACAAATTATAAAAAATTCTCCTGAAGATAATGAGGATTTTTTTGTGGTTCCAAAAGTTGTTGAATAATGTCTGATATAACTTCACAATCATTAACTTCATTAGTTAAAAATATTAAAGAAAAAAAATTATCTTCTGAGGAAGTAACCAAAGCTTTTGTTGATCGCTCTAAAAGATCAAAAGAATTAAATTCTTACATTACAGAAGATTTTTCAAATGCAATTGATAAATCAAAAAAATTTGATGAAAAACCTAATCTAGATTTAAAACTTCCAGGAATACCAATGGCTGTAAAAGATCTTTTTTGCACTAAAGATATGAGAACTACGGCAGGTAGTAAAATTCTTGAAAATTTTGTCCCCACATATGAGTCTACTGTTACTCAAAATATATGGAATGAAGGAGCGATTTTACTTGGCAAATTAAACTGTGATGAGTTTGCCATGGGATCCTCAAACGAAACTAGTTTTTACGGAAATGTCCAAAACCCAATAGATAAAGGATTGGTTCCAGGTGGCTCATCCGGTGGTTCAGCTCGAGCTGTAAGTGGTCAACTGACACCAATTACAATAGGAACTGATACTGGAGGATCAATAAGGCAGCCAGCATCTTTTACCGGTACAGTTGGTTTAAAGCCTACTTATGGAAGCTGTTCAAGATATGGAATAGTTGCATTTGCATCTTCACTAGATCAAGCAGGACCAATGTCACAAAATGTAGAGGATTGTGCTTTACTGCAAGAAGTAATTAGCACTTATGATAATAAAGACTCTACCTCAATTGATTTTAAAAGAACCCAATATAGCAAAGACTTAACAAAAGATATTAAAGGAAAAAAAATAGGAATACCCAAGGAGTATAGAGTAGAGGGGATGCCAAAAGAAATTGAAGAGTTATGGAAAAAAGGAATTGAATACGCAAAAGATTGTGGTGCTGAAATAATAGATATTTCATTACCTAACACTAGTTATGCTTTACCAACATATTATATTGTTGCTCCTGCAGAAGCTTCTTCGAATTTAGCTAGATATGATGGTGTTAAGTATGGTTTTAGAGCCAAAGGTGAAAACTTGATAGAAATGTATGAAAAAACAAGATCAGAAGGTTTTGGAGCTGAAGTTCAACGAAGAATAATGATTGGTACTTATGTTTTGTCATCAGGATATTATGATGCTTATTACTTGAAAGCGCAAAAAGTTAGAAAGTTGATTAAAAATGATTTCGATGAAGCATATAAAAAAGTAGATGCTATTTTAACACCTTCGACACCTAGCTCAGCATTTAAAATAGGTGAAAAGAAAAATGATCCAGTATCAATGTATTTGAATGATATCTTCACTGTACCTGTAAATTTAGCAGGTTTACCCGCTATATCTATACCAGCGGGTCTTGATGCAGCTGGATATCCTTTGGGATTACAGATTATTGGCAAAGCATTTCAAGAACAAGAAATATTAAATTTAGCATACGCAATGGAAGATAAGATTAATTTTAAAAACAAAATTACTGATTGGTGGATTAAATAGTGCCCAAAGAAAATTCAGAATATTTAATTGAAAGATATGATAATGTTTATGAGGTTGTTATTGGTCTTGAAGTACATGCGCAAGTGACATCTAATTCAAAATTATTCTCATCTTCTTCAACAAAATTTGGTGCAGAACCTAACACACAAGTTAGTTTAGTTGATGCTGCATTTCCAGGAATGTTACCTGTAATTAATGAATATTGCGTTAAACAAGCAATAAAAACAGGTATTGGTTTAAAAGCTCAAATTAACAAGAGATCAGTTTTTGATAGAAAAAATTATTTTTATGCTGACCTTCCTCAAGGATATCAAATTTCTCAATTTAAATACCCAATAGTTGGAGAGGGAACAGTTGTTCTTGATATGCCTAATGGACAGAAAGAGGTAGGTATTGAAAGACTACACTTAGAGCAAGATGCTGGAAAAAGCATTCATGATATGGATCCACAAAATACTTTAGTAGATTTAAATAGATCAGGTGTAGCTTTAATGGAAATTGTTAGTAAGCCCGATTTAAGAACTCCAGATGAGGTAAGTGCCTATATTAAAAAATTAAGATCCATAATGAGATATTTGGGTACATGTGATGGTAATATGCAAGAAGGTTCTTTAAGAGCAGATGTTAACGTTTCTGTAAGGTTAAAAGACAGTAAAGAGCTTGGAACACGTTGTGAGATTAAAAATGTTAATTCTATTAAATTTATGCAAATGGCAATTGATTATGAAGCTAATAGACAAGTTGATTTGATAGAAGAAGGTAAATCTATTGACCAAGAAACAAGATTATTTGATACTAAAAAAAATGAAACCAGATCAATGAGATCAAAAGAAGATGCTCATGATTATAGATATTTTCCAGATCCAGATTTATTACCACTAGAAGTTACAGATGAGTTTATAGAACAACTAAAAGAAGATATTCCAGAATTGCCTGATGATAAAAAGAAAAGATTTATAGATGAATTTAAAGTGTCCCCTTATGAGGCAACAATATTAGTATCTGATATTGAAACTGCAAAATATTTTGAAGAAGTTGTTGCAAAAATGGGCAAGAATCGTGATATGAAATTAGCGGTGAACTGGATTACGGGTGAATTATTTGCTGTTTTAAACAATAAAAATTTAGAAATATCTGAAAGCCCTATAAGCGCAAAAAATTTAGCAAAGTTAATTAATCTAATTAAAAACGGAACGATTTCCGGAAAGATAGGTAAGACAATATTTGAATTAATGCTTGATGGAGATAAAGATCCCCAAGTAATTGTTGAGGAAAAAAGTTTGAAACAAGAAAGTGACCCAAAAGCTTTAGAAGCTTTAATAGATAAAATAATTAATGATAACAGAGAAAAAGCGATTGAATATAAGAATGGTAAAGAAAAATTATTTGGTTTTTTTGTAGGTCAAGCAATGAAAGTTTCAGGCGGTAAAGCAAACCCCCAATTAATAAATGAGATATTAAAGAAAAAGCTTTAATAGAAATGGGTGCAAACCTTAAAATAACAGAAAAATTACAAAGTTATATTAATGACTTTGGATTAAATCTAAATCCAATTCAGCAAGAAATAATTGATTATAATAATACTTTAGGTGATGTCAAAAGAATGCAAGTTGATCCATCTCAATGCTATTTTCTACATTTAATTATAAAAATCTCAAATATACAAAATGTATTAGAAATTGGAACTTTCACAGGGTTGAGTGCACTTTCAATTTCATTAGCTTTACCAGATGATGGTAAGTTGATAGCACTTGATAAAGATGAAAAAACTAACAAAGTAGCATTAAAGTTTTTCAAAAAAGCAAAACAAGACCACAAAATAAAAACAATAATAAAACCAGCCTTAGAAAGCTTAGAAGATCTTAAAAATAATAAATTTGACATGATTTTTATTGATGCAGATAAAATGAATTATAAAGAATATTATGAAAGATCATTACAGTTAATTGATAAAGGTGGTTTGATAATTATTGACAATGTTTTATGGCATGGAGAAGTTGCTGATCAGAAAAATTTAAATAAATACACAGTAAACATAAGAGAATTTAATTCTCATATTGCTAATGACAAAAGAGTTGAGCAAATTATAATTCCTTTAGGAGATGGCATGACAGTTTGTAGAGTTTTATAATGTTTAAAGTTCTTGGTTTTTACAAATTTGTAAAAGTTACATCTTTAAAAAAAAATAAAGATGCTATGCAAAAATTCTTTATTAAAAACAATATAAGAGGAACTATTATTATTGCTAAAGAAGGATTAAATGGAACTATATCTGGTCAAGTTAAAGATATAGAAAAAACAATAAAAAAACTTAAATCACTATTTTCATTTAAGAATTTTGATAATAGTAATGATTCTAAATCTTCATTCCAACCTTTTCACAAACCTAAAGTTAAAATTAAAAAAGAAATTGTTCCAATGAATTTAATGTTAAATTCTAAAGAAAGAAATTTAGAAACACATTTAGATCCAAAAGAATGGAACAAATTAATTAAAAAAAAAGATACCCATATAATTGATACGAGAAAGCCTTTTGAATTTGACGTAGGAACATTTAAAAAAGCAGTAAATCCAAATGTTAATAATTTTAGAGATTTTCCTAAATATCTAAATAAGTTAAAAAAAAACAAACCAGTAGCCATGTTTTGTACTGGAGGTGTTAGATGTGAAAAGACATCAACATACTTAAAGAACAAAGGTTTCAAAAATATTTATCAATTGAATGGTGGTATTCTAAATTATCTCAAAAATACTAAGAAAAAAGATAGTATGTGGAAAGGAGAATGTTTTGTTTTTGATAACAGAATCAGTCTTAAACACGGTTTAAAAGTTGGAACTTACTTTATGTGCAGCGGATGCAGAAAACCTATTTCTACTAAAGACAAGAAATCAAAAAAATATGAAGAGGGTGTTTCTTGTCCAAATTGTCACGACAATTTAACAGAAACACAAAAAGCTAGATTTAGAATGAGACAGAAACAAATAAATCTTGCTAAAAAGAGCGGATCAAAGCATATATTTCAGAAAGAATTTAAATAAAAAACTTTGTCTAAACAAATAAATTTAACAAAAGACCCTATTTGGGATCTTCTTAGAAAAGTAACAATCCCTGCAAGTGTAGGTTCTTTGTTTCAGACTTTCTATAATTTAGTTGATACTTGGTTTGCAGGTAGAATTTCAGCAGAAGCTATAGGTGCAATAGCCAAATCATTTCCGATATATTTTGTAATTATTGCTGTTGGTGTAGGAATAGGTGCTGCAACAAATGCATGTATAGGTAATTTATTAGGCGAAAAGAAATTTAATAAAGCATCATTATTTATTGCTCAATCAGTTATTTTTGCAATATTAACATCCGTTATAGTCACATTATTTGGATTAAATGTTTCTAATTTTCTTTTAGGTGTAATGGGTTCCGATGCTTCAAGCATTGCTTTAACAAGAGAATATTTAGATATAATTTTCTACGGTACTTTTATTGTGATGATACAAATTTCTTTAAATGGTGCTCTTAATGCTCAAGGTGATACAAAAAGTTATAGAAATGTATTAATCTTTAGTTTTTTCTTAAATATTTTTTTAAATCCATTATTTATTTGGGGTTACGGGTTTATTCCTGCTTTTGGTATAGGTGGACTTGCTATTGCAACAGTAATTTCTCAATCTATTGGAACATTTTATTTAGCTTATAAAATTAACTCATGTAAATTAAGAAAATATTTATACATACAGTGTTTTATTCCTAAATTAGATATGTTGAGAGAATTATTTTCTCAAGCACTCCCTATAATGTTTAGTATGCTTTTTATAGGAGTTGGCATATTTAATATTTTATACTTTATTGGACAATTTGGAGAAATGGCTACCGCTGGCTATGGTTCTGCTTTAAGGGTTGAGCAGGTTTTTTTATTACCTGTTATTGGTTTAAATACCGCTGTACTATCAATAGGGGGACAAAATTTTGGTGCAAAGAAGTTTAATCGTATAAGAGAATTATATACAAAGGCTCTTTTATTTGGCTCTTCATTTATGATTGGAGCAGGAATAATATTATTTTTTGGCGCAGAATTTTTTGTATCTCAATTTACCGATAATACTGAAGCAATTAAACATGGGGCACTTTATCTTAAAGTTGCAGCTTTAATTGGTCCTATTTATCCGGTATTTTTTATCACTACAGCAGTATTCCAAGCACTTAAAAAACCAATTTATAGCCTATATTTAAGCATACTTAGGTTAACTGCATTTCCATTTTTATCTTTATGGTATGTGATTAATATTAGAGGTGGTGATTATAATGATATATTTTACACAATAATGGCAACTAATTGGATTATGGGTATTGCCCTAATAATTTTCATTGGGTATTTTTTAAATAATGTATTTAAGCAAAAGAAAAGCCATTTTAGTTATTAGTATTTCCATATTAGTATTTTTTTTTACTTATACAGATATTAAGTCTCAAGATATTAAGATAACAGACGGAGATACCATCAAGGTAAACGGAGAGAAAATAAGGTTTAGTGGCATAGATACTCCAGAATTAAAACAAATCTGTATTAAACAAGGAGTTAAAAAACCATGTGGAATGACAGCCAAACAAATTCTTATCGATAAAATTGCTGATAATAATGTTACCTGTGTTAATGAAGGTAAAGATCAATACAAAAGAACATTAGCTGAGTGTTTTGTAAATAACGAGAGCTTATCACGCTATTTAGTTAGAAGTGGTTATGCATTTACTTATAGAAGATATTCAAAAAAATTCATACTCGATGAAGATTATGCTAAATTTAATAAATTTGGTATGTGGTCAATGGAATTTGATTATCCTTGGGATTGGCGAAAAAAAAATTAATATCTAATCTGTTTTTAAATTTTTCTCTAATTTTCTTACAAAGAAAGAAACAATTAATATTAAGATTAAATACTCCAATATTAAGAAAGTATAGATTTCTAAAGGTCTATAGGTGGTAACAACTAATTCATTAGCTTTTCTGGTTAAATCACCGATACCAATTATGGAAACTAATGATGACATTTTAAGCACATAAACAAATTGATTTCCAATAGCTGGCAAAATATTTTTTATGGCTTGAGGAAGTATTACTAACCTTAATCTTTTAAAGAAATTTAACCCTAATGAACTTCCAGCTTCCCATTGTGCCTTTTTAATTGAATTAATTCCTGCTCTAAAAATTTCAGCCTGAAAAGCGCTTTCACTTATAGCTAAAGCAATTATCCCAGAAACAAATGGACTAAAGCTAATACCTGTCATTATCGGTAAACCATAGTAAATCCATAAAATTAAAACTAATAATGGTACAGCTCTTACAATTTCAACATAACCAATATTTATGTAAGTTAAAAATTTGTTTTTTGCTAAAGAGGGGATGGCAACAACAAAACCCAATATCATAGATATAACAATAGACACTACAGAGATAAAAATTGTTGTAGTTAATCCACTTAATAAGAATTTTAAATTTGTTAATCCTTCAACATTATTAGGTGAAATAATAAACCATCCCAATTCTTGATCTGTACAAGAAGAGAGAGGAAATATTAAGAGTAAAAAAAATATATTTTTCACTCTTAAAATTATAGATAATTAATTACTAATATCTAATTGATTATAAACTTTTAAGACTATATTTAGCTAACAGCTGTTCAAAGAAACCAGAGTTTTTTTTCTTTTCAATCCAGTTACTCACATATTCATTCCAAACATTATCTTTTTTTGGAACCATCATAGCTAGAAAAGCAGGATTTTTTTCACCATCCTGAACTATTGCTAATTGTGGGTATTTAATAACCAGTTTATTAGCCTCTGTTGAACTTGTAATATTTCCATCGGCTCTACCCGCCAAAACTTCTTGAAAGTCTCTAGCAGGGGCTTCAACTGATTTTAAAGTAGAATTTGGAAAAAATTCTTTTGCTTTTTGCTCTTGAGAAGTTCCAAGAGTAGTAGCTATTTTAACACCATCTTTATTTAGAGAGTCCCAAGTTGAAAACTTTTTTAAATTTTTTTTAAGAACTAGTGGCACTGTTCCATATTTGTAATATGTGGAAGTGAAACCAGCAACTTCTGCTCTTTTAGGAGTTTTAGTAACACTTGTTGAAATGTCGTATCTACCTGAAGTAATTCCTGAAACTATAGTTTTCCATTCAGTTGGTACAAAAGTAATTTTTACACCCATGTCTTTAGCTAATTCATTCATCACATCAATATCAAAACCCTTGTATTTATTTGTTGCTGGGTCTTTCATTGTCATTGGATCCCAGTCACCTGTTGTTCCAACTTTTAATTCACCAGATGCTAATATTTGATCTAGTTTAGATTCTGCATTAACTGAAAGGGGTAAAAGCACCATAAGTGCAAGTAAGATAAGTTTTTTCATAACCTCTTTTACCCACAAATAATTAAAAATAACCTTATAACCTTGACGCACTATCATTAATCCAAGAGTACAAATGCTCTGAAAATGAACGTCTAACAAATAAATTAACTAAATTTTCACCTTTATTCTGAATTATAACATCAATGTTGTTTAGTAATGTCTGTGTTGTAGATCCTTTTTTTTCTTTAAATTCATTAAAGTTAAATGGACTACCAGATGCAAATAATTCATATATATTTTTTCCTTCTAATTCTAGCATTACAAAGTGATCTGTTACATCAATTACAGCACCTAAATTAGTTTTTGAAATATCATTATATAAATTTTCTTCAACATCATATTTTTTTGTATCTTTTTTAGTTATCTCGTTAGATATTACCATCCACTCATCTGGGCTTAGCCAAATAGATGTAAGTTTAGAGCTAGATGATGAGGTATTTGCCTCTGTAGGTAAAATCATATCTAAATGTTTACCAACAGTAGTAAAGAATTCTCTTTTTTTTCCTCTTAGATTGAGTTTCATTATAGGTGAAAATTCTTTAATAGAAATATCATTATGTTTGATCTCTTTATTAATAGGAGAATTATAATTAAGCATTTAACCTCTTATTTTCTTCGTCAAAAAAAACTGAATTTGTTATAGTTACTTTGATCGTTTTATTTTCCATTGGAATGAATAATTTTTTTCCCATCATGTTCTTTCCGCCTCTAACAACGGCTAGAGCAATAGATTTTTTTAAATTAGGACTGTAATAACTTGATGTAACGTGCCCAAGCATATTGACAGGAGACTGATTAAGTTCTGAAACAATTTGAGCCCCTTCTTCTAAAACTATATTTGGATCATCTGTTACAAGCCCAACTAATTGTTTACGATCTTCTTTCATAGTGTCTGATCTATAAAGTGATCTTTTACCAATAAAATCATACTTCTTTTTACTTACAACCCAATCCATTTGAAGATCAATAGGGGTCATAGTGCCATCTGTATCTTGACCAACAATAATAAACCCTTTTTCAGCACGTAGTAAATGCATAGTTTCAGTTCCATATGGAGTGATATTAAATTCTTTACCTGCTTCCATACATTTTTCCCAAAGAGCTTTACCATAATTTGCCTGAATATTAATTTCGTAGCTATGTTCACCGGTAAAACTAATTCTCATTATTCTACATTTATTATTTTCAATTTGCGCTTCTTTAAAAGACATATGTGGAAAATTTTCTTCTGATAGATCAAGGTCTGGAATAATCTTATTTAAAATTTTTTTACTGTTTGGGCCACAGATACTAGCCGTTGCATAGTGATCAGTAACTGAAGTTAAATAAACATCTAATTCAGGCCATTCAGTTTGTAGATAATCTTCAAGCTTACCTAAAACGTTAGCAGCACCACCAGTTGTTGTTGTCATTAGGTAATGATTTTCTCCAAGTCTTGTAGTAACACCATCGTCATAAACCATACCATCCTCATTTAACATTAGACCATATCTACACTTACCAATTCCAAGTTTTGACCATGCATTTGTATAAACTCTGTTTAAGAATTCTGATGCATCACTACCTTGAATATCAATTTTACCCAATGTTGAGGCATCTAATATCCCTGCACTTTCTCTTGCAGCAACACTTTCTCTCTGAACAGCTTGAAACATAGTTTCATCATTAATAGGGTAATACCAGGCCCTTTTCCATTGACCAACATTTTCAAATTCTGCTTTATTATTAATGTGCCAATCATTCATTGGTGTTCTTCTAAATACGTCAAAATATTCTCCAACATTTCTTCCAACAATTGTTCCAAATGTTAAAGGTGTGTAGGGGGGTCTAAAAGTTGTAGTTCCAAGTTCTCCCATTTTAACACCAGCTGTATCAGCAATTATTCCAAGTGCATGCATATTTCCAAGTTTACCTTGATCAGTACCCATGCCAGTTGTTGTGTATCTTTTTACATGTTCAATTGATCTAAATCCTTCTCTTAGAGCAAGCTTTATGTCTTTTGCAGTTGCATCATTTTGATAATCAACAAATGGTTTGGTTTTTCCAATTGGTTTATCTGATGGTAAAAGCCAAATATTTCTTTTTGAGGTTTCTTCCTCACTTTCAACATTGATATTTTCAAAATCTGTTTTATCAATTTTTAAAAAATCTTTTAAATTAGTAGAAAGATTTTTGACAATTTCTTTTATCTCAAAATCACCATTACATGACCCAACACTTAATTGTTCAGAGGTGTATTTATTTGGTAAAAATACTTTATTATTTTCATCAAAAGCTAATTTTCCACCTGATTGTGTAAATAAATGTACAGCAGGAGTCCAGCCACCGGCAACACCTAAACAGTCACAAGAAATATTCATCTTGTTACCAGTTACGGACAAACCATCATTAGATAATTTCATAAACGAAACACTATTCAATCTTTTATAACCAGTTGTATCAACTATTGTACTAGACCAATAAATTTTGATACCAGCTTCTTCCACAGCTTTAACTATTTTAGAGTTTGAACTTTCTCTAATATCAATTATAGCCTCAACTTTTATTCCTTTGTTGTGAAGACAAAAAGCACTTTCATAAGCGGTATCATTATTTGTAAAAAAAACATTTTTTTTACCAGAAACTACACCATAAAAGTCAGCATATTTTTTAACAGCTGATGAAAGCATAATTCCAGGTCTGTCATTATTATTAAAGATAAGTGGTCTTTCCAAAGCACCTGTTGCAAGAATAACTTTTTTAGCTCTTATTTTTAAGAGTCTTTGTCTAATTTTTCCTTTTTTATCTTTCTTCTCCAAATGATCCGTTAAGTTTTCTCTTGCTAATAGATAGTTGTATCCATGAAATGCTGCAACGCTAGTTCTTGTTTTAATTTCAAGATTTTTAATATTTCTTAACTCTTGTATTTCTTTTTTAAGCCAATCGGATGAGCTTTGATTTTCAATTTTGTTAAACTCTCTGTTTTGATAAATTGTTGATCCTCCTATTTCATTTTTTTCATCAACAAGTAAAGTTTTTAAGTTATTTTTAGCTGCATTTTTTGCAGCTAATATTCCTGAAATACCAGCTCCAACCACAAGTACATCACAATGAACATATTTATGATCATATACATCTGGATCTTTTTCTGTTGGTGATTTCCCCAATCCAGCAGAGTGTCTTATAATGTATTCATATTTCTCCCAAAAACTTGCTGGCCACATGAAAGTTTTATAATAAAATCCAGCAGGTAAAAAAGCTGAAATAGCATTATTTAATCCTCCAATATCAAAATTAACGCTAGGCCAACAGTTTTGGCTAGATGCTTCTAAACCTTCATAAATTTCTACCTCTGTAGCTCTTACATTAGGTTCTGTTCTATCTGTACCATCGCTTATTTGAACAATTGCATTAGGCTCCTCTGAACCTGCTGTCATTATTCCTCTTGGTCTGTGATATTTAAAACTTCTTCCAACTAAATGAACATTGTTTGCAAGTAAGGCTGATCCAAGTGTGTCACCCTTAAATCCGTAGTAAGTTTTTCCATTAAATTTAAATGAAATTCTTACTGTTTCATCAATAAATTCACTCGATTTCACTCTAAGATTGTTGGTCATATTATTGAGCAGGGGGCTTTTCACCCATTTTATAAGTTAAAATAATCTGATCGTTAGATGTATCTCTTACCATATTGAACCATTTTCTACATCCGTGTGCATGGTTCCATCTTTCAAATTGAACTCCTTTAATATTTTTTCTCATAAACAAATACTCAGCCCATTCATCATCACTTAATTCAGTTGGTTGTTTGGGTCTTTCTATATGCGCTTCACCACCAGCTTTAAATTCTTGATGGTCCCGTTCACCACAATATGGACAATTTATAATAAACATTAATGAGCAACCGCTGCTGCACCATGTTCATCAACAAGGTCACCACTTACAAATCTATTCAAATTAAATGCAGCATTCAATTTGTGAGGCTCATCATTAGCTATAGTGTGAGCAAACAAATCTCCTGAACCTGGTGTTGCTTTAAAACCACCTGTTCCCCATCCACAATTAAAATATAAACCTTTAATAGATGTTTTACTTAATATTGGACTAGCATCAGGACAAATATCAACTATTCCTCCCCATTGTCTAAGCATTCTCATCCTACTAAATATTGGGTAAAGTTCTAAAATTGCATTAAGTGTTCCCTCAACAATTTGATGACTACCTTTTTGGGAATATGAAACATAATCATCAGTCCCTGCACCTATTACCAATTCACCTTTATCAGATTGACTCACATAAGCATGTACTGCATTAGACATTACAACAGTATCAATTATTGGTTTAACTGGTTCCGAAACTAAAGCTTGTAATGGTTTACTTTCAAGAGGTAATCTTAAGCCAGCCATATTTGCAATAACACTAGAGTGACCAGCTGCTACTACACCAACTTTTTTTGTTTTAATAAAACCTTTTGTAGTTTCAATACCTTCTACACTATCACCATTTCTTTTAATTCCTTTTACTTCACAATTTTGAATTATATCTACACCTAGTTCATCAGCGCCTCTAGCGTAACCCCACGCAACAGCATCATGTCTTGCTGTACCAGCTCTTCTTTGAAGAGTGCCTCCTAATACTGGGTATCTAATATCTGGCGATGTATTAATGATTGGACAAAATTTTTTAACTTCTTCAGTACTAAGATAAACTGCATCAATGCCATTTAATCTATTGGCATGAGTTCTTCTCTTTAAATCTCTTACATCTTGTAAATTGTGTGCAAGATTCATAACTCCCCTTTGACTAAACATTACGTTATAGTTAAGTTCTTGTGATAAACTTTCCCAAATTTTTAGTGCATGATCGTAAAGACCAGCGCTTGCGTCCCATAAATAATTTGATCTTATTATTGTTGTATTTCTTCCAGTATTACCACCTCCAATCCAACCTTTTTCGACAACGGCAATATTTTTTATATTGTGTTTTTTAGCTAGATAATATGCTGTAGCCAACCCATGACCACCACCACCAATAATAACAGCATCGTATTCTTTCTTAGGTGCAGGGTCTCTCCAAGCTCTTTGCCAGTTTTCATGATAACTAAATGCATTTTTAATCAGTGAAAATATTGAGTAATTGTTTTTCATTATTAGCCAATAATTACTTTATAAATATTGAATATTCAATACAATCGGATATATCAATGTCGCAGTGGAAGAGTGGGTGAGAGGCTGAAACCAGTCGTTTGCTAAATGACCGTGCGGGGAAACTTGTACCGAGGGTTCGAATCCCTCCTCTTCCGCCATTAATATAATGGATGGTCCTTAAAAAAGTCTTTCATAGGGATTGGTTTTTTTTCCAATATATATCTATACACATTATAATTCTCTAAAACACGTTGAACATAATTCCTTGTTTCTCGAAATTTAATTAACTCCACCCAATCAACATAATTAATTTGTTTTTTTTGAGGATTTTTATTAATTTTTTTCCAATACTTAACTCTATTGGGACCAGCATTATAAGCGGCTGTAGCAAAAGGGTAGGCACCATCATATTGGAGTATCAAACCAGCAATGTAGTGAGATCCTAAATTAATATTATATTCTGGATCAGTTGTTAATCTTGATTTCACATAAGGTAGTTTAGCTTGTTTTGAAACTAGTTTTGCAGTGTAAGGCATTAGTTGCATTAAACCTTTTGCACCTGCGTGACTATTAGCACTTAAATCAAATTCACTTTCTTGCCTGATAATAGAAAGGATAAAAGCACTTTCAGGAATTTTTCTACCATTAATAGTTTTAGGTGTACTAATTATTGGATAATTAAATCTATTATGAAATCTTTTTTGGTAAGAAGCTATCTTAGATACCTGTATTGCAAAATCATATCTTTCAATATTTGTTGCAAGTTCAGCAGCCAAAACTTCGCTACCTTTTACTATATTATCATTTGCAAGATGTCTTAAAATAAATTTAGTATATTTATCTTTTTTTAATTCATCTAAAAGATAGACAATTTTAACTAGTTCTTTATTAAAAAAAATATAACGATACTTATTGTCAACTTCCATATCTTTTTTTAGTTCAAATTTTCCATTAGGATTTAATTTTAAAAAAGCTAATTGACCATAATATGTTGTTAAATATTTTGCTGCTTCTTGATACCATTTATTAGATTGCTCCCTTTCACCTAAATTTTCATAAGATCTAGCAAGCCAATAAGCACCTCTAGATGTGCTGATAGGATAGCTTACGTTGTTATAAAAATTTTGAAAATGATCCTTTGCAGTTAGAGGGTCGTTTAAAAAACTCAAAGAAATCCATCCACTCATCCATTCAGCAGCCGCAAAATCTGATCCTTCAGTCATTCCATGATTACTTGATATTTTATAAGCAATCTCATATTTCTTTTTATAAATAAGTGCTCTGGAAATTATTTCACGTTCTTTCCACCATTTATCAGGCATTACTAAATAATCCTTGTCATTTCTAATTTTAAGTAAAATTTCTGCAGAAGAGTCTACTCGGCCTTTTTTCCTTCTCCATTTTAATCTATCAAAATTTAATCCCGCATCATTTTTAAATTTTTCGGGGACATTTTTAATTGCTTGGTCAACTCCATAGCCTTTACTTATTAATACTTGTCTTGCAGTGTATAAAAGTTCATAATCTTTGGGTAGGTATCGTGTTATCCTTTTAAGATCCCAATATTTACCATTCCAAGCAAGATAATCAGCTCTTTTGATATAATCTTCTGCATTTAGATATTTTTTATATTTTTTTCTAAAAAATTTTACATCATTCTTGGATAATTTTGCTGTGATCCACCCTTCTTTTATTAGATTTGTTCCCTTAGTTTTATTTCCAGTTAGAATATAACTTTCACCAAGTATCATTTTTCCATATCCTGAAACAGGCTCATTTTGATTAAACCAATTGATTATTTTTTTAGGAGATATTTGTGATGTAGATAGTTTATGTTCTGCAAGAGATCTTAATTTATCCATTCTAGGATAATCACTGTTTCTATCTATAAAAACCTTGTAGTCAAAAAAAGAAGCTTGGTTACCTGGAGTTGATAAGTATCTCCACTGAATAAAATTATATATTGATTTATCTTTAGCTTTTTTTGCAATTTTTAGTGATGATGTCCATCTACTTTTTTGCATTTCAGATATTGCTTTTCTTGCAATATTAAAATCTTTTTTGCTGTAATATTTTGAGATTTTAATACTTCTAGATTTATTTAATCCAGCTATTGATGGTTTCTTTTCTGGAATTTTAAAAGATAATTTCTTAACCTTTTTTATCTTTTTAACTTCTGTAATTTTTTTTTCTTTTAATTCAATATTTTCAGTTTTTTTGGGCTTCTTTATCGGTTTTAAAATGTTTTTAGATATTTTTTTCTTTATTTCTTTTTCAGTTAGAGAAGGTTTTTGAATAGGAATTATTAAAGGTGTTTCAGCTAAAATGTAATTAAAGTTTATTAAGATTGATATCAACAAGCCAATAAATAATAATTTTTTAAGCATAATGTTTTAGTATATGAATCTACAAACTATGTTATAAGTATTTATGTTCAAAGGATCAAATGTTGCTTTAATCACACCGTTTAAAAATAATAGGTTAGATGAGGATGCTTATATAAAATTAATTCATTTTCATATGGATAATGGTACTAGTGGTTTAGTCCCTGCTGGGACTACTGGAGAGTCTCCAACACTTAGTCATCAAGAACATCAAAGAGTTATTGATTTATGTATAAAAGAAAGCAATGGACGAATACCTGTAATTGCAGGCACTGGATCTAACTCAACAGAAGAAGCAATATCACTAACTACTCACGCTGAAAAAGCTGGAGCTAATGGAGCTTTAGTTGTTACACCGTATTATAATAAACCAACTCAAGAAGGTCTGTATCAACATTATAAAGCAATTAATGATAAATGTGGAATTCCAATTATTATTTACAATATACCTGGGAGGTCAGTAATTGATATGTCAGTTGACACAATGGCAAGATTATTTGAATTAAAAAATATTGTTGGTGTTAAAGATGCAACTGGTGACCTAGATAGAGTTGATCAACAACTTTCTAAAATAGGAAAAGAATTCATTCAATTGACCGGTAATGATGATAATGCATTTGAATTTAATAAAAGAGGTGGAGTTGGAACTATTAGTGTAACCGCAAATATTGCTCCTAAATTATGTTCTGATTTTCAAAAACTATCAGTCTCTAATGATTCAAACGATATTAATGAAGCAGATAAATTAGATAAGACATTACAACCAGTTCATAGCGCCATGTTTATTGAAAGTAATCCTAGTCCAGTTAAGTATGCAGCCAAGTTAATGAATTTATGTGATGATGCAGTTAGGTTACCTTTAGTCAAAACATCTGAAAATGCCAAACCTGTAATCAAAAAAGCTTTAGAGTTAGCAAAATTGATTTAATGAATAAGAAAACCAATCCTGGTTTAAAAATTATTTGTTTAAATAGAAAAGCAAGTTTCAATTATTTTTTTGAAGATCTCTTAGAGGCTGGTATCGTTCTCAAAGGGTCAGAAATTAAATCTATTAGAGATGGAAAAATAAATATAGCCGACTCTTATGCTGTTGAAAAAAATGGTGAATTAATTTTAATTAATTCTCATATATCTGCTTATAAACAGGCAAGTTATTCTAATCATAACCCAACAGATGAAAGAAAACTTTTATTGAATAAAAAAGAAATCAATAAATTAATAGGTAAAATGCAAAGAGATGGATTTACCATTGTTCCTACAAAAATGTATTTTAAAAAAGGTAAAGTAAAAGTTGAGTTAGCAGTAGCAAAAGGTAAAAAGCAATTTGATAAAAGAGCTACTAAAAAAAATAGAGATTGGAATCGTGACAAAGCAAGATACATCAGAAAATCAAGCTAAAAATATTTTTTTAGGCATAGGATCAAATTTAGGAAATAGAATAACTAACATTGAAATGGCTAAGTCGCTTTTATTACAAAATAATATTAATTTTATTTCTGTATCTAATTATTATGAGACTCCATCTTGGCCAGATCCAAATAAACCAAAATTTTTAAATATTGTTCTGAAGGTTTTTTGTAAACTTAAGCCTTTGGAATTGTTAAAGTTATGCAAAATTATAGAAGTTAAATTAGGAAGAAAAAAAAATTATAAAAATTCTCCTAGAACTTGCGACATAGATATCATTGATTTTGATGGAATAGTTTTAAAAGGTACATTAAATCTACCTCATTCTAGGATGCATGAAAGAAGTTTCGTTTTATTTCCTTTATTTGATCTTAAAAAGGATTGGGTTCATCCAGTTAAAAAAACCAATATAAAAAAGCTAATTTTTTCACTCTCAAATAAAGATATTAGATCTATTAATCAAATTTGAATTAATGTTATAATAAGAAATGCTTAATTCGAACGATTTAATAAATAAAGTAAAGGTTTATAATAAATTTTTAAATCCTGAGAGATTAGACAAAGCTTTTAATTTTGCTGTTAAAGCACACCAAAATCAAAAAAGAGCCTCAGGTGACCCTTACTCAGTTCACCCAATCGAGGTAGCAAATATTTTAACAGAGTTAAAATTAGATAGTGCAACAATTACTACTGGCTTACTTCATGACACAATAGAAGATACTTTCGCAACCTACGAAACCATAAAAAATGAATTTGGTGATGAAGTTGCTGATTTAGTTAATGGTGTTACAAAAATCTCAGTTTTTGAGAATACAGCAAGTTCCAATTCTAAAGTAGAAAATTTTAGAAAATTAATTTTAGCCACTTCAAAAGATATAAGAGTTTTGTTGGTTAAAATTGCAGATCGTCTTCATAATATGAGAACAATTAAGGCAATTCCTAAAATAGAGAAGAGGCAAAGAATAGCTCAAGAGACTATGGAGATTTATGCTCCTTTAGCTGATAGAATGGGAATGCATAGAATAAGAGATGAATTGGAAGACCTCTCTTTTGAAATTTTAAACAATCAAGCTAGAGAATTAATAAAAAAAAAATTAGATGAAATAAAATCAGATAAAAAAGATTTATTCGAGTCACTTTCATTTGAGTTAAGTGAAATATTAAATGACAATCATATTAATGCAGAAATACATGGGCGTGAAAAAACACCTTTCTCAATTTGGCGTAAAGTTCAAAAAAAAAGAATTTCATTAGAGCAAATTACAGATATCATCGGATTTAGAATTACTCTATCTACTGTTGATGAGTGTTATAAAACTTTGGGCATATTTCATAAAAAATGGAATTGTATACCTGGTAAATTCAAAGACTATATATCATCACCAAAAATAAACGGTTATAAATCACTTCATACGTCAGTAATTGGGTCTAATAAAAAACCAATTGAAATACAAATAAGAACACATGAAATGCATGAGTTTGCTGAAAGAGGAGTGGCTTCTCATTGGAAATATAAGTCTTCAGAAAAATTTAACTCTTTAAGTTGGAAAGAATATGACTGGCTAAAAGATCTCGTTGAAATTATCGAAAGAAATGAAAATCCAGAACATTCTTATGAATATACTAAACTTCAAATGTTCCAAGAAAATGTCTTTTGTTTTACTCCCAAGGGATCAGTTATTAAATTACCAAAAGATGCGACCCCAATAGATTTTGCGTATGCCGTACATACAAAAATAGGAAACACTGCTATCGGATGCGAAATTAATGGAAATAAATCAGAACTACAGGAAGTATTAAGAAATGGAGATAGAGTAAATATAATTACATCTAAAAATCAATCACCCTCACTTCATTGGATTCCAACTACTAAAACAGGAAAAGCAAGAGCTGCAATTAGAAGATATTGGCATGACAAAGGTGAACAAAAAGAGGAAAAAGCAAAGAAATATAATACAACTTTATGGATTTCATTACCCGATCAACCAGGTCAATTAGGTGATATAAGCTCATTGATTGGTAGCCATAAACTTAATATTTCAAATGTTGAAATGGCTGGAAAAAATACAAAGTATATTAACTTTAAATTTAAATTAATTATTACTAATTTAAAAAACTTTACAAATTTTATTGCAGAGCTTAAGCAAAAGAGTATAAAATTTAAGATAATTAGACACGAAGATAAAAGAAATGCTTTCACTCAAAAAATCCTTAAATATTTTAAAAAAGACTGATGCTCTTTTAGAAGGACATTTTGTATTATCTTCTGGACTACATTCATCAAAATACATTCAATGTGCAAAACTTTTAAGTTTTCCATTTTTGGCTGAAAAAATTTGCAAATCTCTAGCTAATAAAATTAAAAAAAAGTACAAAAAAATTGATTTAATTTTAGCTCCAGCGATGGGAGGTGTAATCATTGGTTATGAAATCGGTAAACTTTTAAAAAAAGAAACAATATTTTGTGAGCGTGTAAATGGTAAATTTAAATTAAGAAGAGGATTTAGTATTAAAAAAGGAGCAAAGGTCTTAATTATTGAAGATGTCATAACTACCGGAAAATCTAGTTTGGAATGCGTTAAACTAATAAAAAAAGCAAATGCAAAACTTTTAGGGTTTGCCTCTATAATAGATAGATCAACAACAAAGTCTCTGAAAATTAAAACTGGAATTATATCACACCTAAAAATCGATGTTCCAACATTTGACGCAAAACAACTACCTCAAGATTTAAAATCAATACCCATAACTACACCTGGAAGCAGATTTATTAAGTGAAAAGATTAGGAATAAATATTGACCACGTAGCTACCGTAAGAAATGCTAGGGGCGAAAGTCATCCAGATCCATATTATGCAGCTTTACACGTTATTAAAATGGGTGCTGACTCAGTAACCATTCATTTAAGAGAAGATAGAAGACATATTAATGATTTAGATGCTAAAAAAATTTGTAAAACAAAAAAAGTTTTAGTTAACCTTGAAATTTCAATCAATGATAAGATTGTTAAAAATGCTCTAAAAATTAAACCAGATTATATTTGTCTTGTTCCTGAAAATCGAAAAGAAGTAACTACAGAAGGTGGATTAAATCTTGTAAAATACAAGAAAAAATTAAAAAATATTATTGAGAAATTCAAAAAAAATAAAATACGAACTAGTTTATTTATCAACCCATCAATTAAAGATATAAGATTATCGAAGGAACTGAACGCAGACTGTGTTGAAATCCATACCGGTAGAATATCAAACTTAGTAAAATCAAAAAAGAAATATAATGAAGAATTAAATAGAATTAAAAAATGTTCTATCTTAGCAAATCAACTTAATATCGAAGTTCATGCTGGACATGGATTGGATTACAAAACTACAAAAATATTAACTAAAATTAAAGAAATTGAGGAATTTAATATAGGTCATTTTATTATTGGAGAGTCAATATTTATTGGTCTTTCAAATGTAATTAAAAAATTTAAAAGAATAATTAAAAATTAAATTATGAAAATTTTAGGTATTGGTGTCGATATCATCCAAAATAATAGAATTAAAAAATCGATCAAAAATCATAAATTTAGAGATAGGATTTACAGTAAAAATGAACTTGAGCTATCAGTTTCTTCAAAAAATAAAATTGGGTATTTTTCTAAAAGATTTGCTGCAAAAGAGGCTTTTGCAAAAGCTCTAGGCACAGGATTTAGAAATAACTTAAATTTTAAAGATATAGAAATTATGAACGATAAATTTGGTAAACCTTATTATTCAAAGACTAAAAAAATAACACAATTAATAAGAAAACAATTTAAAGTTAAAAATTTTAAATGTTTTTTATCTATTTCAGATGAAAAAGAGTATTCAACAGCATTTACAATAATTCAATCGATATGAAACTAGAAAAAAATTTTTTTTCTGAAAATATAAAGACTCTTTTTTATGCCTTAGTAATTGCTGTAATAATAAGATCTCTTTTTATTCAACCATTTTATATTCCATCATCATCAATGGAACCTACATTGCTTGTTGGAGACAGGCTTTTTGTTACTAAGTATTCTTATGGCTACAGTAAACACTCATTTCCATTTAGCCCACCTATTTTAAGTAAAAGGATTTTTTTTAATGCCCCAGAAAGAGGTGATGTAATAGTTTTTAAAACACCTGCAGATAATAGAACGGATTATATTAAGAGACTGATAGGACTTCCAGGTGATAGAGTTCAGTTTATTGATGCAAACTTATATTTAAATAATAGTGAGATTTTAAAATCAAAAATTTCAAATAAAATAAAAATAAATTGTGGAAATAGGATTATCGATGTTTATAGGTTTGAAGAAAAATTACCAAATGGTAAAAAATTTCATACAGTTTATTTAAAAGATTATACATATCAAAACTCAGACGTCTTTGAGGTTCCTCATGATCATTATTTTTTTCTTGGAGATAACAGAGACTGTTCAAAAGATAGTAGATTTTTATCAAGCGTTGGATATGTTCATAAAGATAATCTTGTTGGTAAAGCACAATTTATTTTTTTTTCGTCAGACAGAAAAGAGGGTAGTATTTTTACTTTTTGGAAATGGCATAAATCTATTAGATTTGATAGAACATTTGATCGTATTAATTGATGAAAATTAACTATCAGGATTTACAAACAAAAATCAAAGTTAAATTTAAAGATTTAGATTTACTAATTAAATCACTTACGCATAAAAGTTTTGACTCAAAAAATAATAACGAAAAAATTGAGTTTTTAGGTGACAGAGTTTTAGGATTAGTTATTGCTAAAAAACTTTTAGAAATATATCCAGATGAAAAAGAGGGTATACTTGATAAAAAATTTGCATCATTAGTAAATAAAAAGACGTGCTTAGAAATTGCAAAAAAAATTAACTTAGATAAATATATTTTAACTTTTAATCCCAATAATAAAAAAATAAGAATTGAAGATAAAATTGTCTCTGATAGTTGTGAAGCGTTAATTGGAGCAATTTATCTTGATAAAAATTTAGCAATAGCTGAAAAGGTAATCTTGAATCTTTGGAAAAATCATATCAAAGAAAGTGTTATTACCCAAATTGATGCAAAAACAACTCTTCAAGAATTAACATTAAAAAATTTTAAAAAACTTCCAGTTTATAAACTCATCTCAAATACTGGGCCACGACACAAACCTTCATTTAAAGTTGGTGTTAAACTTCCAAATACAAAATATTTTTTTGGCCTAGGTAAATCAAAAAAAGATGCTGAACAAAATGCTGCAATAGAATGTCTAAAAAGTATAAGATGAAGTTATTATGAATTGGATTGATGAAGGTTTTTTAATTAGTAAAAACAGATATAGTGAAAATTCTTTAATAGCTGAAATATATACAAAAGATCGGGGAAAGATATCAGGTATAATTTTTGGAGGTACTTCAAAAAAAATTAAAAATTATCTTCAAATAGGTAATAGGCTTCATGTAAATTATAGTTCTAAAAATGACAATAGAATTGGATACTTTAAAGCAGAAATTTTAAACGCATATAGCCCTTTATATTTTGACCATAAACAAAAATTATCATGTATTACTTCAGCAACTAATTTGATTAAAATTCTTACTGTAGACTCACAATCAAATATTAAAGTTTATCAAATAATTGAAAATCTTTTTTTAATACTGAATGATAAAGATTGGCTTAAAAAATATATTTTTTGGGAATTAGATTTACTAAAAGTTTTAGGTTACGATTTGGAATTAAAAAATCTTGTTGAAAAAGATATTGTTGATAACAAAACTATCTATTTTGCAACTTCATCAACAGAAAAAAAATATGTTCCTAATTTTTTGATTGAAAAAGATATTGAAGTTAATGATTTAAAAACTTTATTGAATGGGTTAAAATTAGTTGGTGATTATTTAGATAAAACTATATTGAAACCAAATAATATAAACTATCCAAGTAGTAGACTATTATTTATTAATTCTTTAAAGTAATTATTTTAAGATTTCATCAATTCTATCAGCGTAATAACTTACAATAGCATTGGCGCCAGCTCTTTTAAAAGCCATTAAGCTCTCAACAACAGCATCCTCATTAACTAATTTTTTTTGAATAGCATTTGATATTAAACTGTACTCACCTGAAACTTGATAGGCAAATACTGGTATTTTAAACTTGTCTTTTACTGATTTGATAATATCTAAATAAGGCATTCCCGGTTTAACCATCACCATGTCAGCACCTTCTCTAATATCTAGAGCAACCTCTCTTAAAGCTTCATCGCTATTTCTAAAATCCATTTGATATGTTTTTTTATCTCCTTTTAATGATCCTTTAGATCCTACAGCATCTCTAAATGGTCCATAAAAACTTGAGGCATATTTTGCAGCATAAGATAAAATTTGAACATTTTGATAGTTTGATTTATCAAGAGCTTTTCTTATTTTCCCTATTCTGCCATCCATCATGTCTGATGGAGCCAATACATTACAACCCATTTCTGCTTGCAATATTGATTGATTTATTAAAACTTCTATTGTTTCATCATTTATAACCTGATTTGATTTAATTAATCCATCATGTCCATGAGAGGTATAGGGGTCTAAAGCTACGTCACACATGATACCAATCTGATTTTTATATCTTTTTTTTATTTCTAATATCGCTCTACAAACCAAGTTGTTTTCGTTAAGTGACTCTGAGCCAATTTCATCTTTTAAATTATTTTTAGTTTTTGGAAAAAGAGCAACCATTGGTATTTCATTTCTAATTGCTTTATCAATGATTTGGGACAACCTGTTAATTGTATATCTATAAACACCTGGCATAGATTTAATTGATTCTTTCTTATTAGATCCATCGATTAAAAATATAGGCAATATGAAGTCACTTGGACTAAGAGTATTTTCTTGAGTTAGCTTTCTTGACCAAGAATACTTTCTATTGCGTCTAAGTCTCAAGCTTGGGTATTTTCCTGTGATCATGTTTTAATTTTCTTTAAAAATGCGACAAATGTAATATACAAATATAATTCAAAAAGAGTATTAAACAATTAATTAGGGTAAAAAAATATACATAATGACGCTAGATTTTCAAGATTTTCAAAAACAAGACATAAAATTTAACATATCTGAATTACAAAAGGCATATAGAGAAATTATAAACATCAAAAATTTTGATGGACCAGAAGGTATTAGTAATTTTGGAGCAATATCTCTCACACAGATACCTGGTAACCCAGACTCAATAAAAGGTCATAAAGCAAGAGGAGTTTTTTGGACTTATCCTGACTCTTCGGGAAAAGAACAGATAAGAGATGAAAAAATTAATGAGGCTGCTTATTCAGAATTTATTGAGGACTACAAAAATACCTACTTTAAAGAAGTGTTTGATGTTTTGTCCTCAAAATATAAATTAGGAAGAGTTAGAATTTTATTAAAACAACCTAGATCAACATTAAGTTGGCATAGAGATCCAGAGCCTAGATTGCATATACCAATAATTACAAACCCTGGATGTCATATGGTTATAGATAATGTTGCTAAACATTTGCCAGCCGATGGTTCTGTGTGGATTACTAATAATACTAAATATCATAATGCGTTTAATGGAGGTGAAGAAAATAGAATTCACCTAGTAGCTTGCGTATTGGATCATAAATTTAATTAATTTGATAAAAATATTTATTTCATCAGATCACGCTGGATATAGATTAAAAGAACAAATAAAATTACATTTATCAAAAAAGAAAATATCATTTAAAGATATGGGTCCATATAATGATGATAGAGTTGATTATCCTGATTTTGCGCACAAAGTAGCTAAAAAAGTTAAAACTAACAAAAATAACTTTGGTATTTTGGTTTGTGGTTCAGGGATGGGAATGAATATTGCGGCAAATAGACATAAAAATATTCGTGCTGCACAATGTTTTAATTTAAAATCAACGAAATTATCTAGATTGCATAATGATGCGAATATTATTACATTGGGCTCAAGGTTACTGAATAAAAAATTAGCATTAACCTGTGTTATCGCCTTTTTAAATACAAAATTTGAAGGTGGACGACACTTAAAACGAATAAATAAAATATAATTATGTCTAGTGAAAAAAATTATTTAAACGATAGCTATAGAAGTTTTTTTGAGGACAGTTTATCTTTAAAAGATCCTGAACTTTATAAAGCTATTAATGATGAGTTAATAAGACAACAGCAACATATTGAATTAATTGCATCTGAAAATATAGTTTCTCAAGCTGTATTAGAGGCTCAAGGATCTGTTTTAACTAATAAATATGCAGAGGGTTATCCTGGTAAAAGATACTACAATGGTTGTGAACATGTTGATGTTGCTGAAAATCTTGCAATTGAAAGATTAAAGAAATTATTTAATTGTGAATTTGCAAATGCTCAACCTCATTCTGGAGCACAAGCTAATGGGGCAGTATTTTTAGCTTTATTAAATCCAGGAGATACATTCATGGGAATGAGTTTAAACTCTGGTGGTCACATTACCCATGGATTAAAAATTTCAATGTCAGGTAAATGGTTTAATGCGATTAGTTACGATGTTGATAAAGAGTCTGAATTAATTGATTATGATAATGTTGAAAAACTCGCTTTAGAACATAAACCTAAATTAATTATCGCTGGTGGAAGTGCTTATTCTAGAGTTATAGATTTTAAAAGATTTAGGGAAATAGCAGATAAAGTAGGAGCATATTTAATGGTTGATATGGCTCACTTCTCAGGTTTGGTTGCAGGTAAAGGTTACCCTAACCCTTGTGATTATGCACATGTAGTAACTTCAACAACTCATAAAGTGTTTAGAAGTGCAAGAGGTGGAATAATTTTAACCAATCATGAAGATCTCGCTAAAAAATTTAATACTGCTGTCTTTCCAGGGTATCAAGGTGGACCTTTAATGCATATTATTGCAGCTAAAGCGGCTGGCTTTTTAGAAGCATTACAACCTGAGTTCAAAGATTATATTAAATCAGTTTTAGCAAATGCAAAGATGTTAGCTGAAACTTTAAAAAATAATGGATTCAAAATTTACTCAGATGGTACAGATACACATTTAATGTTAGTAGACCTAAGACCTTATAATGTTAAAGGTAATCTTGCAGCAGAAAGTTTATCAAGAGCAAATATTACATGTAATAAAAACGGAATTCCTTTCGATACTGAAAAACCAATGATAACTTCAGGTATAAGATTAGGTACACAAGCTGCAACTACTAGAGGTTTTGGACTCAATGAATTTAAAACTGTAGGTGAATTGATTACTAAAACTTTAAAAGGTTTATCTGAAAATCCAACTGATAATAGCAAAGTAGAGAATGAAGTAAAAAATGAAGTTATTTCTTTAACTTCATCATTTCCGATATATAAGAACTTATAATAAATGATTTGTTCAATATGCAAAAAAGGGGAGACCTCAGTTGTCGACTCTAGACCTACAGAAGATGGTACTGCTATTAGAAGAAGAAGACTTTGTGTTTGTGGAGCTCGTTTTACAACATTTGAAAGAGTTCAATTTAGAGAAATAATGGTGGTAAAAAAGAATGGAAGAAAATCATCATTTGATAGAGATAAACTTTCTAAATCAGTTTATATAGCACTTAAAAAAAGACCTATAGACACAGAAACAGCGGAAAAATTTATAAGCAAAATTTCAAGAGCCCTTGAGGAACTTGGTCAGAGTGAAATTTCAACTAACACAATTGGGACAATGGTAATGGAGGGTTTAAAAGAACTTGATCCAGTTGCATATGTTCGATTTGCATCTGTTTATAGAAACTTTAGAGAAGAAAAAGACTTTGTGCAATTCGTGGACAAACTTGATGTCTACAAAAAAAGATAAATTCTCAATAAAAGATAAATTTTATATGGAGATAGCCCTTAAATTGGCTAGCTCTCATCATGGACTTACTGGATCAAATCCAGCTGTAGGGTGTGTAATAGTTAAAAATGATAAAATAATTTCTATTGGTCAAACATCATTCAATGGAAGACCTCATGCAGAATTTAATGCAATAAAAAATTGTATAGATAACTTAAATGGATCAACGATGTACGTAACCTTAGAACCATGTTGTCATCATGGTCTAACACCACCATGTACAGATTTAATTATTAAATCTAAAATTTCTGAGGTTATATATTCTGTCGCAGATATTGATAAAAGAGTAAAAAATAAAAGTCTAAAAATTTTAAAATCAAGCAATATCAAAGTTAAAAGAGGTCTTCTTCAGGATAAGATTAATAACTTTTATTCAGCTTATTTTTTCAATAGAAAAAATAAATTACCCTATGTGACTGGAAAAATTGCTATTTCAAAAAATAATCTTATTTACAGTAAATCAAATAAAAAGATTACAAACGTACATTCTGATAAATTTACACATTTATTAAGATATAAAAATGATGCGTTAATGGTTTCATACAAAACTTTAAATAAAGACAATTCGAAATTAAATTGTAGAATTAAAGGTTTTAGCAATTATTCTCCTAAGAGAATTATTTTAGATAATAAACTTCAAACTAAGGTTAATAGCTATGTAGTGAAAACTGCAAATAAAAATAATACTATAATTTTTTATAATCAAGCTAACAAATTGAAAATTTTAGATTTTAAGAAAAAAAAAATTCAATTAATTAAATCTAAGGTAAATAAACAAGGTAAGTTCGATGTCAAATCCATATTAAAAAAATTATACAGATATAATTGTAGAAATCTATTAATTGAAGGAGGTAATAACTTAACTAATTATCTTTTGAAAAATAGAATTTTTAATAAATTTTATTTGTATAAAAGTCCCAAAAATCTTTCCAAAGAAACTGAATATTTGAAATTTGATAGTTTAGATGTATTAAAGAAAAATTATAGAAATAGATTTAATTTAAACCTATTTTTAGGAAAAGATAAAATAACATTGTATAAAAACTAATATGTTTAATGGAATTATATATAACCAGGGTATTGTTTTAAAAATCATTAAAAGACCCAAAGGATTAAATATATTTGTAAGGAGCAATCTTAAAGTTTCTAAAAAAGATATGGGTTTGTCAGTAGCTTGTGATGGTGTTTGTCTGACTTTGATTTCATATAACTCAAAATTAATGGAATTTTATCTTTCAAAAGAAACTTTAGTGAGATCGAAGTTTCAATATTTAAAAACTAAAGATGTTATTAATCTTGAATTACCCTTAAAATATGGAACAAAAATTTCAGGTCATATATGTCAGGGCCATGTAGATACAATTGCAAAGGCAATTAATATTAAGAAGGTTGACAAATCTTATTTATTTGAATTTGAAGTTCCAATTAAAGAACGAAAAAACTTAATTGAAAAAGCTTCAATATGTGTAAATGGTATTTCCCTAACAATTTCAAAGGTTACAAAAAAAGGTTTTGAAATTTGGGTTATCCCCCATACATTTAAAGAGACAAACTTGTCGACTATCAAAAAAAAAGATCTTGTTAATATAGAGATAGATATCTTGTCTAAATACGTTAGAAATTATTTTAATGCCAAAAAATAATTTTTCATCAATTGAAAATATTATCAATGTAGCCAAGAAGGGTGGCATGTTTATTCTCGTTGACGATGAAAAAAGAGAAAATGAAGGAGATCTTATTATCTCAACTTCAAACTCTAATGCTAAAAATATTAATTTTATGGCCAAATATGGTCGAGGCCTAATTTGTTTAGCGCTAGACTCTGTTCAGGCTAAAAGATTAAATTTAACTTTAATGTCAGCTAATAATCAATCAAGAAATAAAACTGCATTTACCGTATCTATCGAAGCTAAAAAGGGCATTACCACAGGAATTTCAGCTAGAGATAGAGCTAAAACTATCAATATTGCCTCAAAAAAAAATGTTAAGAAAACTGATATTGTTTCACCTGGTCATGTATTTCCAATAATTGCAAAGGATGGAGGTGTTTTAGTTAGAGCTGGCCATACGGAAGCTTCAGTTGATATATCTAAATTGGCTAAAAAAAATAATTCAGCAGTAATTTGTGAAATTATGAATGAAGATGGAACTATGGCTAAAGGCCAAGATTTATTTGATTTTGCAAAAAAACATAAACTCAAAATTGGTAAAATCGAAGATTTAATTGCTTATCGATTAAAAAAAGAAAAATTAATTAAATTAAAAAAACAAAGTTTTATTGAAGTTAAAAAACAAAAATACAAAATTAGAATTTATGAAAACCTTCTTGATGGATCTGAGCATTTTGCTTTAATCAAAGGGACTATCAAAAAAGGAATTACTCCTAGAGTTAGAGTTATCTCATCAAATGTTGTTCAAAATTATTTAATTAATCAACAGTTACCCAATTCATTCAATAAAACTCTTAATTATTTTAAAAAATTTAATAATTGTGTACTCGTATTCATAAAAGACACTAATCTAAAATCAGTAACCCAAACACTTAAAGATTATAAAAATAAAGACTTTTATAAAAAAAAAAAGATAAGCTGATTAGAAATTATGGTATTGGTGCTCAAATAATAAAAGATTTAAAGATTAAAAATATGACTTTAATTACAAAATCTCCTAAAAGAGTTATAGGTTTAGATGGTTATGGTATAAGAATTACCAAACAAGAGATTATTTAATGAATAAAAAATATTTAATAGTTGTTGCAGATTATTATAAGGACATTGCCAAAGGCCTTCTTGATAGTGCTTTAAAATTGATCTCAAAATCAAACACAATTAAAATTATTAAAGTTCCAGGCGTTTTTGAAATACCAGTTACAATCTCAAAAAATATTAAAAGATATGATGCTTTTTTAGCCCTAGGTTGTGTTATAAAGGGTCAAACACCTCATTTTGACTTTATATCTCAAGCTTCAACTAATGCGATTATGGATTTATCAGTAATTAATAAAAAACCTATCGGTAATGGAATAATTACTTGTTTGAACATGAAACAAGCAAAAATTCGAAGAAAAAAAGGTGCAGAAGCTGCTGATGCTGTAAACTCAGTTTTGTCGCAAAAATGAAAACTCATTTTAACCCAAAGAATAATCCAAGAGTAATTATAATTCAAAAATTATATGGTAAATTTTATAATGAAGATAATGATATTGATTTTCCTAAACATAGATTTAAAAAATTTATTAAAGACATTGTTTTCGGTACAATAGAACGTAACGATCTAATTCTCGATGAATTAAATACTAAACTTGGTGATGATTTTGTTTTATCTAATTTAGATAAAGTTTTTCAAACAATATTAAAAGCTGCTACCTATGAATTTTTATATAAGCCTAATATATCTATTAATATCATAATTAAAGAATATTTAAACTCTTCTAATTTTTTCTTAGAAGACTCTCAAACCAAATATTTAAATGCTTTACTAGATAATGTTGGAAAAAAGTTAAGAACTTCAAATGCATGAATTTGATTTAATTAAGAAATATTTTTCAAAACTATCTGAATCCAATAAAGCCTCATTAAATTTGAATGATGATGTTTTTTTTGATAAAAAAAAATCTTTAGTCGTTTCAATTGATACATATAATGAAGGTGTTCATTTCCTTGATTTTAAAAAACCAGATTTAGTAATTAAAAAAATTTTAAGATCTTCGATATCAGATTTAATTTGCAAGGGTGTTTTTCCTAAATATTATTTTATATCAGGTAGTGGAAATAAAAAAACGTTTTCAAAAAATAACTTATCAAAAATTTCCAACTCATTAAAAATTGAGCAAAATAAATATAATATTTCTTTATGTGGAGGCGATACAACTTTTTCAAATCAATTAAGTTTTTCAATTACATCAATAGGATATTCAAAAAATATTGTTTATAGAAATAAAGCAAAAATTAATGATAATATATATGTAACTGGAAATCTTGGTGATAGTTTTGTTGGATTAAAAATTTTACAAAAAAAGATTAAAGTAACAAAAAAACTTAAAAGTTATTTTATTAAAAAATATTTTGAACCAAATATTCAAATAAAATTAACAAATGAATTATTAAAATTTGCCAATTCATCCATAGATATATCTGATGGTTTAGTCGATGATCTTAATAAAATGATTAACAATCAAAAATTATCCTATGAAATTTGGGAGCAAAAAATTCCAATTTCTAGAAACTTAGAAAATTATATAAAGAATAATAATTATAAAAAATCAAATTTTATATCTAATGGTGATGATTATCAGATTTTATTTACCGCAAGCGATGATAAATCTAGAATCATTAAAAATACATCAAAGAAATTAGGGGTGAAAATATCAAGAATTGGTAAAATTAGACCATACAACCAAAAATCACTATTTATTGGTAAAAAAGGTCAGCATTTACTGGTTAAAAACCCTGGTTATAAGCACCAATTTTAAAAGTTAATTATTGTCTTTTTGGGCTTTTTTTGTATTGTCCGGGCTTAAAATTTAACAACCAACAACCTTAAGGTTTATATGAGCGAAACAGTAGAAATTATTTTATTATACACAATCGGTGCCGGTTTATTATCCATAGTATATGGGTTTTTCACTGGAAAAAATATTTTAAATCAAAGCACAGGGAATGCAAAGATGCAAGATATTGCCACAGCCATCCAAATTGGTGCAAAAGCATATTTAGCAAGACAATACAAAACAATAGCTATTGTTGGCGTAGTTGTTTTAGTAATTGTAAGCATTGCATTTAGTCCTTTAGTTGGTTTGGGTTATTTAGTTGGTGCTGCATTATCAGGTATAGCAGGTTATGTAGGAATGTTAGTTTCTGTTGAGGCTAACGTTAGAACTGCTGAAGCTTCTAGAAAAGGTCTCGCTCATGGCTTATCTGTTGCTTTCAAGTCAGGTGCAGTAACTGGTATGTTGGTTGCTGGTTTAGCCTTATTGTCTATCGCAGTTTATTATTATTATTTATTAAAATTTAATGTTGATGAAAGAGAAATAGTTAATGCACTAGTTGCTTTAGGATTTGGTGCCTCCTTGATATCTATTTTTGCAAGACTAGGCGGAGGTATATTTACAAAAGGTGCTGACGTTGGTGCTGACTTAGTTGGTAAAGTAGAAGCTGGTATTCCAGAAGATGATCCTAGAAATCCTGCTGTTATTGCAGATAACGTAGGAGACAATGTGGGTGATTGTGCTGGAATGGCTGCAGATTTATTTGAAACATATGCTGTTACAATTGTAGCGACTATGGTTTTATCATCTATTTTCTTTCAAGGTGATATGAGTATGATGATTTACCCTTTAACAATTGGTGGCGCTTGTATTCTAACTTCAATAATAGGAACATTTTTTGTTAAACTTGGTAATGATAAGAATGTAATGAATGCTTTATACAAAGGTTTTGTTGTCTCTGCAATTGCATCAGTTGTAATTTTATACCCAGTAACAGATCATGTAATAGGTTTTGGTACAGAATATAATGTTGATGGTAAAAATTTTAATGGAATGAGTTTGTATTTCTGTGGAATAATTGGTTTAGTAATTACAGGATTGTTAATTTGGATTACTGAATATTATACTGGTACTAATTATAGACCAGTCAGATCTGTAGCAGCATCTTCAACAACAGGACACGGCACTAATGTTATTCAAGGTTTAGCCGTATCTATGGAAGCAACTGCGATACCTGCTTTAATTATCGTTGCTGGAATTTTAGCTACCAATGCAATTGCTGGACTTTTTGGTATAGCCATAGCTGTAACTACTATGCTTGCATTAGCTGGAATGGTTGTTGCACTTGATGCTTATGGACCAGTTACAGACAATGCTGGTGGAATTGCTGAAATGTCTAATATGGATAAAAAAGTTAGAAAAACTACTGATGCATTAGATGCAGTAGGAAATACAACAAAAGCAGTTACCAAAGGTTATGCTATTGGATCAGCTGGTCTTGGAGCTTTAGTTTTATTTGCAGCTTACGTTGAAGATATAAAACACTTTTCTAAAGTAACTGGATCTAAATTAGAGGGTATAGTTGTTACTTTTGATTTATCTAATCCATACGTAGTAGTTGGTTTATTAATTGGTGGAATGTTACCTTACTTATTTGGTTCAATGGGAATGCAGGCTGTTGGAAGAGCAGGTGGAGCTGTAGTAATTGAAGTTAGAAGACAATTTAAAAAATTTCCTGGTATCATGAAAAGAAAGCAGAAACCAGATTATGCTAAGTTAGTTGATCTTTTAACTGTTGCTGCAATTAAAGAGATGATAATTCCATCTTTGTTACCAGTTTTATCACCAGTAGTTTTATATTTTATAATTTTATCAATCGGTGGCCAAGTAGCTGCTCTAGCTGCTGTTGGTGCAATGTTATTAGGAGTTATAATTACAGGATTATTCGTTGCTGTTTCAATGACAGCAGGTGGTGGTGCTTGGGATAATGCTAAGAAGTATATCGAAGATGGAAATCATGGTGGCAAAGGTTCTGAAGCTCATAAAGCTGCAGTTACTGGAGATACAGTAGGTGATCCATACAAAGATACAGCAGGTCCTGCTGTAAACCCAATGATTAAGATTACAAATATTGTAGCTTTATTGTTGTTGGCTGTTATCGCTGGCTAATTTCTTTTTGTTTTTCGGCCCTCTTATTCAGAGGGTCGTTAATTTTTTGTCTCATACTTGACATGAAGTCATACACAAATCTATTTCTTCTAAATCCACTTTCAGTAGTAGATTTAACCATTTTTATTTTTTTCATATCATCTTTATTATAAAATTCTTTTTTCTTAAGTATTCCGTAATTATCTATTTCTAACACCAAAACATCGTTTTTATAAATTTTCATTCTTCCTAAATTTGTTAATTTAGATTGTGTTTGTTTTCTTTCAATATAAATCCAAACATCGTTATCAAACTTACTTTTTGTAGATGGATTTCCTAATATTTTCATTATGTCATTCCTATTTGTTTTGTTTATGACCAGTGAAGATTGTTTTTTTTCTAAGAAGGGAACCCCGTGATGTTTAACTACTTTCTTGAATGAGCAATTTGTAACTATTAATGAGAGAAAAATTATATATAATATTTTTATCATGACTGAGAAATATCTTTATATCTATAACAATTTAATTAATTTCACTAGAAATAAAGATTTATATAAATCTTTAAGTAGAGAAGATAAATTTTCAGATCGATTAACCCTATTTTTATTACATTTTGCTTTTTTTTTAAAAAATTTTAAAAATGAAGAAAATAAGAATATTTTACAGGAAATTTATGATTTTAATTTTAGACAACTCGAGCTCAGTATTCGAGAAATAGGTTATGGGGATCAGTCAATTAATAAAAAAATGAAGGATTATATAAATTTATTTCATTCAATGGTTTCCGAAATCCATTATTGGAATAATTTATCAAGATCACAAAAAATAGAAAAGTTTTCCATCTTTTTATCTGATTTTAACAAAATTGAGGATTTGCTTGATTATTTTGAACTATTTAATGATAATTTATCAAAAAAAACTTTGAATTCTTATTTAAAAAGTGTAAGTAACCCATAATTATGGCTGTACCAAAACGAAAACAAACCCCTTCCAGAACTGGAATGAGAAGAGCTCAAACGATGAAATATTCAACAAAAAATATTGTTGAAGATAAAAAATCTGGTGAGTACAGATTATCTCATCATTTAGATTTAAAAACTGGAATGTATAAGGGTAGACAAGTTTTAGACCCAAAAGAATAATATAAAATCTAAAATGACAGATCTGATTAAAATTGCAGTAGATGCAATGGGTGGCGATAACTCACCTAACAAGACTATTGATGGAATAATTCTTAATCATAGTAAAAATAAAGATTTATTTTTTAAGATTTTTGGTGATAAAAATATAATTAGAGATCTTATTGGTAATAAGATCAAGGCTGATTTTTATGAAATAATCCATACTACAGATGTAGTAAAAAGTACCGACAGTCCTCTTGAAGGCGCTAAAAGAGGAAAAAATACTAGCATGTGGCTCGCTATTGATAGTGTAAAAAAAAAAGAGGCAGATATAGTAGTTTCAGCCGGTAACACAGGTGCGCTATTAGTAATTTCAAAACTAAACCTTAAAATGATTGAGAATATTGATAAACCAGCCCTATCTGCTCTATGGCCAAATAAAAAAGGAATGAGCGTTGTATTAGATTTGGGTGCAAATATTGAATGTAGTTCAAAAAATTTATTAGATTTTTCAATTATGGGTGCCGCACTTTATACCTCTTTATATAATGGAGAAAAACCAAATGTAGGCTTATTAAATATAGGATCAGAAGAACTTAAAGGAAATGAAATTATTAAAGAAACTTATCAAACTCTAAACGATAAGAAATCTGAAAACTTTAATTTTTCTGGGTATATAGAAGGAAACCATTTAATGGATGGAGAAGTTAATGTAATTGTTTCCGATGGTTTCACTGGTAACGTAGCTTTAAAAACTGCTGAAGGTACTGCAAACTTCATTACAAGTGAACTTAAAAAAGCTATGACAGGATCTATTATTGGGAAAATTTCATCATTATTAAATATCTCAAATTTGAATAAATTTAAAAAACGACTAGATCCAAGACTCTATAATGGTGCAATATTCCTTGGTCTTGACCACCCAGTAGTTAAAAGTCATGGAGGCACTGATTATATTGGATTTTCAAATTCTTTAGATGTTTGTCATAGAATTGTCAAAGGTAATTTGATAGAAAAGATCAAACAAAATATTTAAATAAATGAGAATAAATTTAACTAAAAAGGACTTAGTTAATTTAGTTTATATGCAGTTAGGTTTTTCTAAGCAAATTTCAGAGAACCTTATCGAAGATTTTTTGTCAACAATTGTCTCTAATATCAAACTAGAAAAAAAATTAAAATTATCAAAATTTGGAACTTTTTCTATAAGACAAAAAAAATCACGGATTGGAAGAAATCCGAAAACTAAAGAAACCAAAATGATTTCAAGTAGAGATGTAGTATTATTTAAACCATCAAAAGAATTTAAAGATTTTGTAAATTTAAAAGATAATGGATAAATCCGAAAGTGCTTATAAAACGATAGGTGAAGTTGCTAAAATATTAAATTTGAAATCCAATAAGAAGGGCGAACTTCCGACTCATATAATAAGATTTTGGGAAACTCAGTTTAAGCAAATTAAGCCAAAAATCCTTAATTCAAATAGAAGATATTATGACGAGAATTGCATTAATCTTCTCAAAAAAGTTAAATTTCTCCTTAAGGAACAGGGTATGACTATTAATGGTGTAAAAAAGATACTTAATGGAGAGCAATCTTTAGATCTTGACGAAATGGCAAATAATTCTATAAAAGCTGATAATTTAAGAAATAAATTAGTTAAGATTTCTAAAATTGTTAAAAATTTAAAAAATTTAAAATAAAATGGCAAAAAAAACACACGTAAAAGTTAGATTGGTTCCAGAGTCAAAACCAGATAGTCCTTTCTTTTATTACGTTAAAAAACCAGCTGGTGGTGAAAAAGCAAAAGTTAAACTTTCAGCTAAGAAATATAATCCTGCTACAAGAAAACACGAAACATTTGTAGAAAAAAAACTTCCACCTCACAGTAAGTAATTACTTCTTTTTAAAATTACGTCTTTCGTAATCAATAAAAGACCAGATCATATTCTTCCATATACGATTAGTAATTTTTGGGTCTATTTTAAGTCTTTTTGATTTTCCTCTAATTTTATTTAAAATAAAATTAATTCTTTTTTGATCTACGATTTCCTTTTTAAATTCTTTTAACTTAAGAACTTCTTTAACTAGAGACGTTCGATACTTGATCAAAGCTAGAAGTCTATTATCCAATTTATCTAGTTTTATACGTATTTCTTCTAATTTTTTTTTATTTTTTGGCGACATTTAATTTATTGGATTTATTAACAATTATTATATTTATCTATATATGTACAGTCACAATAGTCATTTAAATAATCAATTAAAAATTTGGTTACTTACACTTATTGTACTTATAATTCTCATAATTTTAGTTGGTGGCTTAACAAGATTAACTGACTCTGGACTATCCATAACAACTTGGGAATTATTTGTGGGATTTATTCCACCTCTTACAAATGATAAATGGAAAGACTATTTTGAACTCTATAAAACTATTCCTGAATTTAGTGAACAAAACTTTAATATGACACTTTATGAATTTAAGGTAATTTTTTGGTGGGAATGGGGTCATCGTCAATTGGGTAGATTAATTGGTTTAACTGTATTGTTGCCACTTATAATTTTTTCATTCAAATATGGTTTAAAAATTTTAAAAAACTATGGATTGATCTTTTTATTAGTTTGTTTTCAAGGGTTTATTGGTTGGTATATGGTATCTAGCGGCTTGATAGATAGGATTGATGTTAGTCATTACAGACTTTCGTTACACTTAGTAACAGCCTTTATAATTTTGTCTGTTATATTTTGGAAATTTCTTAAATTAACTAAAATTCAAGCTCAATATATTTCAATTAATATAAATTTAATAAAAGTTTTTCTTTTTTTATTATTTTTACAATTAATAATAGGTGCCTTTGTGTCAGGAATGGATGCTGGGAAAATTTACAATACTTGGCCTTTAATGGGCTCATCATATTTTCCTGACGATAGTCAATTTATTGAATTTTTAAATATGAATGTTTTTGACAATCCCTCTGTAGTTCAATTTATTCACAGAAATTTGGCTTACTTAATTTTAGGTTTTTATGTTTATATTCTTTTTTTTATCATAAAAGATAGGAATGAAATTTTTAGAAAACCTGTAATTATCATAGGAGTTAGTTTATTTTTACAGGTTGTTTTGGGAATATTTACTATTTTATCTGGAGTAAAAATATTTTATGCATCTTTACACCAGATAAATTCTATTTTGATAATATTATCGACTTTATATTTCCTCTACATATCTAAGTATGAGGAAAAAACTAATTAGTTTCTATTTGTAGACATATAAAACTCAAATTAACTAACAGCTTTTAATTTACCTTTAGAAGAATTCTCTAAAGCTTGATCCAAATCATCAATGATGTCATCTATATGTTCCAAACCAATACTCAATCTTACATAGCCAGGTGTTACTCCGGCTGCAGCTAACTCATCTTCAGTAAGTTGACTATGTGTAGTTGTTGCTGGATGAATTGCTAAGCTTCTAGCATCACCAATATTCGCAACATGGTAGAACATTTTTAAAGACTCGATAAATCTTTTTCCTGCTTCAATACCTCCAGCCAGTTCAATCCCAACAAGCGCACCATAACCACCTTTAAGATATTTCTTAGCTCGACTATTTATTTCATCATTATGTTCAGTAGCATAAATCACTTTATCTACAGCTTTATGTTTCTTTAAATAATTAACAACTTTAGAAGCATTTTCACAATGTTGTTTCATTCTTAAAGCTACGGTTTCTAAGCCTTGAATTACGCCAAATGCATTATCAGGTGATAGTGCTGAGCCAAGATCTCTTAAAATTGTTACTCTTGCTCTTACTGCAAAAGAAACATTGGCACCTGTAAGTTCTGGAACTGCTTTGCCCCAAACTACACCACCATAGCTGGCATCAGGTTCGTTGAAAAGAGGCTGCCTTTTTGGATCTGCTGTCCAATCAAAATTACCACCATCAACTAAAGCTCCACCAACAACAGTACCGTGACCTGCTATATATTTTGTTAACGAGTAAACCACAACGGCAGCCCCATGTTCTAATGGCTTACAAATTACTGGTGCAGCTGTATTATCAACAATAAGTGGTATGTTGTATTTTCTTCCTATATCTGAAACTTCTTTGATAGGAAAAGCTCTTAAATATGGATTTGGTAAAGTTTCTCCATAAAAAGCTCTTGTTTTATCATCTATAGATTTTTCAAAGTTCTTTGGATCAGAAGGGTCAGCATATCTTACTTCAATACCAAGTTTACTCAATGTATGTGTAAACAATGATACAGTTCCACCATAAAGATCTGTTGAACTAACAATATTATCTCCAGCTTGAGCAACATTTAATATTGCAAAGGTTGAAGCTGTTTGTCCAGATGAAACGGTCAAACTCGCTAAACCTCCATCAAGAGCCGCTAGTCTTTTTTCCAACACATCATTAGTTGGGTTCATGATTCTTGTGTAAATATTACCAAACTCTTTTAATGCAAACAGGTTGGCTGCATGCTCTGTACTATCGAATTGATATGATGTAGTTCTATAGATAGGCACTGCTACAGCATTTGTTGCAGTATCACTTCTGTAGTCTCCACCATGAATTGCGATAGTTTCTGGATTGTTTCTTTTTGTACTCATTTTTACTCCTTTTTTAGTGCTTAAACTTAATGTAAGGCGCACAATACAGTTCAAATGCCTACCGATAATGTTGTGTAAATTCCTGTTTAGCAGTTTTATGCCCGCAATAGGATCAAATCGGCATAAACTTTTTAGCAGATAAGTATTGTAATGCAAGCCAAATATCAAATTGACTTTGCAATTAATAATAGTATTAATCCTGGCACAATGACAAAATTTGTAAAAAAAGACCAAGTAACATCATCATGGTTCGAGATAGACGCAACTAATGCTGTTGTTGGTAGATTAGCAACTGTTATTTCAAAAATTATTCGTGGCAAAAACAAAACTACGTATACTCCTCATATGGACCATGGTGATTTTGTTGTAGTTAAAAATATCGAACAAGCAAAATTTACTGGAAAAAAATTTGAGGATAAAATCTATTATAGACACACTGGCCACCCAGGTGGAATTAAAGAGACTACACCTGAGAAATTGCACGAAAAAAAACCAGGTGAAACTTTAAAGCTTGCCGTAAAAAGAATGCTTCCTGGTGGAGTGTTAGGCAGAAAACAATTAACTAAATTAAAAATTTATACAGGTAGCGATCATCCACATGCAGCACAGAATCCTCAAATTATTGAGTTAGGCAAATTAAACAGCAAAAACTTAGTTAGAAACTAATATGGAAAATACTCAAACAGCATCAAAAACACCTAAACTAAAATTAGACTTTAAAGACAGTAAGTATGCAACGGGTAGAAGAAAAACTTCAATTGCAAAAGTTTGGTTAAAAAAAGGTTCAGGAAAGATTTATGTAAATGGAAAATTATTTAATGAATATTTCTCAAGTGAATTTCATCATCTTCAAATTACTAGACCTTTTGATATAATCAAACAATCTACTGACTATGATGTTAGATGTAGTGTTAGTGGGGGAGGTCCAACTGGTCAAGCAGGTGCCTTAGTTCATGGTATTTCTAAAGCTTTAGTTATGTTTGATGAAAATTTAAAATCTACATTAAAAACCGAAAAACTTACAACCAGAGACTCTAGAGCAGTTGAAAGAAAAAAACCTGGTAGAAGAAAAGCTAGAAGAAGCTTCCAATTCTCTAAAAGATAATTCTTTTTTAATTTTAAACTGTTATAATAAACTATGCCTAAGCTTAATGCATTGGTTGCTGGTTCAACTGGATATATTGGAGTTCAATTAATTAAATTATTAATTAAACACAAATTTGTAAACATAAGATTTCTATGCGGAAATAGTTCTGTAGGAAAAAATATTTCTAGTTATGACAAATCTCTTTCAGGAAAAAAATTACCAAAAATTATTAAATTTAATAAAAAACTTTTAAAATATGTTGATGTAGTTTTTACAGCATTACCCAATGGAGAAGCACAAGATATTTCAAAACATTTAACAAAAAATATCATTTTAATTGATTTAGCTGCTGATTTTAGATTAGAAAATGGATCAGAATATTTAAAATGGTACAAACAAAAACACAGAGCAGTAAATTTAATTAAGAAAAGTATATACTGTCTTCCAGAAGTTAACGGAAAAGATATAGGTAAATATCAGATTGTATCTTGTCCAGGTTGTTATCCAACTTCAATACTTTTACCTTTAATTCCTCTTTTTAAAAAAAAATTAGTTAAAGTTAATAATATAATAATGGATTCTAAATCTGGCTATTCAGGAGCTGGTAGAGGTGTACATAAAAAATATAAAGATAAAAACCTATATGAATCTTTAAGTGCTTATGGTGTTGGCTTTCACCGACATAATTCAGAGATTGATCAAATGTTAAGAAAATTCACTAAAAAAAAATTAAGTTTTAATTTTACACCTCATTTAACTCCTATGTTTCGAGGTATTTTAAGTACTATTTATATTGATCTAGAAAAAGGTGTTATTCAGTCAAAAATAATTAAGACACTAACAGATTTTTATAAGAATGATGATTTTATAAAAATTTTAGAAGCAAATAGTCTGCTAAGTACAAATGATGTAATTAACTCAAACAATTGTTTTATTTCTGTTTGTAAATCTAAATACAAAAATAAGATTGTAATAATTTCAGCTATAGACAATTTGATTAAGGGTGGAGCAGGTCAAGCAGTACAAAATTTAAATATGAAATTTAATTTCCCAATTAAAACAGCTTTATAATGAAATTAGTCTTTATTTTTTTTATTTTTTTTATTTTAAATAATTGTTCATTAAACAAAGATTCTAAATATTGGACAGAAGATGTGGTAAAAAAAAGTGAAGATCAAAAAAAATTATCTGAAGTATTAAAAAAGTCAGAAGACATAACAAAAATGAGTTATGACGAATATAAGATTTATATAGATGACTATACTAAAAAAAGTAAATATCCGGATATAAACCAATGAAAAAATCAATAAATATTGCTGTAGTAGGTCTTGGACAAGTAGGTTCTTATTTGCTTAATGAATTGAATACTAAAAAAAAAGATATTGAGCTTAAAACAGGCAAGAAGATTAATGTTGTAGCCATATCAGCTAGAAATATAAATAAAAAAAGACAATTTAGAGTTAATAAAAAAATATTTTTTAAAAACCCGTTAGATATTTTTAGTAAAACAAATGTTAATATTTTGTTTGAAGCTATCGGTTTATCAGATGGGATTTCAAAAAAAGTTGTTGAGACTGCTTTAAAAAAGAAAATTCACGTAATAACTCCAAATAAAGCATTAATCTCAAAACACGGTAACGAATTAGCAAAAATTGCAGAACAAAATAATGTCAATCTAGAATTTGAAGCATCTGTTGCTGGAGGAATTCCGATATTAAGATCAATTAAAGAAGGTTTGGCTACTAATAAAATTTCAAAAGTTTATGGGATTTTAAATGGTACATCTAACTATATTCTCTCAGAAATGGAAAATTCGAACCAAAGTTTTGCTGATGTTCTAAAAAAAGCTCAAAAACTTGGATATGCAGAACCAGGAAATCCAAAATTAGATCTAAATGGTTTTGATGCTTTCGCAAAAGTTAGAATTTTATCATCATTATCATTTAATAGTAAAATTTCTAAACACAAATGCTTAATGGAAGGAATTGAGAAAATTGATCTTAAAGATATTAAAATTGCAAACCAATTAGATTTAAGAATTAAACTTCTTGGAATATCTGAATTGAAAAATGGTCATTTATTTGAAACAGTACATCCATGCCTTGTAAGTAAAAATTCTTATATTGGTAACGTTATCGGTGTAATGAATGCTGTTATCCTTGAAGGTAAACCTGTTGGTGAAAGTATTTTACAAGGAGAGGGTGCTGGCCCAGGTCCTACATCTTCTGCATTGTTGTCTGATTTATTATCTATCTTAAGAGGTAATATAAAAAAACCTCTGGGTGTTTCTGTTAATAAATTAAAATCCTTAAAACCATATAATGTTAACAATTATGTTAATTCTTTATATTTAAGATTTGAGGTAAAAGATAAGCCAGGTGTTTTATCTCAAATTACAAACCGTTTAGCTAAATATAATATATCTGTAAAAAGGCTAATTCAAACCCCTAATAAAAAAGATGATAAAGCTACTATTGTTATAATAACTCATAAAACTTCTGAACTTAATTGTAATAACTGTTTATCTATATTTAAGAAAAATAAAAATATTCTTAAAACACCAGTTTTAATCAGATTGTATAATTAATGGATATTTACTTAAAACTTTTTGAAGTTTTATTTCCTGTTTTTTTTATTGTCGGCATTGGTTATTTTTTAGGTAAAAAAAATCCAAAACTGGATACTTCTTTCATTACTAATTTTGCAGCAAATATCGGTACTCCAGCAATGGTGTTTTATTCAATAACAACAACCGGAATTACTTTTGAAATATTTACAAATTATTTTTGGTATGCGCTACTAGCTATCAGTGGTTTTGCTTTAACAGGAATTGTTTTTTTATTTGTTCTTAAAAAAGAAATTATTAGAGAATTACCTCCTTTTATTTTACCTAATACAGGAAATATGGGTTTACCAATTTGCTTATTTGCGTATGGTAGTCAGGGTTTAGGTGTAGCTGCAACAATATCTTCACTAGTCATTTTATTCCACTTTACTTTAGGTGTTTTTTTAGCAAGCAGAAGGTTTGATCTTGATCTAATAATTAAAAATCCTCCTTTTTATGCGATAATAATTTCAGTATTATTTCTTTATTTTGAAATTGAGTCACCAGTTTATATCGTTAATCTTACAATGATGATTACATATACAGCTATTTTTTTAATCCTTATGTCGTTAGGAATAGCGTTAACAAGATTTAAAGTTTTTTCATTTCAATCTGCATTCATATCATCAATCGGAAGAGTGATAATTGGTCCAGTAATTGGTTATATGATAATAAAGTTTTTTAATTTATCTGGATTTGCTGCAGGGGTTTTATTAATTCAATGCGCGATGCCAAGTGCTGTATTAACATACCTAGTCGGCTCAATGTATTCTCCTAAAAAGATTGTTGATAGTGTTGCGAGTATGATCGTTGTATCAACAGTCATGTCATTTATAACTATACCAATCACCTTATTCTTTGCTTTAAAATACTTCTATTAAGCAGTATCCTTCTTGAATGAAGGCAATAATATTAAATGCTACTGCTTGGATGATTGTTCCGGTAATGGATGCAATTGCTAAACATCTAAGTCTTACAATGGATGTTTTTCAAATAACTTGGGCTAGATATTTCTTCACTGTTGTTTTCACGCTTTCTTTAATGGTTTTATTTTATAGAGAAACCCTTGTTTGGAGCAAAAGACCTAAGCTTCAGCTTGTCAGAGGAATAATTCTTGCTTTTTCAACTTTATGTTTCTTCTATTCAATATCAGTAATTTCACTTCCTAAAGCATTAACACTTGCATTTGTTGCCCCAATAACATGCACTGCTTTATCCCCATTTTTTCTTGGTGAAAAAGTTGGTATTAGAAGGTGGTCAGCTGTGCTTGTAGGTTTTTTAGGGACTCTAATTGTTATCAGACCAGGATTCATAGATGTTAATTTAGCCACTTTAGCAGCTCTAGCTTGCGGTGTTTGTTATGGCTTCTATTTAGTAATAACTAGAAAGTTAAGTACTTCAGATAATTCGCTTTTAACGCTTTTATTTACTGGTGTAGTAGGGTTAGTGATAATTAGTGCGTTTATGCCTTCAGTGTGGGTTAATCCAACCCCAAATGAGTGGATTATGATGGCTATAATCGGCCTTATAGCCTCTGTAGCGCATCTTTTTATCATTTTATCACTCAAATATGCTGATGCTTCTAAATTAGCTCCTTTAGGCTATACAGAGATTATCACTAATATCATTATTAGTTATTATTTCTTCCACGAACTTCCTGATAATTGGACTTATCTGGGTCTTTTCATTATAGTATTAAGTGGTCTATATATCTCTAGGAGAGAATACTATCTAAGCAAGTTAAATTTATAGTAATAAATTATTTACTAAATACTAAAGTATTAGATTAGTTTTATACATTAAATTGTTGTAATTGTTGATTAATTATTATGTCAAATATATAAATAAAATTGTAATATAGTAAAAAAAAATTACTATATATTCAATTAACCTCAATAATTTGCGATAATAAGATAATCATCAATCCAATATTCAATTTTATATTGATAAAAATTATATCAATAAATCAAATTTATTGTGATTGTTTAAAATTATTTAATATCAACACTTTTTAACATTCTAAAATAAATAATTAATATTAAAGTACAGAAGGGGGGGGGCGAAAATAACAAAAAAAAACCTTTTTTTTCATCTTATAAAAGTATTGGTATCATTGAAAACTAGAGCAATGCACTATCCGAATATACGCTTTAAACGGCCATAGAGCACCTTATTTTAAGCAAAGATCGATATCTAGTACAACTGAAGGGTGCATAATACCATTTATGGAAAAAAGGATTAAATTAGCATAAAAGTGTTTGTTTTAAGGGTTAATTTAAGCATTTAGTATATAAAAAACGCTATTTAATTAAGACTTTCTCTAATCTAAGTAATCGCCTTTTTTGCTGAATACCACCTTTTCCTGAGTAGCCACCAAGGCTGCCATTAGATCTGATCACTCTATGACAGGGTATTTTGTGAGGATAGGGGTTTTTGCCTACAGCATTAGCAACTGCCCTAAAAGCTTTAGGTTTTCCAATGGCTTTAGCAACTTCAAGGTAGGTTTTAACTTTCCCTTTTGGTATTTTCCTCAAATAATTCCAGACTTTTAGCTGAAACTTAGTCCCTTTTAAGTTCATAGAGTTCAAAACCTGTATTATTGGCTATTTTATCGTATAATTTCTTTGCATTTTGATTTGAAGAGTGAGTGATCCAACGAATTCCATTCCAATTATTGGCTTTAGATAAGGATTTTAGATGACTAATAAGCTTTTGAGCTATTTTTTGACCTCTAAAATTAGGCTCAACATATAAATCATCTAAAAAACCAATATATTCACCCTTAATTGGTCTTGGCATAGTTCTATAATGAGCAATACCTACTATTTTACCCTCTAATTCAAAGCAAATACCGCTGACATCATGATTTTCATCGTGAATCCATCCCCATAAAGTGTCCAAAATTCCTATATTTATTGGGACTTTATAGAAATCAGCATAACCATTATACAATTTAATCCAATTTTCCTTATCTCTTAGTTCTAATTTTCTAATCATAAACTTTAATAGTTAATTTTAAATTATTGATATTATTATCTTAACAAAATTTAATTTCTTGAAACCATCTCGTACATTTTAGCAATTTGATTGCTACCAGTTTTTTTAAAAAGTCCTGGTATTAACCCATGTATAAGACAAAAAACCCCAGTCCTAAGCATAGTAAAACCAATTTTAAAAGCTATCCACATATATTGTAGGTAAGTTTCATTAACTTCAGCAAGATGTTCTTGAGAATCTTTAATCATTATTTTTAAATTATTCTTATTGACATTATAAATCTATTATATTATTACTAACGATAATTAATGGTTATCAATAGTAATAAAGATGAATAAAATAATAACAGATATAAAAGCTTTACAGGAAGAAACTTTAATAAACTTAAAAAATTCAAAAGCAAACAATACTGTAAGGGCCTATAAATCAGATTTCAAAGATTTTGAATTATTCTGCGTTCAAAATGGTTTTGATTCATTTCCATCAGAACCAAAAATAATTTCATTATATCTTACTCATTTATCAACTAGAAGCGTAAAAATGAGTACTTTAAAGCGAAGATTAGTATCGATAGGCGTTATACATAAACTTAAAGGCCACTATTTAGATACTAAACACCCTTCAATTATTGAAAATATAATGGGTATTAAAAGAAGAAAAGGAAGCATTCAAATAGGCAAAAAACCATTATTAATCAATAATTTAAAACAAATTATTAATGTGATAGATAATAAAATAGATCAGGAGATCAAGAGATTGAGAGACAGGTCAATTATATTAATTGGATTTTCAGGTGGTTTTAGAAGAAATGAGATAGTTTCACTAGACTATGAAGATTTAGATTTCGTTCAAGAGGGTCTTAAGATTAATCTTAGAAGGTCTAAAACAGATCAATTTGGCGAAGGTTCAACAAAAGGATTGCCCTACTTTGACAATTCGCAATATTGTCCAGTTATTTCAATCCGTAAATGGATTGAAATATCAAAAATAAATTCAGGTCCATTATTTAGGAGATTTACTAAAGGATTAAAATTATCAGAAAAAAGATTAACTGATCAAACTGTTGCTCTACTAATAAAAGAATATTTAAAATTAGCTGGTATAGATAGTAAAAATTATTCAGGTCATAGTTTAAGATCAGGATTTGCAACATCCGCAGCTGAGTCTGGTGCAGAAGAAAGAAGTATAATGGCCATGACAGGACATAAGTCTACAGAAATGGTTAGAAGATACATTAAAGAAGCAAATTTATTTAAAAATAACGCTCTAAATAAAATTAAATTATAAGATTTTAGAAAAATTATATAATATAAGCTATTCATTATGAAAAAAGCATTAATAACCGGTATTACTGGTCAAGATGGTTCATATCTAGCTGAATTTCTTCTTAACAAAGGGTATGAAGTTCATGGAATTAAAAGAAGAAGTTCTTCAATTAATACATCTAGAATAGATCATTTATTCCAAGATCCCCATGAGTCTAACCTTAAATTTATTTTACATCATGGAGACTTAACAGATTCAACATCCCTAATAAGGATTATTCAAGAAGTACAACCAGATGAAATTTACAATCTTGCGGCTCAAAGTCATGTAAAAGTTTCTTTTGAAGAACCTGAATACACAGCTAACTCGGATGCTTTGGGAACACTCAGAATTTTAGAGGCTATAAGAATTTTAAAACTTGAAAAAAAAACGAAATATTATCAAGCATCAACTTCTGAACTTTATGGAGATGTCAGAGAAACACCACAAAATGAAAAAACTCCTTTTTATCCAAGAAGCCCTTATGGTGTTGCCAAACTCTATGCTTACTGGATAACTATTAATTATAGAGAAGCATATGGAATTTTTGCATGTAATGGAATTTTATTTAATCACGAGTCACCAGTCAGAGGTGAGACCTTTGTAACACGTAAAATAACAAGAGCTTTAACAAGGATTAAGCTAGGATTACAAAAAACCTTATACCTTGGTAATCTTAATGCAATGCGTGACTGGGGTCATGCCAAAGATTATGTAGAAGTTCAATGGTTGATGTTACAACAAGATAAACCTGATGATTTTGTTATTGCAACAGGAAAACAATACTCAGTTCGTGACTTTATTAATCTAACTGCAAAAAATTTAGATATGAAAATTGAATGGAAAGGTAAAGCTGAAAATGAAACTGGAATATTTGAAAATAATGAAATAATCAAAGTTGATACAAATTATTATAGACCTACTGAGGTAGAATCTTTAATTGGTGATGCAAGTAAAGCAAAAAAAATATTGGGTTGGGAACCTAAAATTTCATTTGAATCACTTGTAAAAGAAATGGTTGAAGTGGATTTAAAATCTATTACTTAAAAATTTTAATTATATGGCAAAGATAATATTACTAACTGGTGCTAGTGGCTTAGTTGGTAGTAATATTAGGGATCATAAATTTTCATCAAATTATAAAATATTGTCCCCTTCCAGTTCAGATTTGAACTTATTAAACTATCAAAATACCGAAGATTACATAGCTTTTAATAAACCAGAAATTGTAATACATGCGGCAGGTATTGTTGGTGGTATACAAGCAAACAAGAATTATCCAGTAAAATTTCTAGTTGGTAACATGCAAATAGGATTGAATATTTTAATGGCGTCTAAAAAAAAGATGGTAAAAAATTTTATTAACTTAGGTAGCTCATGTATGTATCCAAAAAATTCTAAAAATCCAATACCAGAAGATGTGTTGTTAAAAGGCGAATTTGAACCTACAAATGAAGGTTACTCTTTAGCAAATATTACTAGTACAAGACTTTGTGAATATATAAATAGAGAAGACAGTTCTTTTTCATATAAGACAGTCATACCCTGCAATATATATGGTAAATATGATAATTTTAGTTATGACAGTTCACACATGATACCTGGTGTTATCAGAAGAATTTATGATGCTAAAAATAACAATTCTAAACATGTTGATATTTGGGGAGATGGTTTATCTAGAAGAGAATTTATGTATGCTGAAGACTTAGCAGATTTTATCTATTATGCGATTGAAAATTTCAATAAAATGCCGCAAAATATTAACGTTGGTTTAGGACACGATTATAGCATAATGGATTATTATAAAATAATAGCCAATGTTATAGGCTTCAAAGGAAAATTTAATCACGATATGTCAAAACCAACTGGTGTAAAACAAAAACTAATAGATATTAAAAAATTAAATAAATTAGGCTGGTCATATAAAACTTCACTAGAGTTAGGTATTAAGAAAACATATGATTATTTTTTGAGTGAAGTAAAAAAATGAGCAGATATCCTTTATCAACAAATACATGGGATGACAAAGAATTAGAGGCTATACAGTCAGTTATAGATAGTAGTAACTATACTATGGGTGATTATGTTAAAAAGTTTGAAATTGATTTTGGAAAATTTATCAATAGAAAATATTGTCTTATGGTTAGTTCAGGATCAGCAGCTAATTTGATTTCGATTGCATCTTTTTTTTATACAAAAAATCCTATGTTAAAAAAAGGCGATCAGGTTATAGTACCAGCTGTATCATGGTCTACGACCTATTTTCCTTTACAACAATTTGGTCTTAAATTGAAGTTTGTTGATATAGATTTAACCACATTAAATTATGATCTAGATGCTCTCAAATCAGCAATAACTAGTAATACTAAAATGATTGTTGCAGTAAATTTGCTAGGTAATCCAAATGATTTTGATACCATTAATGACATTATAAAAAATAAAGATATCTTTATTTTTGAAGATAACTGCGAGTCTTTAGGTGCAGAGTATAAGGGTAAGCAATCAGGAACATTTGGAGTTATAGGCACTTTTTCCACCTACTTTTCACACCATATTTCTACTATGGAAGGTGGTTTTGTGACAACTGATAATGAGGAAATTTATCATATACTTCTTTCACTTCGTGCTCATGGTTGGACGCGTAATCTTCCAAAAAAAAATCATGTTGCAGATAAAAGTGATGACTGGTTTGAGGAGTCTTTTAGGTTTGTTTTGCCTGGCTATAATGTAAGACCAACTGAAATAAGTGGTGCAATTGGGATAAAACAACTTGAAAAAATACCCTTATTCTTAAAAAAAAGAAGAGAAAATGCAAAATTGTTTATTAAACTTTTTAAAGATCATCCTAATTATTTAATACAAAGAGATATTGATAAAAGTTCTTGGTTTGGTTTTTCTTTAATTATCAAACCAAATTTAAAATTGGAAAGAAAAGATGTAATTAATGTTTTACAAAAAAATAACGTTGAATGTAGACCTATTGTAACCGGTAATTTTGTAAGAAATGATGTATTGAAATATTTTGATTATGAAATACACAAAGAGTTGAAAAATGCTAATCACCTACATGAAAACGGTTTTTTTGTAGGAAATAGTCACAAATGTCTAACTAAAAATATTAATTTTTTAAGTGAAATTTTATCTTAATATTTTAAATCTTCAATTTTTCATACTAAGTTCCATGAATTTGGAATCAAGTTATCTGTAGAAATTGATTGATCTTTAAACCAATTTTTAGGAGCGTATACAACTTTATCTTTATTATTATTAAGCCAGGCCCCCCACCAGCTAAAGGTGCTATTAGCTATAATATTAGATTTACAAAGAGACATTAAATGCATGTCTAAAAATGAATTAGGTCCACGATTTATATCAACGATTGTATATGAATAATCTAGTTTAAAGTTCTCAGCAACCCAAATAGCGTCATCAGTAAAAATAAAATATTTTGGATTTACAAAATACTTTGATGTTCTCTTAATAGTTTCTAAATAATATTCTTTTAAACTTATATTATGGTTTTCATTTTGCTTTAACAAAAAATCACCTCTTCTAATATGGATTGATATACTATTATTTTCAATTATTTCATTAGCGATTAAAGAATTTTTTTTATCTAGTTTTTTGGGAAAACTAAATATTTTTTTAATTTCAAGTACATTACAGTCAAAATATAATTCACTCTGCCAATAACCCCTTAAAAAACTATGCTTTGGTAATTCTAAAATTTTAGATGAATAGTGAAAATGTGGTTCCATAAAAATATAAAAACTTTTATCAAATCTATTAACAATCTCTTTCCAACTTATAGATTTAAAACTTAATGCTTTATTTAAAAAACTTACTTTTGAATAAATATCAAATACTTTTTGTAACTCAAAACCGTTATGAAGATTTCTTCGTCTAAACCATCTTAAATCAAGACTGAGATCTACATTGTTTTTTTTAGCTATAGTATAACCGGCAGCAAACTGAAACATTTGATTGCCTAATCCACCAGTCAATTTAACTTTTATTGTCATTTATTGTTTAATTTGTTTTTGAAAAAAAAATACTTTAAAAATCTCCAAAGAAGTTTTGGAACAAAACTTACACTTTTAACTTTATAGATTAAGGAAATTAATGTTACCCAGGAAATAGGAGTTTTAGTTTTTAGACAGATGCTCACATAGTTTAAACCTTTTTTTCCTAATCTATAGCGCCATGCTGTAAGATTTGATTCAATTAAATCAGAATTCAAAGTCATAAACATCATAAAAGAAATAATTCTATTTAAAAAATCTTTAGCATGTTTTGTATTAAGTGGACTTAAGGTTATAGAGCCTGGGCGACCTAAACGATATTTATAAAAAGTTTCTGGAATTACTATCGTACTTTTACTTAATGTTAATAATGGAAAAAAAACGGCTTCATCTTCAGCTATACCTTCTGGATAGTTAAGTTTATTTTTAACCCACAGATCAACCCTGGTAACGTATCTGCTTGCTTGAGGTAAAGTCTCATTTCTTTTTGTAAGTTCAGTTATCAATTTGCTGTTATCTAAAAATTTGCCCTGTAATGTAAATTTGAGGTTTGGTTTTTTTTTCGTTGAGCCATTTTTGTCAAAACTTTCACCAGAAAATAAAATCATATCTGGTTTGTCATATTCTTCAATTATTTCACGCATACGAATAATTAGATTACTTTTTATAATATCATCGGAGTCCAAGAAATATATATAATCACTTTTTGCAATCGACCTTCCAAAGTTACGGGTTAATCCAAGTCCTTGATTTTGAGTATGAATAATTTTCCATCCTTGCAAATCTTTAAAGCTATTTAATATATGAGTTGATCCATCTGTACTGCCATCATTAATCACAATTACTTCATCAGCTTGAGATGTCTGGTTTTTAACAGATAATAATGTTTCATTAACAAAGTTTTCAACATTAAAAACTGGTATAATAATTGTGATAGTTATTTTTTTCATTTTGTTAATAAAGATTAATTGCTCATATTCTTATTCATAGTTTCAATTATTTTGAGCGATACAGTATCTGCAAACTTTTTGCAGGTAAATTCATTGGATGGATTTTCTATAAAATTTTTTATACATCTCTGATAATTTAAGTATTGATCTTCAGGCATATTTTTCAAAAAATTGAATAATTTTTCATGATTAATAAAGTTACGGCGGTCAATAAAACATTCTTTTGGTATATAGTTATCTACATCCTCTGCACCCCAATACACTGGAACATTTCCAGCAACAAATGCATCAAATATTTTTTCACTTATATATCCCTTTAAACATTTTACATTTTCATAAACAATCGAAAAGCGACTACGTGTTAATATCTCTTGTTTGTTGATAATTTCTCCTTTCCATGATGGAAAGGGACAATATTTAAATGGCAATCTTTTTTCTAGACTATGAATGAAACCACCAAAACGAGTTGGTAATCGACCAGACATATTCCATTTTTTTCCATAAAGCTCAAAATCTTTAGGTGCATGATGTTCAAACCATTTAATTGTTTTTACTCTTTCACTGTACAAATTATGTTTGGGGTGCCAGCCTCTAAGTGACCTATTTGAACCAAATAGAACAGCTAGTAATTTTCTTCTTTTATAGCCATCTATTATACCCTCACCCATTGGGTGTGATAGTTGAATTTTTGTAGCCAAACCAAGACTAACTAATTCAGGATTCCAAGAAAAAATATGATCATATTTTTTTAAAAGATTAATATTTGAATTATTTGGATCAATAAAATCAGCGTCTACAAGAATTACAAATTTAGGCCATTTAAAATTTTTTGTATTTTGAGCATTAAGATGCAATTCTAAATCAGGAGAATTTAAATTTATAGAATCTTTTGAAACTAACTCAATATTATTTTCGAGTAGTTGATTTTTTAAAGCAATCCATTGACCATGTAAATTAATTTTTGATGGATGAGAATTAAAAAGATCGATAATATTATGTTTGCCATATAAGAAAAGACATTTTTTCATAATAAAAAAAAATAACTAATTTTTATCATTAATATTATTAATAAAATGGCTAATATAATTCTTTATATGTACTTTTGATTTATAGCCCAAAATTTTAAAAGCATTATTGTTTGGAATCGTTGATCCTAATCTTTCACCAGGTCTAGAGGGTAAATATTTTATTTTGGATTTAAACATTTTTGCTATTTGAATAATTGAATAGTTTTTTCTTGATCCAAGCATATAATGATTCTGCTTACCTTTTTTCCAAGCTAATACACATCCGTTAACTATATCATTAATATGAGTAAAATCTCTTCGTTGTGTACCAGGCTTAACAATTGTTAATGGTTTTCCATCTTTATATTGACTTTGAAAAATACCAATAACCGCAGCCATAGGAGAATCAACTATTTGACCAGGTCCATACACATTATAGAAATACACAAGCTCATATTTAAGACCAAACCACTTACTATAATTTTTAATTAATTCTATATTCTTTGATTTTGACCATGCATAAGGTGACAGATTTTCATCTTTACCATTATTACCTAAATTACTTGACGTAGCAGAATAAATTATCTTAATCTTATTATCTTTAGCAAACTCTATAACTTTTGAAGAGTGACGAATATTATATTCAAAGCATTTTTTATAATTTTTAAAACTTTGAAATATTCTTGAAAATTCACCAAAATGAAAAATAACTTTTATTTTTTTTTTTTGTTTTTAAGTAATTTATCAATATCCTTATTTTGACCTCTAATATATTTTATATTTCTATTTTTAATATGATTCTTGACAGACCCTGTTGAATAATTATCTAAGCTTATAATCTTGTAATTATTATTTTTACTAACTAAATATTTAATCAAAGAAGAACCGATAAAGCCTGCACCACCAGTAACTAAAATTATATCTTTTTTCATAAACTAATGTAGATTTACCAGGTAAATATTTTTTTAACACCAAAAGTTTATATAAAATATGGGTATTCATATTGGCTTTTTAAAAACATTATAAATATTTCTAATATTATGTATTAACATAATAGTTAAGATTTAATTTTTTCAATTGAACGGATTTTATTAATTTAAATCCAGTATTATAATTATTTTAGATCAATATAAGTCAAAATCAAAATTGAAATCATCTAAAATTTATTATGCCAATAAGGTTTTTTAATATCAATGATTTCTGTACAACTCATAATGTAGTTAGTTACAACTTTATTATTCATATGTTTGTGATATTTAATATATCCAGATTTTGCAATTTTTTTTCTAAGTTTATCATTTTTATTGAAATATTTTAATTTAGTTATTAAATCTTTTTTATTGTTGTAATAAACAACATCTTTTTTTGATAAAATTTTATGAAAATTTGTATTTTTACTAATGAAAACTAAAAGACCATTACCTATTAAAGACGAAATCCTATCACTAGAATATTTATTTTGATAGATTCCTCTACTTATGTTCAGAGCCATTTTTGTCTTAGATAAATAGTGGTAATAGTTTGCGCCCCAAACTGGTTCAAAATTGTTTACTCCAAACTGTGCAAATTTAAATTGAGGTAAATCTATAATAATTTCATTAATAAAATTTTCACGTTCATCAAATTTTCCTTTTTTTAAAATACCTCTATTTTGACCATGGCTAATTGCAACAAAGATATCATATTCACCATTATCATTTTGATGATTTTTATAATGATCGATTGCTGTATCTACGGGATTTGGAATAAACTTTAATTTTTTGAAATGTTTATGTCTTTTAAAAATACTTGGAGATGATGTCAAAAAACAGTAATCAACAAAATCTAGATTTCTAAAAAAATTATTTTTCATATTATCTTTTAAAAATTCAGGTGAAACTGAATCTATAAACCATGAACATATTTTGATATTATTTTCTCTACAGTAAGCGAACACGTTGTCATTAATATTAAAAACGTGACCTATAACAACTATATGAGGTGAAAAATTTTTGATTGTATTTAAAATTTTATCATTTAATTTTTTTGAAGAACTAAATGGCTGAAATAATGATCTATTAGATTTTAGAAATGATCTATTACTTATTGTTTCTACAATATGGTCATTTTTAACAAATCCATTATTGAGTTTATTTGCAAATGAATAATAAAGTCTACCGTCTGAATTTTCATTAAAATTTGCTATGTGCAAAACTCTTTTTTTTAAAGATAAGTTTTCATTAATTTGATTTTTTATAATTTCAGACCTTGCATTATCAAGTTTTTTTGAGATAATTTTAATGTCAAAATTATTATTTTTATAAAAAAGTTTTTGTTTTTGTCTTCTTAAAGAATTATTTTTAGTGATTTTTTTTAAAATACTAACTAATTCAGATGAGGTATTTTCCTTTAAAACCAATGCAATATTTTTTGACTCTTCTAGACCAGCTTTATTAGAAATTATAGGTAAACATTTCCTACTACTAGCCTCAATAGCTATTCTACCCAGTGGCTCATCCCAAACTGAGTTACCAATCGCAATTTCTGATTTACTATAATAACTTAAAACTTCACTATTTTTTTTATATCCAATTTCTTTGACAATATTTTTATCAGGAAATATTTCCTTTCTGGCTTCATTTCCAATTGCAATAAAATTCCAACTGGGATCTATCTTTTTAAATTCAAGAGCTGCTTTTGAAAAAATATGGTATCCTTTTGCATGATTTAATTTACCTACAAATAAAATATTTTTTTCTTTATTTGATATATTTATTTTTTTATTTATTAAAACACCATGAGGAATTATTAATGTACGTGATAAATTTACATTTTTGAAAGATGAAAAAAATCTTTGCTGTATCCACCTACTTATAAAAATTACTTTTTGACATCCATTAATAATATTTTCTCTTTCATTTAGAGATATTGAGCCTCTAAGAGTTAACGGATCATTATGAAAAATTAATTTAATTTTAGTATTTGGAAAATATTTTTTTATATAGGTGTAATATTCTGGTCTATTATGAATTTCTATTATTTTAATATTTGACGATTTATATTTTTTGCAAAAATTAATTATATAATTCTTATTTCTAAATAATTGACTTTTACTTTTAAAATTATCTGATGAAATTATAGATATTCTATTTTTAAATTTTGAATGGTTGGTTGTATCTTTTACATACAATGAAACTGCTCCAGCATAATTTGGATTTAAACTCTCCTTAAAGGGAAGAATTATAAATATGTCTTTCTTCATTTATTCAAATAATTAAATTTAATATTATTTCTAAACTTATAGTCCTTTTTAAGTTTATATTCATCTTTCATAGCTGTTGATTTAACTAAATATTTTTTTTTATAAATGATTTTCCATTTTTTACCTTTTGTAAACTTAGCACCTTTTGATGTGTTATGAAGTTTAAGACGATTTTCTAAATTATTTGTGTATCCGACGTAAGAGATATATTTATTATTATGCTTGGTTAATATCATATAGACAAAATAAGGCATAAATGGCGGTCCCTGGGGGAATCGAACCCCCCTTTGCAGGATGAAAACCAGCTGTCCTAACCGATAGACGAAGGGACCGTGAAGGGTCTTTTATTTTAAAAGCTAATACAATTCAAGAGTTATTAAACTAAAGAATCAAATCTCTAATATTTAATTGAATTGTTTTTTTATTATTCCAAATATTTTCGTGTATTTGAGCAATAATATTAATCTTTTTTTTATAAGATAACAAATAATGACCAATTTTAGTATTCAAACAATTAAAACACATAGCTTTTATGGAAGCACCTGCATCAGATTTGATTATAACTGATACATGCTTGTTGTTAATAATATTAAATTTAATTATTCTAAGATTTCTAATAAGAAAAATTGGTGTAAAATTAAAATTTCCAAAAGGTCCTAATTTATTAATTTCATTCATAAATTTACTTTTAATTGCTGATAAGGAAAGTTGCATGTCATATTTATTTAAATTTTTGCTATTTGAAATTTTTTTGGAATAATCATTTTGAATAAAATCATCTAAAAGTTTTATATTATTTTTTTTCATTGTAAAACCTGCAGCCATATTATGACCTCCTCCTTTATCAATAATATTATGGTCAATTAAAGATTTTATTAAATAACCAATATTGTAAGATGAAGTAGATCTTGCTGAGGCTTTAAAGCTGTTATTAGATTTTGTGATAACTATTGAAGGTTTGTTAAAATATTCTTTTAATCTTGAGGCAATAATACCAATTAATCCTTCGTTTAAATCTTTTTTATAGTAAATTATAACATTCTTATTAATTTTTTTAATTTTTTCAAAATCTATTTCATCTATAATATTCTGTTCCATTATTTTTCTTTTATTATTAAGGTCAATTAATTTATTTGATCTATCTTTGATTATATCAAAATCATCTGTAGATAATAACTCTACACCATAATTAGAATTATTAAGTCTGCCACCTGAATTAATTATTGGACCAATTAAAAAACCCAAATCATCAACAGTTAATTTTTTTTTTAGATTATATTTTTCAAATATATAGTTTAAGGCCATATTTTCCTTTAAATTAAATCTATTAATTGTAGTACGTGCTATTATTTTATTAATTTTCCTCAGAGGCATCACGTCACAAATAGTTGCAAGCAATACATATATTAGGAAATTAGATATCTTATAATTTGATTTAGTTTTTTCTATTAAAATTTCTATAAAGAAATATGTTAAAGCAGTAGCACATAATAAAGATTGTTCTTTTTGAATTAATTCTTTTTTAGGATTAATAATAACATTTGATTTTGGGTATGGTTTATTAATTTCATGGTGATCAATAATTATTGATTTAATATTATGATCGTTTAAATAATCAATTGCTTCATTTGAGGTAGAGCCACAATCGACCATTATTACCAATTTTGGCTTTTTTAAAATTAATTTTTTAAAAAGTATTTTACTTGCCCCATAACCATCTTCAGTTCTATCTGGAATATAAAAAAAATGTTTTTGATTAATATGAGTAAAGTATCGAACTAACAATGATGTAGAGCAAGCCCCATCTACGTCATAATCACCTAAAATACATATATTTTCATTATTATTAATAGTATCTATAAGTATTAATGAAGCTTCTTGGAAAGCTTTATCATCTTTAAATATATTTGTTAATTTTTGATTATTGTTAATTCCATACATTTCGGAAAAGTCATAGTTTCTTGAAATAATTAACTTGGATAAAATATCTGCTAAACCATAGTCTTGTCTAAATTTTTCAACTAAATTTTTATTAACTTTTTGTTCTGTCCATATTTTACAAGATACAGAGATCATTCATTTATTGGATTAACACATTTAACTACTTTCTTAAAATTACTACTTTTGTGTGTAACCAAGGTTTCGCTTATAAATTTATCTCCTTCTATAATGATGCTATTTAAAACTTCACTAGAAGTTATTCCTGAAGCACAAAAAAGAGAGTCACCTTTAACAATTTCATTAAGTTCATACTTTTTGTTAAAATCTGTTATACCCATTAATTTAGCCTCATTTATATCTTTTTCATTATCAAAAATAAATCTTCCTTGAAAATGACAGTTATAAGCATCAAGTGCACATGCAGCTAAAACTCCCTCTGGCCCACCACCGATACCTATAAACATGTCGACATTATACCTGGGGTCAGAAACATATAATGCTCCAAGAACATCACCATCTGTAATTAATTTAATATTTACTTTTAGATCCTTAAGCTTGTCAACAATAGTTTTGTGCCTAGGTCTGTCAAGTATGCAAACTGTTAGTAGAGATGCATCTTTATTTTTGAATTCTGATAAATTTTTAATATTTTTCTCTAATGGATAATCTAAATCAATCAAACCTTTATCAATTTTTCCAGTTGCTATTTTATTCATATAAGTTTCAGGAGCATTAAATAAATTACCTTTTTCTCCAATAGCTAATACTGCAATTCCACCGGGCAAATCATTTGCTACAAAATTAGTTCCTTCAACTGGATCTACAGCAATATCAAAAGCTGGACCATTTTTAATACCAAGAATTTCTCCTGTATAAAGCATAGGAGCCTCATCCAAAGAACCTTCACCAATTACAACTTCACCAATCATATTTATCTTATTTAATTCTGATCTCATCGAGTCAACAGCTGCTTTATCTGCAGCAATTTTGTCTTTTTTCCCTACGAAATATGAAGCAGCAAGTGCAGCTTTTGAAGTAACATTAGTAAATTGATCAATGTACTTTCTATCAATTGTCATTGAATTTTTTTAACAAATAATTCTTTGTCATTAATTAGAGACTCAAATTCTCTTAAACGTTTATAAACACTAGCCAATTCTATAATAGTTGGCCAAGATTTTAAAAGATATTGCATAGAACCCTCTACTCTACCAAAGGCTCTTATAATCTGTTGCATAACCCCCAATGTTACAACACCTGCAACTATAGCTGGGGCTAAAAATACGTAAGCCGACAGGACATTTGCTTGTAAATATGCCATTCTACCAATGTTAAAATATAAATAACGTACATAACTTAAAAAATGAATTGAACGAACATCGGAAAATAATTCATTAATTGTTTTTGGTCTTATATTTTTATCATCTTCGGCTATTACTAATATCTTTCTATAAGCGGCTTCTTTTTTTTGAAGGTCATATTCGACACCAACTAATCTCAACAACCAGCCCAATCCTATTAAAAATATTGTTCCACCAATTGTCCAAACTAAAGCTCCTGTTATTAATCCATATTGCCAATCACCAAAAAAGAAAATCGGAATCCCAATGGATAATCCAAGTAAAATTGGAACAAATTGAAAAAGAACCATTACGGACTCAATAAAGCTAGTACCCAGACCTTCCATAATACGAGTAAATTTAATTGTATCTTCTTGAACTCTTTGTGATGCACCCTCTATCTTTGAAGCTTTATCATAAACGCTATGATACCACTCAACCATGGCCGTTCTCCATCTAAACAAATAGTGAGCTGTAAAAAAACTAATAGCAACATAAAGAGCTATGTACATTCCAGCTAAAGTAATAAATGAAGCTAAACTTGACCAATACTCTTCAATAGTAATTGCATTGGGTGTTGCAAGTGCTTTTTGTATCATATCATAAAAAACACCAAACCATTCGTTAATTTTTACATCTATTTTAACTTGAACCCATAAAGATAACAAAATAATTAGAGATCCTAACCAGGACCAAACAAACCATTTTCTTAATTTAAAAAATCTAAACATTTATTATTTTAAAAAATTATCAGCATATGATTTTTTTACAGTCTTTCTTTTTTTTGGTTCAATTAAATCAAAATCAATTTTTTTTTTTTAGCATAGTTAATCGCTAATTCTTTTGAAGTAAATTCTAATTTTAATTGAGTTAATGTATCTGAAGAACTTTCCCAACCCATTAAAGGATTTTTTGTTGGGTCTTTAGTTATAAATTCCAAAATCCATTTGTTATTTTTTGCAGTTCCAGACTGCATAGGATTTTTGTTTGGTATATAAATTATTGCTTTACTCATAAATGATGGTCGGAGTGGCAGGATTCGAACCTGCGACCCTCTGGTCCCAAACCAGATGCGCTACCAGGCTGCGCTACACTCCGATATAAAATGGTTATAGCGAAAACACTTACTAAATCAACATTTAAGAATGTTGCAATATAAGAATAAATGTTAATATTAACAGAAATTTTTGATCAAGTTTTAATTAATTTATTTATGCTAAATTGTAAGATAAGTAGATTATAAAATGAATAAACTTAAATAATGTCTACAAACAACATCAAGTGTCGTTACTGTGCTTCAACAAATATCAATAGCATAGGTGGTTTAGGAGAAATGCCACCCTGTGGATTTTTCCCAGATGAACCAGATCATACAAAACCAAATGTAGATCTTTCTCTTTTTCAATGTAAAAATTGTGATCTAGTGCAATTAATGCCAACTAACATTGCTTTATCAGATCAATATGGTGAAAATTATGGTTATAGATCAGGTCTCAATCCAACGATGATAAAGCATTTAAAAACAAGTGCGGCACAACTTTTAGCTTCAGAAAATTTTGATACATCAAGTATAATCTTAGAAATTGCAGCCAATGATGGAACACATTTAAGAGAATTTTCACGAACTGGTGCAAAATTAATTGCTGTAGATCCTGCGATTAAAAATTGGACTAATTATTATGATTTTAAATGTTTAAAAATTGATAAATTTTTTCCATGCAAAGAACTTAACAATTATTTGGGAAAAATAGACTGCATAATAAGTCATGCATGCTTTTATGATCTACCAGATGTGAAAGAGTTTATTGCTGGTGTTTCTAGCCTTTTAAAAGATGGAGGAAAATGGTGTTTTGAACAAATATATCTACCAGCAATGATATATAATACTGCCTTTGATTCAATTTGTGATGAACATCTTGAGTATTATCATTTAAATTTCTTAGAAAATGTTTTGCGTGAACATAGTCTGTTTATAGATAAAGTTGAATTTAATGATGTGAACGGTGGATCAATAAAAGTTACTGCTCGAAAAGGAGGTTTTGATCAGTCAGGCACAGGAATTAAAACTTTAATTAAATTAGAAAAAAATTTTTTTGGTAATAACAATCAAAATTTTGATATTCAAATAAAAGATTTTTGGAATAGAGTTGATGAATTCAAGATTAAAATCCATAAGATTTTAAATGAAGTAAGTCACTTAAATGTGTACGCTTGTGGTGCCTCTACAAAAGGCAATGTAATTTTGAAAACGTGGGAACTACATAATAAAATAAAAGCAATACTTGAGATAAATCCAAAAAAGTTTGGTAAATATACACCTTTTGGATCGCTACCAATTATTAACGAAGGTGAGTTAAATATTAAGAATTCTGTTGTAATAATTTTACCTTGGCATTTTGGTAATAATATAGTTCAATCATATTTAAAACGTGGTGCGAATGTTTTAATACCATTACCTGAGCCAAAATTGATCATGTCCAAAAAACTTTAATAGAAAAAATTCAAATATAAGACTTTCTTAAAAGAATCTGATACAAAATTAAAATGATTATTTCTTGCAATAGTTGTAATAAAAAATTTAGTATTGATCCTTCACTAATACCTGATGAAGGACGAGAACTGCAATGTGGTTCATGTGATCATATTTGGTTCTTTAAAATAGAAGAAGAAAAGTCAATACCACTAACATTGAGTAAAGATCTTGAAAATAAAGGAGTTGAATTAAAACTATCGAAAAATGATGAAAAAAAAGTTGAAGATAAAAAAATAGTAGCCGCTAAAAAACCTGAAAAAAAAGAAAAAAAAAATATATATATAACAAAGTCTCAAGAAACAAATCTTGAGAAAGAGAATAAAAGTACTAAATTCTTATCTTTTTTGGTTGTATTTATAATATCATCTATAGCTTTAATTATATTACTGGATACTTTAAAAAAGCCATTAATTAACGTATTTCCTGATATTGAGATAATTTTGTTTACTCTTTTTGAAACATTGAAGGATATTAAACTATTTATTAAAGACTTATATTAATTTCTTATGATTAATTATTTATCCAAATCCTTTAAATGGTTTTTTAAACTTGAGGCAGCAAGTGGGTTGATATTGTTAATAGCAGCAATATTTGCTTTATTTATAAGTAATAGTGATTTAAGCGATTTATATTTTCATAGTCTAGAAAAATATTTATTTATTGGTGTTAATGAGTTTGGATTAAAACTTTCTGTTCATCATTGGATAAATGACGCTCTGATGGCAATTTTTTTCTTCTTTGTTACTTTAGAAATAAAAAGAGAATTTTTACAAGGGGAGCTCTCAAATATAAAACAAGCAATGCTTCCAATTATAGCTGCTGTTGGTGGGATGTTAGTTCCTGCCCTTTTTTATATTTTTATTAATTGGGGAAATTCAGAAACTATGAATGGTTGGGCCATCCCATCTGCTACAGATATTGCATTTTCTCTTGGTATATTATCTTTATTAGGTTCAAGAGTGCCAATATCATTAAAAGTATTTTTAACAGCTTTAGCAATTATAGATGATCTTGGTGCTATATTAATAATCGCTTTTTTCTATTCTGGAGACTTAAGCATACCTTATTTAAGTCTTATTTTATTAAGTTATATTTTACTTTTGGTTTTGAAAAAATTTTCAGTGAAAATATTTGTTCCTTATTTAATCATAGGCTTGTTTATGTGGTTTTTCACTTACAAATCAGGAATACATGCTACTATTGCTGGAGTTTTGCTGGCATCTACTATACCTCATAGAATTAAAGATAAAGATTTTTCTTTGTTAGTTAAAATAGAACATACAATTTCACCTTATGTTGCATTTTTGATAATGCCACTTTTTGCATTCGCAAATGCTGGCGTAAACTTAGAAGGTTTATCAATATCTAGCCTCTTAGCACCTGTGCCACTTGGTATATTGTGTGGATTATTTTTTGGTAAACAAATTGGAGTTTTATTATTCTCTTATGTTTCAATTAAGCTTAAGTTTGCAGAAGCGCCAAATAATTCAAATTGGTTAAGTTTATACGGTGTTTCAATTTTAACTGGTATCGGATTTACCATGAGTTTATTTGTAGGAAATTTGGCTTTTGTTGAAAATGCTCAGTATATTGATGGTGTTAAAATTGGTGTTTTAACTGGATCATTATTATCAACTGTTTTTGGATATGTAATTCTACTAATGTCATCTAAAAAGTGAATGTTAAATAAAAAAATTGTCATTTATCTAATAATTATTATGTTTTTATTTTTAAACAAATCTATGTCAGAAAATACTAAAACTTTTTACGATTTTAAAATTAATTCTATTAATGGAGAAGAATTAAATCTCTCAATATTTAAGGATAAAACTATATTATTAGTAAATGTTGCAAGCAAATGTGGTTTTACAAAACAATATGATGATCTGCAAAAATTATATGACGATTATAAAGAAAAAGGATTAGTTGTTATTGGTATACCAAGCAATCAATTTGGAAGTCAAGAACCAGGTTCAGAAGCTGAAATTAAAAATTTTTGTGAAACTAACTTCAATATTAATTTTCCAATGACAAGCAAATATGAAGTTAAGGGTGATAATGCTCACCCAATATACATATGGGCAAAAGAAACTTATGGAAAATCCACAGTTCCTAAATGGAATTTTCATAAAATCTTAATAAACAAAAATGGTAAAGTTGAAGATACATTTGCTTCTTTTACAGGACCTCTATCAAATAAAATTATTAAAAAATTAGAAAAAATTTTATAAACTTATTGTAAAGCCATCGTAAGCTGGCGTAACATTTTTAGGTAAAAGTTTCTTTAATTCATTGTAATCTAGTACAGGTGATAAATTAGTTAATATCGCTTTTGAAGGATTGAATTTCTTTATAAAAAATAATGATTTTTCTAAATTTAAATGTGAGGGGTGGAAATTATACCAAAGACAATCAATTATTAGATATTTTAAATTTTTAAAATATTTAAAATCTTTATTAGAAATATCACTTATATCGCTAATGTAAGCTAATTTTTTATCTATTATAAAGCAATTAGATTTAACTTTACCATGATCTACAGAAATTGGTTTTATTGAAATTTTTTTATTTTTATCACCAATATACATTTTATTATTTATTTTATTAAGTTTTAGAGTTGCAGGATATTCTTTTGAATAACTTTTAAAGCAATATGAAAAACTATTTTTTAAATATTTTGAAGTAGCATAATCTGCAAATACATTTATTTGCTTTCGGCTATTTATGTAAAAAGATCTTAAATCATTAATACCATGAGTTTGATCTGCATGCATATGTGAATAAAAAACTTTATCAATTTTTTTAATATTATGTCTAAGTAATTGTTGTCTTAAATCTGGAGATGTATCAATTAAAATATTTTCAGCTTTGCTTTTAATTAATGCTGAACATCTAGTTCTATAATTTTTTTTATTCTTGGGATCACAATTACCAAAGTAACCATCTGGACGAGGCACACCCATAGAACTTCCACATCCAAGAATAATAAATTTCATAATATTTAATCAAAAAAAAGTTTATTAAAGTTATCTGTTGTGAAATTAACAAGCTCTAATTTAGAAATATTTTTTATATCTGCTAATTTTTGAGCAGTATAATCAATAAATGAGGGCTCATTTTTTTTACCTCGATTAGGCACTGGTGCTAAAAAAGGACTATCTGTTTCAATTAAAATTTTATCTAAAGGCAAAAATCTAAATGTTTCTTGTAACTCTGCAGAATTTTTAAAAGTAATAATGCCACTAGCAGAAAAAAAAGCATTTAATGTTAATAGTTTTTTTGCGAAATTTAAACTACCTGTAAAGCAATGCATTAATATTTTTAGATTTTTATCCTTATAATCATTCAATATATTAAAAGTTTCATCTTCAGCGTCTCTAGAATGAATGATTAGTGGAGAGTTTGTTTTAATAGATGCCTCAATATGTTCTTTAAAACTTATTATCTGATTATCTTTATCACTATTATTATAGTAAAAATCTAAACCAGTTTCGCCAATTCCGATTATTTTATCATTTTCAGTAATATTTTTTATTATTATATCTGAAGTAATTTTATTTTCTTTAGTCTCATGCGGATGAATTCCAATTGTGCCATAAATCATTTTATCTTTTTGTATGATTGTCTTAATTCGCTCAAAACTTTCAAAAGAGGTCGAAATCGTTAATAGTTTTTTTATACCAATATCTCTTGAGCGTCTAATTACGTTAGTTAAATCACTTAATAAAGGTTCATGATCTAAATGACAGTGTGAATCAATCATTGTTTTTATCTATTTTTTTAAAAAGTATACCAATTTTATTTATTTTACTTCCTTTAGATAAAAATTCATTATTTTCAACAGATGTTAAATTTATTTCATTTTCATTAAGGTTAAAAATTTTAAGAGCATTTATAGATGACTGAGGAATTATTGGATAAAGTAAATAACTAATTTTTCTAACTATTTCTAAAGTTGTATAAACTATTGTATTTAGTCTGATAATATCATCTTTTTTTTTCCAAGGTTCTTGATCATTAAAATATTTATTAGCTTCAAATAAAGAATTTATAATAAAATCAATATAAAAATTGACATCCTGATTATCAATCTTATCTCTGATGTCAGATAAATTATTTTTGTACCTATCTAGAATTGTTAAATCTTCTCTTTCAAATTTTATATCTTTTGGTACTTCACTATTACAATTTTTAATAGCAAAAGCAGTAACACGTTGACATAAATTTCCAAAATTATTAGCAAGATCACTATTTATACAATCTTCTAGTCTCTCTTGCGATATATTACCGTCATTCCCAAAAGATACCTCTTTAATCAAATAATATCTCAATGGATCTAAACCATATTGATTAATTATTTCGATAGGATCTAAAATATTTCCTTTAGATTTAGACATTTTCTCATTTCCTGAAAGGATCCATCCATGACCATAGACTTTTGATGGAAGCTCTATTTTCGCAGCCAAAAGAAAAGCTGGCCAATATACGGCATGAAATCTTAAAATATCTTTTCCAATTAAATGAATTGAAGCGGGCCAGAAATTTTTAAATAGTTTATTATTAGTGTCAGGATAATTTAAGGCACTGATATAGTTTGTTAGGGCATCAAGCCACACATATATAACATGATCATCATTTTTTGGTACTTTTATTCCCCATGAAAAACTTTTTCTACTTACAGATAAATCTTTTAAACCACTTTTTACAAAACTAATAACTTCATTTTTTCTAGATTCTGGAGCGATAAAGTTTGGATGTTTTTCATAATAATCAAGTAAAGGTTTTTCCCATTTAGATAATCGAAAAAAATAAGACTCCTCCTCTATCCATTCTACATTTGATTTTGATGAAATTGATCTTTTAATGCCATCTATATCTTCAATTTCATCTTCATTATAAAACGCTTCGTCAGATACTGAATACCATCCAGAATATTTAGATAAATAGATATCATCATTTTTTTCAAGTTCATTCCATAGATGTTGTACTGTTTTTTTATGTCGTTCTTCAGTAGTTCTTATAAAATCAGTATTAGTAAGATTTAATGTTTTTGAAAGATCTCTAAATGTTTGACTAATTTGATTACAAAATGCTAATGGATCAATATTTTTTTTTTCAGCTGATCGTTGTATTTTTAAACCGTGTTCGTCAGTTCCAGTTAGAAATTGCACCTCAAAACCATCCATTCTTTTAAATCTTGCAAAAAAATCAGCTATTATACTAGAATATGCATGACCCATATGTGGCTTAGCAGAGGGATAATAAATTGGCGTTGTGATATAAAATCTTTTATCCATTTAAAGCCTTATCATCAAATTCCATTAATAATGTTTCATCGTCTAGATTAAAGATTTTTGTATTGTTAATTTTTTTTAAAAAATAATTTTGCATTTTCAATAGTTTAATATTTCTTAATGACACGTTTTGTCTAAAATAAAGTTCTATTAGTGAATATAATAATTGTTTAACAAACTGGTCTTTTTTATATTTTTTTTTATTTATAATCATCTTAATAAAATCTTTTAAGTTCATTTGTGTTAAATCAACACCATTTGTATCGGCAAAATTCAACAAATTTAATATCGATCCTGGTGTGCTATAGTTATTTATCATTTGTTCATGAATTAATTCTTTTACATTTTTACCTAAAATTTTGTTTGAAATATCAAAAGATTCTTCAGATTTAAGATGGATATTATAGTTAAGACATCTAGATTTAAGTGTAGATAAAATTCTTTTATTATTATTGATTAAAATAAAATAAATATTGTCATTAGGTTCTTCTACTATTTTTAACAAAGCATTGACTGAATTAATGTTTAAAAGTTCAATATTGTCAATCAGCACAAGTCTTGGTTTTATATTAAAAGATGATTTATTTAAATTTAATATCAAATTTCTAATTTGATTAATATCGATACTTTTTTTATCTTCTTCAATGTCAATTGAAATAAAGTTGGGATTAGATTTATTTAAAATTAATTTAAACGACTTATTTTCTGGATCAATTGTAAAATTTTTTTCGTCATAAGAATGTTCTTCACCAAAAGATAAAATACGATTAATTATGTGGTAAGCTAAAGTAGATTTACCAATGCCTTTTTCTCCTGATAATAATATCTTATTTGGCAGTTTTTTATTTTTATAAAGATCAATAAAATTACAAAATTCAAAATGATGACCATATAAAGTTGTTTGTTTTACTGGATTTAAATTCATTTGATCAATCTATCAATTTTATCCAAAATCAATTTTTCATTATTATCTATATCTAAATTTGAATTGATTAATTGATATTTATTTTTTTGTTTTTTTGACAAATTTAAAAATCCTTTTTGAACTTTGTTGTAAAACGACATTTTAAATTTATCATATCTATTTAATGATTTTCTTTGTTTTAATCTTTTTTGAAGATTCTTTTGGTTAACTATATTCAAAAAAGTAAAACTAATTCTGATATTTTTAAGTAGGTATTTGTTTAAAGTCTCAATTAAATTTAGATCAACCCCCATTCCATAGTGCTGATAAGCAATTGTAGAGTCTGTAAATCTATCAATAAGAATAATCTTCTTATTAAATGATCTTTTAATAATATTCATGTTTTCACTTCTTGCCGCCATATATAATAATAAATCAGTATCTTTATTAAAATTTGATTTGTTGTTTAAAATTAATTTTCTAATTTTTTCAGAATTTGGGTTTCCACCGGGCTCTCTTATTTTTATATGATTAATTTTTTTTTTACTCAGATATTTAGAAACAATTGAAATATGGTGACTTTTACCACTACCTTCAATTCCTTCAAAAACAATAATTGGTTTCTTAGACATCGCCCCAAATGAGATAATTAAGTGATTTTAATAATCTTGATACAAAATTTACTTTTTTAACTTCATTAGAAGCAAGTAAATCATATTCACCAACTAACTCATCATCGTAAACAACTTTTAAAATAGCAACTTTTTCATCTTTTTTAATTGGAGCTTCAATAGGCCCCTCATATTTAACAGATACTTTTAAAAGTTTTTTATTACCTTTTTTTATAGTTTTGTAGATATCATCGTTAGTATAAACATTAACACTATCTTGTTTTCCTAACCATACATCAACTTTTTGAAGAGACTCATTGGATTTAGAAATATTTACAAGATCAAAATTAGTAAGACCATATGTTAATAATTTTGAACTTTCCCTCGATCGTGCATTTTTTGAATTAAATCCACTTCCGACAGCAATCAATCTTCTGCCATTTCTAACTATTGAGGAAGCCAATGAGTATTTTTCAACTGCTAAGTATCCGGTTTTAATTCCATCAGCACCTAGGTTGTTTTTGTACAAAAGAGGATTTCTATTACCCTGTGTTATTGGGTCTCCTCCAGTTCTATTCCATGTAAATTTTTTTTCTGAAAACATCTTGTAAAATTTAGGGTGTTTATCAATTAGATATTTAGACATTTTTAAAATATCTCTTACTGTTGAATAATTATCAGGATCATTGATGCCAGATGAATTTGCAAAATTAGTATTTTCCATACCTATTTCTCTAGCCTTTGTAGTCATTAAAATTGCAAACTCCTCTTCAGTACCAGCAATACCTTCTGCTAAAGCGACACAGGCGTCATTTCCAGAAGCAATTATTATTCCTCTAAGTAAATTTTCTACCGAAACTTCATCACCAACCATAATAAACATAGATGAATAGCCTGATGTAGATAACCGCCATGCCTTTTCAGAAATAATAAATTTTTCATCTAATTTTAAATCTCCTGATTTAATTAAATCAAAGGCAATAATTGATGTCATAATTTTTGTCATTGATGCTGGATATATAGAAATATCTGACTCTTTTTCATAAAGTATTTCACCTGAGTAATAATCTAGAAGGATTGCAGTTCTTGCTTTTACATCAGGATTGGCTAGCAAAGACTCAACATAAATGAAGCTGACAAATAATAATAAAAATAACTTCTTAAACATCTTTTAAAATTTCTATATTTTCAAAATCTAATGATTTAATTTCATTAAATGAGTCTTCAAGTTTTTTTATATCATTAAACGGTCCTAATAATACCCTATATTTCGTATTAGATATTGTTTTAATAAGAGGGTTCTTAATATTTGTTTCATTAATAATTCTATTAGACATATTCTTAGCAGAATCTTTATAGTAAAAATCAGCAATTTTAATTGAGTAACTAAAAATTTCTTTTTTTATAGTTTCTTTTTTTTGTTGATTGATTTCTCCTAAGTTGTCAATTTGAATACCATCGACAGGTACTTTTTCTGCAACTTTTTTTTCTTCGTCAAAGGTTTTAGCCTTTTTTGCAACAAATGTTGAATATTCAGAAATTAAAACCAAGTCAATAAATGGTTCATTAAAATCTAAAGATAATTCTTCAGCAATTCTAGCTGTGATAACACAGTTATAAAAATCTGAAAATTGAACATTGTTCGAAATAACTTCTGCTATTAAAGTTTTTTGATTCTTTGGATTGGTTATTTTAACAAATGAATTTTTTCTTAAATTTTTGTGAAATATCAACAGAGATCTATTATCAATTTTTTTTGTAATCTTTTTCCCCTTTTTTAAATTAGCGGAATAGATTAAAGCAAATCCTGAATTTTTATACTTATCAAAGGTTTTTTGATTAACAATTTTTTTGTTAATATTATTTTGTTCACAACTAACTAAAAAAAAGATTGAGATTATTATAATTAATATTTTATAATTCATTTCTAAATTTATCTTTAAGTGTGCAAACAGCAAGTGAAAATCTCAAGGATCTATTCCACTTTAAAATAATTTCATAGTTACTAAAAATTATATAAGCAGGGCTTAAGTTTTCTGCCTCTGGTATAATATCTTTGTCAGGAGTTATTAACGCTGTGGTTAGATGATCAAAATTTTTATCTAAAATATCATCATTGACTATGTACTTTCTAAAATATTTTAATTTTTTTTTATCATGTAATTTTTTTGCGGAAACATTTAAATATTTTTTTGGAACATCATTTGATAAATTTATCTTATAAAAACAAGGTTCCTCATCATTCCAACCCATCTTATTTAAATAGTTTGCAGCCGATGCATAAGCATCATTATTATTTTTTAAATCTATATAACTATTTTTATCATAATCTATTGCGTAATTTTTCATTGTTGAGGGCATAAATTGAAAATAACCAAAAGCCCCAGCCCAAGATCCATATAATGTTTTGTAATCAATTTGATTATTTTCTATTAATCTTAATAGAATTATTAATTCATTAGAAAAAAACTCAGATCTTCGCTCATCAAAACTTAAAGTTGATAATGAGGACAATATATCCATCTTACCAACATAAGTACCAAAATTAGTCTCTATACCCATTAAAGCAAGGAGAAGTTCTTTATCAATATTGTACTGACTATCTATAGTATTTATTAAATTAGAATTTTCTTTGTAAAAGTTAAGGCCTTTAGAAACTTTTTTTGAAGATGTTCTTTTAGATATATATGTTTTAGTATCTTCATAAAATTCAGGCTGGTATCTATCGTATTTAATAACATTAGGTAAAAACTGTACATTAGCCATAACTTTATCAAAAGTTTTTTCAGAGATTTCATTTTGTAAAGCAATTATCTTAAAGTTTTTTTTCCAAGTTAAAAAACCAGCTTGGTTATCCGCTAAAGAAGCTGTGAAACTTAAAATTATAATTATAAATATATAGTTAATTAGTTTCATACAAATCCTTTAAATATATGATTACAGCAATCCAAATAAAAATAAAACTAACTAATTTTGAAAGTGAAAATGATTCATCATAATAGAAATAACCGAGTAAAAATTGAAAAGTTGGTGTTATATAAAAAATCATTCCTGTTGGTCCTAAGCCGCATAATTCAACACCTCTAACGTATAAAAATAATGGAATTACAGTCATTGGCCCTGCTAAAAAAATAAATAACATCATAGGAGGATCTGATAATTTAAAGTCATTGTGCCCATTAATAGTTATTAAATAAAAAGCAGCTAATGCAAACGGTAATATATAAAAACTTTCTATTAATAGTCCTACATCAGTATCAATATTTATTTTTTTTCTAATTAAATTATAAAAGCCCCAACTTAAAGCAACTATAATACCTACCCATGGTAAAGATTTAAAACTTATTAAAACTAAATATAAAATAGATATAATTACTAATATGATTGATAAAATTCTTTTTTTATTAAGTTTTTCTTTAAAAAAAATGTATCCCAGCATAACACTTAGAATTGGCATCATAAAATAACCAAAGCTAGCATCAATTATTCTATTAGTTGCTATTGCGTAAATCCAAACAGCCCAGTTAATGAAAATAAGAAAACCAGATAGAAAAAGATATAATAAATTTTTTTTACTTTTTATTATAGTAAAAAAAATATCCCATTTTGAAAAAATGAAAGTTGTTATAATTAAAGTAAATGTGGTCCAGAGGCATCTATGTACAACTAGTTCGATGTGTCCTATGAACGTTATATACTTGAAATAAATAACTCCAAAAAAACCCCACCAAAAAGAACCAAAACCAGCTAGGAACAGTCCCTTGTTAAATTCATTATTCATAGGAGTTAATAGATTAATTAGTTATAGCTTTTATTAGACTATTTTATGGTTGAATTAAATAATTATAATAATAAAACACTTCTCACGGAAGGATGGCAGAGTGGTTGAATGCACCGGTCTTGAAAACCGGCAAAGGGGCAACTCTTTCCTGAGTTCGAATCTCAGTCCTTCCGCCACTAATTTTAATCAATTTTATAAACAAAATCTTTAAATAGTGAGTAGATATATTTATCATTGATTTTAATGTCATAATCTAAACCATTATAAAAATTGTATAAGTTAGTATCATCAATATCCAATAATTGTTCCAAATCTTTAAGTTCTTTAACACTCAATGTATCAATATATTTTTTTGTAAATGCACCTAATAATTTATCCATTTCTTTCGTGCCACGATAATTAGAACGATAAATAATTTTTTTTTTAATTGATCTATGCTGAGAGTCATAATTATAATATATTGTTAATTTATGGCTAATAAAAGCAATTATGAATATTTATTGTCAGATTTATCTAAACTTAAAGGTGTTGGTGCTAAAACAACAAGCTTATTAAAGAAGAAAAAAATTAATAATATTTTTGACTTATTATGGAAATTGCCGAAATCATATACAGATAGAAGTCACTCAATAAAAATAAAAGATTTAAAAATTGGTGAAAACCAAACTATAAATATTACGCCTATAAAATATCAATTTCCAAGAGTAAGAAACCTTCCAAATAAAGTTTCTTGTTCTGATGAAACAGGTGAAATTGATTGTATTTTTTTTAATAGTTATGAAGGGTATGTAAGAAAAATTCTTCCTCTTGGAAAGGAAATAACAATTAGTGGAAAAATTGGATTTTTTAGAAATAAATACCAACTAACAAATCCAAAATATGTATCTGAAGATTCATCTCTGATAAAACAAAAACATAATACATATTCTTTAACTGAAGGCATTTCTGAAAAAATCTATAATAAAATTATCAATCAAATAATAATAAATTTACCAATTTTAGATGAATGGCATTCAAAAAATATTTTAGATAAATTTGGAGATGTAAAATGGAATGAGGCAATTATTGAATTGCATAAATCAGAAAATATTGGAAAATTTAAGAAAAATTTTTACAAACGTTTAGCATTTGATGAAATATTTTCTACTTTTTTAGTAAATTCAGAGATTAGAAAAAAAATTAAAAAAATTAAAAAAAAGCAAAAATTATTAGATAATAATAAACAAAATAAAATTATAAACAAATTAGATTTTATCCTAACAAATGATCAAAAAAAAACATTAGAAGAAATTAATAATGATCTTTCCTCGACAAATAAAATGTTTCGATTACTTCAAGGAGATGTTGGAAGTGGCAAAACTATTGTGTCATTAATTGCCGCTTACAATAGTATAAACTCAGGATTTCAAGTAGCTGTAATGGCTCCTACCGAAATACTAGCAAGACAACACTATAATTTTGCAAAAAAACTTTTTCCAAATGGAATAAATATAGAATTAATATCTGGCAAATCTGAGAACAAAAGTAAAAAAGAAATTTTAAGAAAATTAGCTGATAATGAAATAGATATAATTTTTGGAACACATGCTATTTTTCAAAAAAAAGTAAATTTTAATAACTTAGGACTAATCATTATAGATGAACAACATAAATTTGGCGTTAATCAAAGAAAACTTTTATCTGACAAAGGCGGGAATAATTGTGATGTATTATTAATGACCGCTACACCTATCCCTAGAACTCTAACAATGACATTATATGGAGATATGGATCTATCTATTATCAGAGAAAAGCCTAAATCTAGAAAACCTATTAAAACTTATAGCAAATTAGAAAGTAAAATTGATGATGTTTTTAAATTCATTAAAAAAGAAATAAAATCTGGTAATCAAATTTTTTGGGTCTGTCCATTAATAGAGGAGTCTAAAAAATTAAATCACTCTTCTGCTGTAAAAAAATTTGAATATTTAGAAAAACTTTTTCCAAATCAAGTTTCTCTATTACATGGTAAAACTGATTTTAATGATAAAGAAATAATATTAGATAATTTCTTAAAAAAAAAATTTCAAATTTTAGTATCTACAACGATTATTGAAGTGGGTATAGATTTTCCTAACGCTAATGTAATAATAATAGAAAATGCTAATAAATTTGGTTTATCTCAATTACACCAACTTAGAGGTCGTGTCGGAAGAGGCAGTAAGGAGTCAACATGTATACTTATGTTTAAATCAAATTTAAGCGAAAACGCTAAAAAAAGAATAAATATTTTAAAAGATTCTAATGATGGTTTTTATATTTCAGAAGAGGATATGAAAATTAGAGGTTTTGGTGATATATTAGGTTTTAAGCAGAGTGGCATTAAAAATTTTAAATTAGCTGATCCAGTTCATAATAGTGATCTTTTTCTTCTTGCGGAAAAGGAAATTAGAAGAATTGAAAATCAAAATGAAGATATAAGCAGGTTTAAACCACTTATAAAATTATATGATAGAGCTGATATTATAAATGATATAGCTTAAAGTTGCTTATTTGATGTGCCAGCAGAAACGATAAATTTAGATGCTTCTTCAAAACTCATATTTAAATAAATCACATCCTCAATTGGAAACATTAGCAAAAAACCACTTGTAGGATTTGGTGTGGTAGGAACAAAAACATTAATTAATTTTTTATTTGTTTTATCCGCCATTTCTCCAGTATTTTCTTTTGTAGCAAAACCGACTGCCCAAACACCCTTTCTTGGATATTCAATTAAAACAACACTTTTTTTATTATCATCTTTTTTTGAAAATGTTTCAGTCATTTGAACAATTGCTGAATAAACAGTTCTCAAAAAAGGAATTCTTTTAAATAGATCATCAATTAACTTTAAAATTCTTCTACCAAAGAAGGATAAAGATATCCCCCCTACTAAAGTTATTAATAATATTGAAATTAAAATTTCTATTCCAGGAATATCAAAAGGTAAATAATGATTAGGGTTAAGATTTTTTGGAATTAAATTTGAAGATATACCAATTAAAATTTTACTAAGATATAGTGTAAAACCTATTGGTATCAAAACAACCACTCCAGTAATGAAATAGTTCCGAAGTGTTAAAGATAAAGATTTTCTTTTAGATTTTTTATCCATATTATCAATTAAAACTTGAATAAATTACAAAAGTTATTGCAACAATAAACAATACTAATAGAATTTTATTATTAAGATTCATAATAGATATGATATTATCAATTATATTTTTAAATGAATAGAAGAAAATTTTTATCTTATGTTGGTTGTGGATGTGGTGGCCTCTTATTGCCGTCATGTACAACCGCTCCAATTACTGAAAGGAAGCAGCTAAAAATTGTTTCTGAAGCTAAATTAAATGCTCAAGCTGCTCGAATTTACGAAAAAGTTAAAAAAAAAGAAAAAATGAGTGATGACACAAAAACTCTAAATGAAATCAAAGAAATTGGAAAAAAAATGGAAAACTCTATTTCTGAATACTTTGATAGAGAGAGTTTGGATGATCCAACAAAAAATTTTGATTGGGAATATATTTTAATAGATAAAAAAAAAGTACGTAATGCATGGTGTATGCCAGGAGGTAAGATAGCAGTTTACACGGGTATTTTAGATGCAACAAAAAATACTAATGGTTTAGCAGCTGTTATGGGGCATGAAATTGCTCATGCTGTTGCAAAACATTCTGTCGAAAGAGCAAGTAGAAGTACTTTATTAAATGTAGGAACTAGAATTATTGATATAGCAAGTGGTGGTGTTTTATCAGATATAAACAGAACAACAGGACAAAATACTGTTGGATTATTAACACAACTAGGAATTTTAAATCCTTTTAGTAGAAAACAAGAAAGTGAAGCAGATTATCTTGGTATGATATTTTCTTCTCTGTCAGGTTACGATATTAGAGAAACAGTTAAAATTTGGGAAAGAATGAAGGAACTTAATAAAGGTAAAGAGCCTCCAGAGTTTATGAGCACACACCCATCATCTGATAATAGAATTCGAGATTTAAATGAAAAAATGAATGAAGTGATTTTAGATTATCCACCTATAAAACTAATTTAATTTAAATAGTGGTGAGCCCTGATGGACTCGAACCATCGACCCATTCCTTAAAAGGGAATTGCTCTACCAACTGAGCTAAGGGCCCCCAAATATTCAAATTGAATAATTGTTATATACAGAATTATTCTATTATTTCAAACGTCAAATTGAACTAAAAATTGTACATCTTCTACAACTTATCAATGTATTTGTCGTGAAATTGATCAAATGTACCTTCAGAAATATTTTTTCTAATTGCTGACATTAATTCTTGATAAAAGTTAATATTATGAAGAGTTAAGAGCATAGATGCTAATATTTCATTAGTATTGAATAAATGATTTAAATAGTTTTTTGAATATTTATTTAAATTTAAATTGCTACAATTAGCGTCTAAAGGCGTGTTGTCACTTTGATATTTATTATTCTTTATATTTAATCTTCCATCCCAAGTAAAAGCTAACCCCGTTCTTCCTGATCTTGTTGGCAAGACACAATCAAACATATCAATGCCTCTTTTTACAGCACCAATTATGTCTGAAGGGGTTCCTACACCCATTAAGTAATGAGGTTTTTCGTCTGGAAGATGTTCTTTAACATCATCTAAAACATTAAACATTTCATCTTGTGACTCACCTACTGCTAAACCACCCATAGCATATCCATCAAATTCAATTTTAATCAATTCGTTTAACGATTTAATTCTAAGGTCTTTAAATAAACCACCTTGTACAATTCCAAAAAGAGCTTTATGTGGGTTTTTACCAAAAGCTTTTTTAGACCTCTCTGCCCAATATATAGACAAATCCATTGATTTTTTTATTAACTCATAGTCATTTGATTTTCTAGGACATTCATCCATGATCATTACAATGTCTGAATTAAGTCCTAACTGAATTCTTATACTTTCCTCAGGACTTAAAAAAAATTTTTTACCGTCAACATGTGAATTAAAAATTGCACCTTTTTCTCTATCAATTTTATTTAGCTTAGATAGTGACATTACCTGAAATCCACCTGAGTCTGTAAGAATGGGTAAATCACAATTCATAAAATTATGAAGACCACCCGCAGACTGAACTCTTTCTACGCCTGGTCTTATCATTAAATGATAAGTATTAGATAATATTATCTCTGAACCTGTTTTTTTAATATCATCTATTGTACAAGCTTTTACGGTAGCTTGTGTGCCAACAGGCATAAAAGCTGGTGTATTTATATTACCCCTATGGGTTTCAATTATACCACTTCTAGCAAATTTATCTTTTTTTAAAACTTTAAAGGCAAAATCTTTTAATGCCATTTAAAGAAATTATTGAGATTTAAAACTAATAATTTTATCCGGATCTGATACAGAACCGTTATTAGCATCATCACCTCTTTTAATTTTATCGACAAATTCCATGCCTTCTAAAACTTTTCCAAATACTGTGTATTGTCTGTCAAGAAAAGGTGCAGGTTTAAAACATATGAAAAATTGACTGTTTGCACTATCTGGATCAGAAGATCTAGCCATTGATAAAGTGCCTCTGTCATGAGGAACACTACTAAATTCTTGTTTTAAATCTGGTAAATCTGATCCACCCATTCCAGCTCTTCTTAAATCAAAATCTTTAGAATCTGAATTACCAAATTTTACATCTCCAGTTTGAGCCATAAATCCATCGATAACTCTATGAAATACAACATTATCGTATTTTCCACCCTCAGCTAGTCCTTTAATTCTTTTAACATGATTTGGAGCCACATCTTCAAATAACTCAATTTTTACATCGCCGTCTTTTAATTTTAAAATCATTATATTCTCCTGTGCTATTGATTGATTGGTAAATAAAAAAAATAAAACAAATATAGTTGTTAAAATTCTAAGCATATTTGTCTTTTAAAGATTTAATTGTACTTTTGGTAGTAAATTTTCTTATATCACCGTTTAACTTCACAATTTCCTTAACAAATCTAGAGGAAATTATTTGATTTTCTACATCAGACATTAAAAAAATAGTTTCGATGTTATTATTTAGCTTTCTATTCATGCCTGCTAATTGAAATTCATATTCAAAGTCAGAAACTGCTCTTAACCCTCTTAAAATTATATTAGACTTAAATTTTTTACAAAGATCAGTTGTAAGAGAGCTGAATGAGACAACAGTTATCTTCTTTTTATCTAAATTTAAATCTTTAAATAAAGCTTTGTTAACAATATTAATTCGTTCTTCAGAGTTAAAAAGGTAGTTTTTGTTACTAACATCAGACACGCCAACTACAATTTTGTCAAATAGCTTTAAAGCTTTTTTAATAACATCTATATGACCGTAGGTAATAGGATCAAATGTCCCCGGGTAAATAGCTACCTTGTTCATTAAATTAGATTATCATCAATTTTAATTGCCGACACAACTTTTTCTTCTCCAGATAATTTTATAATTCTTACGCCTTGAGTATTTCTTCCAGCGGTTCTTATTTCTTTAACAGCAACTCTTATCACTCTTCCTTTATTGGTTGAAATAAGTATTTCATCTCCATCAAAAACAGGGAAAGATGATGTTATATTGCCATTCCTTGGTGAATTAACTATACCAATTATACCTTTGCCACCTCTATTAGTAACTCTGTAATCTGCATGGGAAGTTTTCTTTCCATATCCATTTTCACTTATTGATAAGACAAATTTTTCTTTAGCTTTTATCTCAGATTTTTCATCATTGGACTTTTTGCCATTTTTCTTTGTTTTATCGTTATCAATAACAGATAAAGAAACTATCTGATCGTTTGGAGATAACTCTATACCTTTAATTCCTTTTGACGATCTGCCTTTGAATACTCTTAATTTTTTTGCCAAAAACCTTATACATTTTCCAAACTTAGTGCTTAAAATAATATCTTGATCTTCTTGACAAATTTTAACACCAACAATTTTGTCATTATTATCAAGTTTCATTGCTATTTTACCAGATGCGTTAATTGATAAGAAGTCCTCCAGACTATTTTTTCTGACTTTACCTTGAGCTGTTGCAAAAATTATTTGATAATTTTTAGACTCAGTTTCATTCTCAGGCATTGGCATTATTGAGCTAATAGATTGATGATTTTTTAAGGGTAAAATATTAAATAATGATTTACCTTTTGAAGTAGTCGATCCTTCAGGAATTTTCCATGCTTTAACTTTATAAACTAAACCTTCGGTAGAAAAGAAAAGTACTGATGTATGTGTATTTACAGATAATGTTTGAATAACAGAGTCTTGATCTCTTGTTGTTATACCAGATTTACCTTTACCGCCTCTTTTTTGCTGTTTAACACCATCTAATGACCCTCTTTTTATATAACCTTGTAGAGTAACAGTTATAATTACAGATTGTTTTTGAATAGTCTCTTCAATATCATAGTTTAATACCGCATCTATAATTTTAGTTCTTCTAGGCACTGCAAATTTTTCTTTAATATTTTTAAGCTCTTCACTAATAACTTTTAAAAGTTCTTTTTTAGAAGATATGATTTTTTTAAATTTAGTTATTAGTTCAGCTAATTTTTTTATCTCAACTTCTATTTCATTTATTCCAAGAGCTGTTAATTTTTGTAATCTTAACTCTAAAATAGCTGTCACTTGGGGCTCCGATAATGAATAGACATTTTTACTTTTTTTACCTTCAACCAAAGAAATTAGTTTTTGAGTTTTGTTTATTTTCCACTTTGTTTTTAATATAGATTGTTTGGCATCATCTGGAGTTTTTGATGAACGTATAATCTTAATAATTTTATCTAAGTTTTCTACAGACACAGATAATCCTAATAGAATATGTGCTCTTTCCTCTGCTTTTTGTAGATCAAATTTAGTTTTTTTTATAACAACATCTTCTCTAAAAGATAAAAAGTTAGTTAGAAAATCTTTTAAATTACAAGTTTTAGGTTTTCCTTCAACAATTGCTAAAGTATTAAATCCAAATGAACTCTCGATTTGAGTATTTTTATAAAGTTGTCTTTTAATCGTTTCGGGCTCAACACCATTTCTTAAATCTATTGCAACCCTGATACCTTCTCTATTAGACTCATCTCTAATATCTTTAATACCTTCAATTTTTTTTTCTCTAACGAGTTGGGCAATTCTTTCATTTAATACTGACTTGTTAACTTGATAAGGAATTGATGTGATAACCAATCTATCTCTACCATTTTTTAAAGTTTCAGAAGCTACCTCGCCTCTAATCTTAAATGAACCTCTTCCATTATTATATCCTTGTTTAATGATATCTTTACCAATTATAACACCTCCTGTTGGAAAGTCAGGTCCAGGAATATGTTTCATTAATTCCTTAACTTTAATATCTTTATTGTCAATCAAAGCTAATGTTCCATTTATTATTTCACCTAAATTGTGTGGAGGAATACTAGTTGCCATACCTACAGCAATACCACCTGCGCCGTTGACCAAAAGGTTTGGGTACTGTGCAGGTAAAACTGTTGGCTCTTTTTCAGTTTCATCATAATTACTTTTGTATGAGACTGTATCTTTTTCAATATCATCAATTAAAAACTGTGAAACTTTTGAAAGCCTTGTTTCAGTGTACCTCATAGCAGCAGCAGGATCTCCATCAATTGATCCAAAGTTACCCTGACCTTGAACTAAAGGTAAGCTCATTGAAAAATCCTGAACCATTCTTACGAGAGCATCATATACTGACTGGTCACCATGAGGGTGATATTTACCAATTACATCCCCTACTATTCTTGCGGATTTTCTAAATTGTTTTGACCAATCATATCCACCTTTATACATTGCGTATAGAATTCTTCTGTGAACAGGTTTTAATCCATCTCTTACATCAGGCAAAGCCCTACTGACAATTACACTCATTGCATAAGAAAGATAAGACGAACTCATCTCATCATGCATTGAGATCAATTTAATGTTATTGTCTTTTGGAGCTTCAGTTTTTTGCATAGACACTAAAATGGAATTTCGTCATCCATATCATTTGAAACTTGTGAAGAATCCTCAATATTATTTTGTTGAGTTGTGTCATTTTGAATTCCACCACCAGTGTTTCCTCCACCAAGCATTGTTAATGTACTGTTGTATCCTTGAAGAACTATTTCAGTAGAATATTTATCTTGTCCAGACTGCTCATCTTTCCATTTTCTGGTTGTAATTTGACCTTCAACATAAATTTGAGCACCTTTTTTTAAATATTGTTGAATAACATTTACAAGTCCTTCATTGAATACAACTATACGGTGCCATTCAGTTTTCTCTTTTTTTTCACCAGTATTTTTGTCTTTCCAAGATTGACTTGTCGCTAAGCTAAGTCTTGCAACACTTTTACCGTTAACCATTTGTTTGATCTCAGGGTCTGCGCCCAAACGACCAATTAATAATACTTTATTTAAACTTCCAGCCATAATATTTAATATTTGTTAAATTAATTAATAAGAACTATATCACAATTCTTCTCATTATTAATTTTATTAACTCAAAGCAACAAAAAATATGATCAAAAAGATAGTTATTAAGGGTGCCAAAGAACATAATTTAAAGAATGTTTCTGTTGAAATTCCCAAAGATCAATTTGTTGTAATAACTGGACTATCTGGGTCAGGTAAATCGTCATTAGCTTTTGATACCATATATGCAGAAGGTCAAAGACGATATGTTGAAAGTTTGTCTGCTTATGCAAGACAGTTCTTGGATAAAATGAAAAAACCTAATGTTGATCTTATTGAAGGTTTAAGTCCAGCAATAGCAATTGAGCAAAAAAATACATCTAAAAACCCGAGATCAACAGTTGCTACTGTTACTGAAATTTATGATTATATGAGAGTTTTATTTGCTAGAGCGGGCATCCCCTACTCGCCATTTACTGGAAAACCAATTACATCTCAAACTATAACTCAAATTGTAGATTTGGTTAAAAAATTACCAAAAAAAAGTACCATATATATTTATGCTCCTGTAGTTAGGGGTCGTAAAGGTGAATATAGAAAAGATATTTTAAGTTATAAAAGAAGAGGTTTTAGAAAAATCAAGATTGATAATGTTTTATACGATATCGAAAAGTCTCCAAATTTAGATAAAAAACTTAAACATGATATTTCAGTTTTAGTCGACAGAATTGTATTAAATTCAAAATTAGGAAATAGATTAGCAGAAAGTATTGAAACAGCAGTTAATTTATCTAATGGATTGGTGTTTGTTGAATATGAAGATGAGACATTACCACAAAAATTTAGAAAAATTGAAAAACTAATTTACTCAACTAAATTTGCTTGTCCTGAAAGTGGTTTCACTATTGAAGAAATAGAACCAAGACTTTTTTCTTTCAATAGTCCTTATGGTGCATGTGAGGAATGTGAAGGTATTGGAATTAAGTTAAATGTTGATCCTAATTTAGTAATTCCAGATGAAAGAAAAAGTATAGCTGATGGGGCCATTGAACCATGGGCAAAATCCACAACATTATATTACGCTCAAACTTTAGCATCTATTGCAAAACATTATGATTTCTCACTTGATGATAGATGGAAAAAATTACCGAAAAAAATTAAAGATGTTATTTTATATGGATCTGATGAGGAGGAAATTAAGTTTAATTATGATGATGGTTATGAAAAATATTCACATAAAAAAACTTTTGAAGGTGTAATTAATAATTTAGAGAGAAGATTTTTAGAGTCTGATAGTGAGTGGAAAAGAGAAGCTATAGCTGAATATCAGTCTGACTCAGCTTGTGAAAGCTGTAATGGAGATAGACTTAAAGAAGAGGCTCTATGCGTAAAAATTGACAACAATAATATTAGCGAGGTTACAAGAAAATCAATCCTCGATGCCACAAAATGGTTTAAAGATTTAGAAAAGAATTTAGATAAAAGACAATTTAAAATTGCAGAACATGTTTTAAAAGAAATTAATGAAAGATTAAACTTTTTGCTTAATGTCGGTCTTGATTATCTAACTTTATCTAGGGAGTCAGGGACCCTATCTGGAGGTGAAGCTCAAAGAATAAGATTAGCATCACAAATAGGTTCTGGTTTAACAGGAGTTTTATATGTATTAGATGAACCCTCAATAGGTTTGCACCAAAAAGATAATGTTAAACTTATTAATGCTTTGAAGAGGCTGAGAGATTTAGGTAACACAGTTATTGTTGTTGAGCATGATACTGAAACAATGGAAAATGCGGATCATATACTTGATATGGGTCCAGAAGCTGGTTCTAATGGTGGTCAAATAACTTCTCAAGGAACGTATGAAGAAATTAAGAAAGATAAAAATAGTATCACGGGACAATATTTATCTAACAAAAAGAAAATTGAAATTCCTACAACTCGACGATTGGCAAAAAATGGAAGATTTGTCGAAATTAATGGTGCCACAGGAAATAATTTAAATAATGTTAATTTAAAGATTCCAACAGGAAGTTTCACTTGCATAACAGGTGTTTCAGGTAGTGGTAAATCAACCTTGATATTGCAAACTCTTTATCACGCTTTAAATTTAACACTTAATAACAAAGCTAGAAAAGCACCAAAAGCCTTCAAGAGTTATAAAGGTGTTGAGTTGATAGATAAGATTATAGATATTGATCAATCTCCAATAGGAAGAACACCTAGATCCAATCCAGCAACTTATACTGGAGCCTTTGGTCCGATAAGAGATTGGTTTACAAGTTTACCTGAGTCTAAAACTAGAGGTTATAAACCTGGAAGATTTTCATTTAATGTTAAAGGTGGAAGATGTGAGGTGTGTGAAGGCGATGGCGTAATAACCTATGAGATGCATTTTTTGCCAGATGTTTATATTCAATGTGACGAATGTAAAGGAACTAGATACAATAGAGAAACTTTGGAAATTAAGTTTAAAGACAAAAGTATTGCTGATGTTCTAGATATGTCTGTGGATGAAGGTTGTAAATATTTTGAAAATATATCAAATATTAAAACAAAACTTTTAACACTTAAAAAAGTAGGTTTGGGTTATATAAAAATTGGTCAACAAGCTACAACACTTTCTGGTGGTGAGGCTCAAAGAATAAAATTAGCAAAAGAACTTTCTAAGAGATCAACTGGTCGAACAATGTACATATTAGATGAGCCTACAACAGGTTTACATCAGCATGATATTAAAAAGTTATTAGAAATACTTCATACATTTGTAAAACTAGGCAACACTGTTGTTGTAATTGAGCATAATTTAGATGTTATAAAAACAGCTGATTATATTGTAGATATGGGCCCTGAAGGCGGAGTTAAAGGCGGCAATATAATAGCCGAAGGTAAACCCGAGGAAATTTGTAAAATTCCAGAAAGTTTTACGGGTCAATTTTTAAAACCTTTATTAAAATAATAAAATAAAAGATTGTTAAATTTTTTGATAAATTAGTGTATAAACAATGAGAATCATGAGTAATTTATTATCATCTTTATCTAAAACAATTCACGCTTCCTTAGCATTAGCAATTTTGTTATTTGTTGGATTATTTTATTTAAATGGTGGATTTGCTTTTGACACATTGTTCTGGAGTTGGTTATTTAGATACATTCACGTGGTTGTTGCTATTATGTGGATCGGCTTACTTTGGTACTTTAATTTTGTTCAAATCCCAAATATGGGAAAAATTCCAGATGAGCAAAAACCTGCAATAGGTAAAGTTATTGCTCCAGCAGCATTATTTTATTTTAGATGGGCTGCCGCTTTAACTGTTTTATCTGGATTGATATTAGCTTTGTTTAATGGCTACCTACATGATGCAATGACATTAAGCATAGGTTCAGGAATACCAAAACATACAGCTATAGGTATTGGAATGTGGCTTGGTGTTATAATGGCATTTAATGTTTGGTTTGTTATATGGCCTAATCAAAAAAGAGCTCTTGGTATCGTTGAATGTGAACCTGAATTAAAAGCTAAATCTGCTAAAACTGCGATGTTGTTTTCAAGAACAAATACATTGCTTTCATTACCTATGTTGCTTGCGATGGTTGCAGCACAAAACCTATATTAATATTTTAATTCTTTAATATTAACAAACTGTTTTAATGACTCTGGATTTGCTAATGCTTCTTTATTTTTAATTTTATTTCCTTCAATTATATTTTTAACTGATAACTCAACAATCTTTCCACTCTTAGTTCTCGGTATATCATTTACTTCAATTATTTTATTGGGAACATGTCTTGGAGAAGCATTTTTTCTTATTTCTAACTTCATTTTTTTTAATAAATCTTCAGTAAGTTTAAATTTTGAATTTAAAATTACAAATAAAATTATTCTTACATCATTATCCCAAGATTGACCCACAACTAAGGACTCCTTAATTTCTTTAAATCTCTCGATTTCAGAATAAATTTCAGCCGTTCCTAGGCGAACACCCCCAGGATTTAAAGTAGTATCTGATCTACCAACAATTATGAAACCATTTTTATTAGTTATTTTAGCATAATCTCCATGATGCCATATATTTTTATATTTCTTAAAATAAGCATTTTCAAATTTTTCATTATTTTTGTCATTCCAAAACCTTAAAGGCATTGAGGGAAAAGGATTAGTACAAACTAGTTCTCCTTTTTTATTTATAACAGATTTACCTTTTTCATTAAAAACACGAATATCCATGCCTAATGCTTTGTTTTGGATTTCACCTGAATATACTGGTTGATATAAATTTCCTAAAACAAAGCAAGAAACAATATCAGTCCCTCCTGATATAGATGCTAGATGAATATTTTTTTTTATATTCTTATAAACATAGTTAAAACAATCTTCTGATAAAGGAGAGCCCGTTGAACAAATAGTTCTTAAATTAGATAATTTGTATAGTTTTTTGTAATTTTTTTCAGTTTTACGTAATGCATCAATATACTTTGCACTAACACCAAACAAAGTTATTTTTTCATTATTTGCTATTTTTATAAGTAGATCTTCTTTTTTATACATTGGTGATCCATCAAATAATACGATTGAAGCTTTTGAAGCCAAAACAGAAATCAACCAATTCCACATCATCCATCCACAGGTAGTAAAATAACAAACATTATCATTTTCTTTTATATCACAGTGTAATTGATGCTCTTTTAAATGTTGTAACAAAACACCACCGCTTTTATGACAAATACATTTCGGTTTACCAGTTGTTCCACTTGAATATAAAATTGCTAACTCATGTTCAAAATTAAATTTAGTAAAACTTAATTCTGTATTTTTTTGTTTGATAATATTTTTCCAATAATGAGTTTTAATATTTTTATATTTTGGTAATTTCTTAATTTCAGCTTGACCAGGATAGCTTGAGATAACCACATGTTTGATGGTTGGTATTTTTTTTACTATTTCTGGTATTCTCTCTAAAACATTAATTTTTTTTCCATTATAAAAATATTCATTTGTTACAAATAAAACCTTTGGTTTAATTTGAGAAAATCTTTCTATAATTCCATTTATTCCAAAATCTGGAGAACATGATGACCATATTGATCCAATGGCAACAGTTCCCAAAAAGGCTTCTACAGTCTCAGAGATATTAGGCATGTAAGCAACTACCCTATCTTTTGATTTTATATTTAATTTTCTTAAAAACGTGGAAATTTTTTTTACATTTATATTTAATTCTCTCCAACTTTTTATTTCACGAAAACCATTTTCACTAATGAAAGTGATTGCTTTATCATCATTGTTTTTTGAAAGTAAATTTTCTGTAAAATTTAGTTTCGAATTAGTTAGAAAAGTATTTTTATAAAATTTTGAAAATTTTTTTTTATTATCTTTACCCTTAATACCTTTTACTTTGGAATAATCCCAAACACTATTCCAAAAATTTTGTGAATTCTTTATTGTCCAATTATGAATTTTTTCAAAGTTGTTATTAAATTTTTTTTGAAATCTATTGGATATAAATTTTTCAAATTTTAACAAATTTGAATTAAATTTTAATTTTTTTGATGGTGTCCAAAGTTTTTTATTCATTCAAAATATTGCCATTGAATGTTCTGATTTATTTTTGATCATCCTCTTTCAAAACAGTTTTTTGAGAAACTCTAAGCCTAACTAATACAGTATTAGCTATATAAATTGATGAATATGTACCAAAAACAACACCTAGTATCATTGCTAGTGAAAATCCTTTTAAAATTTCACCTCCAAAAAAATAAATGGCTAATAAAGCTAATAACGTTGTAACAGAAGTAATTATAGTTCTAGATAAAGTTTCGTTGATAGAAATATTTGTTAATTCAAAAATTTTGATGTCAGAATATTTTCTTAAATTTTCTCTAACACGGTCAAAAATTACCACAGTGTCATTCATTGAATATCCAACTATTGTCAAAACAGCAGCAATAATTGATAAATTAATTTCAAGACTAAACAATGAAAACACACCAAGTGTAACAATTACATCGTGAAATAAAGCTAAAATCGCTCCTAGACTAAATTGCCATTCAAACCTTATCCAAATGTAAAATAACATTATGGCTAAAGATAATGAGATAGCAATTACTCCTGATTTTAATAGCTCAGCACTTACTTTCGGACCAACATTTTCGACTCTTCTAAAATTGAAGTTATTTCCAAAAGATTTATCAAGATTTGTTTTTATTTCCTCAATTATATTTTTCTTATTGTCTTTGTTTTCAAATTTAATTAAAAAATCTGTATCATTACCAAATTTTTTAACAGAAATATCTCCAAGATTCATTTGACTAAATTTATCTCTTAATGAGCTAACATTTATATTAGAGTCTGAAGATCTTAGTTCAATTAAAGTTCCTCCTTTGAAGTCTATTCCATAATTAAGACCTTTAAAGATTAACAAAATTAATGAGCAAATAATTAATAATGATGATAACCAATTAAAGTGATTGTAGTATTTGTTAAAAGCTATCATTATATTAATTTTTCCTTGTTTCTATTTTTTGACACATAAAGACCAGTGAATAATCTTGCGATAAAATAAACAGAAAATAAAGTTGTAAAAATTCCTATTCCTAGAGTAACTGAAAACCCTTTTATTGGACCAGAACCCATAAAAAAAAGTATAATTGCTGCTAATAAGGTAGTAATATTTGCATCAATAATTGCAGTTCTAGATTTTATATATCCACTATCAAAAGCTACTATATTATTTTTTTCGTCCTTTAATTCTTCTTTAATTCTTTCAAAAATTAAAACATTTGCATCAACTGCCATACCAACAGTTAAAATTATTCCCGCTATACCTGGCAATGTTAATGTAGCTTCAAATAAAGTTAAAATTCCTAATAAAATAAATAAATTAATTATTAACGTTAGATTGGTGATTAGTCCAAAAATTTTATATTTAACAAACATAAAAATTATAACCAAAAGAAATCCAATAGCTAAAGCAATTATTCCTGCATCAATAGAATCTTGACCTAAATCAGGTCCAACTGTACGTTCCTCTATAATATCTAAAGGAGCCGGTAATGCACCAGATCTAAGCAGTAGTGCTAAATCTGTTGCTGATTGAAATGTAAATCCGCCACTAATTTGTCCATTACCGCTTGCAATGGTATCTCTAATTACTGGAGCGCTAATAATTTTGCCATCTAAAACTATTGCTAGCTGTTTACCAATTCCAGTAGATGTTGCTTTACCAAATCTTTTAGCACCTACTCTATCTAGTGAAAAAGATACTATAGTTTGATTATTTTGAGTATCCATTTGAGGTTGAGCATCCAAGAGATTATCGCCACTTATAATAATACGTTTACTGACTATTGCTTCCTCAATACCATCCTCATATTTTAACTTTTCAACTCCAAAATTATCGTTTTCATTATTAGTAACAAATCTGAAAGTTAAATTTGCTGTTTTGCCTAAAAGAGATTTCACTCTCATAGGATCGTCTAATCCAGGAAGCTCAACTAAAATACGATTGTTTCCTCTTTTTAATATATTTGGTTCGTTTGTTCCAACTTCATCAATTCTTCGTCTAACAATTTCAATTGCTTGATCTTGTGATGATGTTTTAAGAGTAATTAAACCTTGCTTTGAAAAATTAACTTTTAAATTAAGTCCTGTATCTTCTATATTTAATTGATGTGACTTAAATCTTGGATAATAAGGATTTATATCGCTGTTTTCATCCGTAAAAGTATCAATGATTATTTGCTTACCTTGATCATCAACATTAAAGAATATATTTTGACCTTCAATTTTAATGTTATTAATTTTGATATTTTGATTTTTAAAATAATTTCTAATAGTTGTTGTTAGATTTTGAAGTTTTTGCTCTATGACTGGTGCATTATCAATTTCTAATAAAAGATAGGAACCACCTTGTAAATCTAAACCCAGATTTATTTTCTTATCAAAAAAATCATCATCAATTTTAAATAAGTTAGATGATGCAATCGCAATAAATAAAAGTGAGAAAAGAGTTATGAATACAATTCTTAACTTTGAAAAATAAAGCACTTTTCTTTGACTGATTATTTTTTAATTTCTTGAGTATTTAAAAGACCTTGAATACCTGTTGCTTTAACAATTTCAACTTTAACATTGTCAGCTATTTCAACCTCAACTTTATCGTTATCAATTAATCTTTCAACCGTACCAGTAATGCCACCAGAAGTAATAACTTTGTCACCTCTTTTTAAGCTTTCAACCATTGCTTTGTGCTCTTTAACTTTTTTTTGCTGAGGTCTTATTAAGAAAAAATAAAAAATAACAAAAATTAAAATTAGTGGTATAAATTGTCCTATTCCTGAACCTTCCATAAATCTCCTTATAAATTAGCTGAATTATTATACCATCTTAATAATGAAAACAACTTTAATTGAATGAAATACTTTCTAAATTGTTCATATAAGGTCTTAAAACTTTTGGCACAACAATTGAACCATCTTTTTGCTGATAATTTTCTAAAACAGCTATAAGTGTTCTACCAACAGCAAGTCCACTGCCATTTAGAGTGCCAACAAAATGAGTTTCTTTGTTTTCATTTTTGTATCTAGTTTTCATTCTTTGACCTTGAAAAGTTGAACAAGATGAGCAAGATGAAATTTCACGATATTTATTTTCCGATGGTAGCCAAACCTCAATATCGTAAGTTTTCTCAGCACTGAAACCCATATCACCAGAACATAAAATAACTTTTCTATATGGTAATTCTAATTTATCTAAAATATCTGTGGCGCAGTTAGTCATTCTTTCTAACTCTTCTAGGCAGTTTTCTTTCTGTACAATACTTACCATTTCGACTTTATAGAATTGATGCTGTCTGATCATTCCTTTGGTGTCTTTTCCATAACTTCCTGCTTCTTTTCTAAAACAGGGTGTTGAAGCAACAAATCGCATTGGTAAATCATTACGTTCAACAATCTTATCCTTTACAATATTTGTTAATATTACTTCAGCTGTTGGAATTAAAAATTTTCTATCTGAACCCTCGTCAAACTTAATTTCAAATTGATCGTTTTCAAATTTAGGAAGTTGTCCTGTACCAAACATTGTATTATCAGATGCAATTAAAGGTGGTGAAATTTCCTGATATTGATTTTGATTTACATGAGTATCTAGCATAAAATTTGATAAAGCTCTTTCTAATAGAGCTAGTTTATCTTTAACAAAAACAAATCTTGAGCCTGTAGTTTTTGTAGCAAGATCGAAATCTAACATCTTTAAATTTTCACCTAGTTCATAGTGAGATTTAGGTTTAAAATCAAAATCAGGAATTTTACCTGATTTAGAAATTTCAATATTATCGTTTTCATCTTTACCATTAGGAACATCAGGATGAGGGATATTTGGAATATTTGACAATATATCTTCTAATTCAATTTTAACTTTTTTTTGACTTTCTGAAATTTTTTCTAAATCTAAAGTAATTTCTTTTGATTTTTTAAACATTTTTTCATCTTTAGACTTTGAAATATCTTTTTTTTCTTTTTCTAAAGTTTCTTTTTTTTGAATTAACTGTCTATTTTCTTCATCTAACATTTGTAAATTTTTGACATCTAAATTAATAAATCTTTTTTCTAGAGATTTTGCAAAAACAGTGAAGTCTTTTCTTATATCTTTTAAATTATGCATCTGTTTTTTCTAAATTTTTGTTTTCAATAAATTTTACAGAAAATATTGATAATTCATATAAAATTAATAATGGAATAGCTAAACCAATTTGAGTTATGGGGTCTGGTGGTGTGAGTAAAGCAGCAGCCGCAAAAATAATTACAACAACATATTTTCGTCTATCTTTTAAAAACTTACTATCCACAACGCCAACTCTTGCTAATAAACTAAGCACGACTGGCAACTGAAAACTTAATCCAAAAGCAAAAATAAGTTTCATAACTAGTGATAAATACTCATTAACCTTTGCTTCAAGTTGAATTGGTAAATTAGTTGAAAGACCAGTGCTTTCAAATGACAAGAAAAATTTAATCGCAAGGGGCATAATTAAATAATAAACCAACATTCCTCCTAGAAGAAATAATATCGGCGTTAAAATTAAGTATGGCATTATAGCAATTTTTTCATGTTTATATAAACCAGGTGCTATAAATTTCCATATCTGCATAAGTATAAATGGACATGTCACAAAGAAAGCAGTGAAGAATGAAACTTTTAGATAAGTTAAAAAAGTTTCTTGTAATGCAGTAAAAATTAATCTTCTTTCAGATCCATCATCTTTAACTGCTTTAGCAAAGGGATCTACTAAAAATCCATATATGTTTTCTGCAAAAAAATAACATCCAATAAAAAATATAAATAAAAACAAAAAACTATGGATAAGTCTTTTTCTTAATTCTGTTAAATGACTTATAAAGCCACCCTCATTTTCTTCATTACTCATCTTTTTTATCATCTTTTTTTATTTCGCTGATTTTTTCATCATCAATTTCAATATTTGAAACTTCACTTTGAATATCTCGCATATATTTTTTAGCTGTTCCAATCCAAGAACCAGCTTTTTTTAACATTATGGGAAAATCTTTAGGTCCAAGCACAATTATAGCTATGCCTACAACAATCAAAATTTCAAACCAACCAATAGTAGGCATGTAATTTAATCTTTTTTATCTAAGTCTTTATTTTCTTCAGAAATGTTTTTTGGCTCATTATCGTCAGTAACATCTGACGCCATTCCTTTTTTGAAACTTTTAATACCTTTAGCAACGTCACCCATAAGACTAGATATTTTACCTCGCCCAAATAGTAAGACGACTAATATTACAACAATTGCTATTTGCCAAATTCCTATGCTCATAAAAACTTATAACCCTTTTATGATTAATTTCAAAGTTACTTTTTTATGAATCTTTTTCCTCTTCATCAAGAGTACTATTTAGCATTTCATCAATATTAGAATAGATATCCTCTTTTTTTTCGTCTTGTTTTTCTTTAAAAAATTTGCTTGTACCAAAAATTGCATTATCAACACTGGAACTATCAATTAAACCAGCGGCACCTAGTTCATCTACAGTTGGAAGATCTGATAACTTCTGTAAATTAAAGTGACTTAAAAAACCATCTGTAGTTAAATATTGGATTGGTTTACCCGGGACATCTTTTCGACCTCCAGGTTTGACCCAGTCTAATTCCATTAAAATTTCTAAAGTATTTGTTCCAAAAGCAACACCACGTATCTCCTCAATTTCTGCTCTGGTAACAGGTTGGTGATAGACAATTATTGCCAAAGTTTCTATTGCAGCTCGAGATAATTTCTTTTCAACAGTTTTTTCTTGGGTCATTAAAGTTGAAAGTTTAGGCGATGTTCTAAAAGACCATTTATTTTTAATGCAAACTAAATTTATACCTCGACTTGAATATTCTTGTTGTAATTTTTCTAACGATTTAGCAACATTTGCTTTCTTTGAAATTTTACTTTCAATTGTATCAACATCAAGAGGTTCAGCGGCTGCAAAAATTACTGCCTCAATTTCTTTATCAAGATCATTAATTTTAGTTGGAAAATTAACTACATTATCTTTTTTGGTCACTTTTCCTTTTTTAATCATTAACTTCCCTTACATAAATATCATCAAATAAATTATCTTGTTTCATAGAAAGATTACCCTCTTTAACTAATTCTAAAGATCCAGCAAAAATACCTGCTTTACCAGTTTTTTTATATTTAGAACCATTTTTAAAATTTGTTGGAATTAGATCATCAAGATTTTTCCAATCCATGAGCTTACCAAGAAATTGTTTTATAGTCTTAATGCCATCCTCGGTAGTAAATACAGGTAATTTTGGAATATTCATTGTTTGAAAATCTTTTGTCATCACTACTGAAGAGTATGATTTTAAAAGTTCAAATAAGGTTACATTGTATTCAGAGCTATAAATGGATCTTATATTTCCTTTTATTCCACGTGTTCTAATTTCTCTTCCTAATCGATTTCTTTTAAGCATCTGTTCTGAAAGTAATCTAATCAATTCTAATTTTTTAAGCTGTAATTTTAATTTTTCAGCAACTTCTTGAACTTTAAACTCTTCTTCAGGAGTGCCAGGAAGTAATAATTTTGATTTTAAGTAAGCTAACCATGTAGCCATTAATAAGTACTCGGATGCTATTTCTAAATTTAAGTCTTTTTCTTTAGTGATATAATCATGAAATTGATCAGCTAATTTAGTTATAGATATTTCCTCTAGATCTACTTTTTGAGCTTTAGCAAGATCCAACAAGACATCTAAAGGACCATTATAATTATTAATATCAACGTTAAATAAAACAGAATCAGACTCAGGCATAAACAAATATTATCTTAAAATTTTATAAAATTGTGATGTTTTTTTAATTATAAAACTACTTATCAAGGGTGAATTTTCAGCCACTGACTTCATTTCAGCAAAATTACTATTACAATGAAGAACTATATTACATCCAGCTTTAAAAGATTTAACGGTATTTTCTTTCATAGACTCTTTTAAACTTTTCATTGAAAGATCATCTGAAATTAAAATATTTTTGAAACCTATTATATTTCTAATATGATTAATGACTTTTTTTGAATGAGTTGCAGTGTTTAACTTATCTATATTTTTATAAATAACGTGCCCTGTCATTGCAAAGAAACAGTCTTTTTTTTTAAATACACTAAAATCATTTTTTTTAAGATATTTAGGTGATTTACTGACTATAGGTGTAAAATTATGACTATCTACTTTAGCTAAACCATGTCCAGGTATATGTTTTATTATGGTTCCAATCGAGTTTTCATGAAATAATTTTATACATAAATCACCCATTTTAGAGACCGTATTTACCTTGTTGGAAAAGGATCGATCACCAATTATATTACTAGATCCTTTAATTCTAAGATCCAAAACTGGAACTGTATTAATGTTTGCCCCAATTAATTTTAATAAGTGAGATGTTTTATCAATAAATAATCTATAAATTATATCTAATTTCATTTTATCTTTTTCATAAAGATTACCAAAATATTCAGATGTTAAATTATCAAAAGAAATAATATTACTTAATCTATTTACTCTTCCACCTTCTTGATCAATTAATATTGGATAATTTTTATCTTTAAAAATTTTTTTTATACTGTCTGTTAAATTCTTTGTTTGTTTAACAGATTTAATATTTCTTAAAAATAATATCACTCCCCAAGGCTTATATCTTATTAAAAATTTTTTTTCTTTAATTGATAGCCTGTAAGATTTAATGCCAACTATAAAAGCTCTTCTATTTTTAATCATTCTCTAAAAGTTTCCAAAAATTAAATTTTTTTTTCTTTTTATTGTCAGTCTGTTTGACATATTCAATGATATTTTCTGTATCATTTTTTAATAATGGTAAATTTTTAGAATAATCTTTAATCTTTTGATCAATATTTTTGTAAGATCTATAAGAATTTTTGATATTTTCATTTGAATAATAATATTTTCCAGTAAAAAAAATAAATAAACCAATAATTGCTATAAATATTAGATTCTTAATCTCTTTTAGCATTACATTTTAGCTGGGGAAGAGACACCAACTATGTCCATCCCTGATTTAATAACATTAGCAATTGCTTTTAAAAAAACTAATTTATCTTGAGAAATATTTTTTTGATCATTGATAAATCGTTTTTCAGGAAATTGTTTTCCAAGATTCCAATAAGAATGAAACTCTGCAGCAAGCTCATATAAATAAATTGGTATTCGATGTGGCTCAAGTTTTGTACTTGCTGCATCAATACATTTTGGCCATTCAGATATCTTCTTTAAAATTTTAATTTCATCCTCTGAATATTCAAAATTATAATTATCTATACTAATGTTTTTTTCTAAATTTTTACCCAAATGTCTAAATACAGATGAAATTCTTGCATAACAATATTGAACATAATAGAGTGGATTATCTTTCGATTTTTCTTTAACTGCATCAAAATCAAAATCTAGTTCAACATCACTACTTCTGTTTAACATAATAAATCTAGTTGCATCTTTACCAACTTCTTCGATTAAATCGTCAACTGTAATATAATCACCTTTTCTTTTTGACATTTTAAATGGCTTGTTGTCTTTAATTAATTTTACTAGCTGACTAATTTTACAAATTAATTTATTTTTTTCTCCTGAAAGAGCTTCTACTGAAGAAGAAATTCTTTTTATATAACCAGCATGATCTGCGCCAAGTATATTAATTAGATAATCAAATTTACGATCAACTTTATTTTTATGGTAGGCAACATCACTTGCAAAATAAGTCCATGTACCATCAGATTTTTGCAAAGCCCTATCCTTATCATCACCAAAATCTGTTGATTTGAACAACAATTGCTCTCTTTCTATCCAATCCTTCTTATCTTCCCCAGCCGGTGCTTTAATTTTACCTTTATAGACAAAATTATTAACTTCCAAAAATTTTATTACATTTTCAACTTCTTTATCTAAAACAATATTTTTCTCGCTAACAAAATTGTCATGTTTAATGCCAAGACTTTTTAGATTTTTTTTGATTAATAATAAGGCTTGTTCTATTGATAATTCAGTTAATCTTTCACTTATATTTTCATAATTATCAAAATTTAATTCAGCATTGGAAGAAATAATATTTTTTGCAAAATCAACCAGATAGTCTCCAGGATATAGATCAGAATTATCAATTGGAAATTTTTCATTAAATTTAATCTCGCGTATTCTGGCAAAAACAGATTTAGTAAAATTAATAATCTGATTTCCATAATCATTGACATAATATTCTTTAGTAACTTTATGATGGTTAAAAATTAATACATTTGAGATTACATCGCCCAATACAGCTCCACGACAATGACCGACATGGAGGGGTCCTGTTGGGTTAGCTGAAACAAATTCTATTAAATAATTCAGCTTTTTTTCTTTTTGATTAACACCAAATTTTTTTTTGTTAGCAATAATTTCTTGAATAAAATTTGTCCAAAACAAAGGTTTAAACTTAATATTGATAAAACCTGGTTTCACAATTGTTATATTTTGGATCAAAGAATCTTTATCTTTAATAATGGGAGATATTTGTTCAGCTATGTCTATTGGTGATCTTTTATTTAATTTTGAAAGTACCATTGCTACATTAGTCGATATATCACAATCAAATTGAGCTGGTGGAATTTCTGCATTAATTCCATTAAAAGTTTCTGGAATAAGTAACTCTCCTTGTTTGCTCAGATCAATTAAAATTAATTTAATTTTGTCCAGGTACGATTCAAAGATATTCATTTATAATTATTATATAGGTTAATAGCATAACGATCCGTCATACCTGAAATAAAATCTGAAATAGCTCTAAATTTATCACTAGTCAATTGATCTTTTGAAAGAAATTTTTTAGGATTAGATTTAATTATACTAAATAATTTTTTAATAATCACTTTACCTCTTTTATTTTTCCTTAAAACTAATTTATTATTGTACATTTTAGTTCTCAAAAATAATCTAATTTCTCTTTCTGAATTCTGTAATTTATCTGAAAAATTAACTAATAATTGATCTGCCTTATTAACATCATTTACAGATTTAATTTTTAACTCTTTTAAATTTTTTTGTGTGTTAGACAATAAGTCTCTAATCATTAAATCAATTGAGTCTCTAATTATTTGATAAGTGGCAATTTTATAATTTCTTTTATTTATTTTATTTTTATACTTAAGATAAATCGATTTAAAAAAGTCTATTTCAACAAGTTCTTCTAATTTAAACAAATTAGCTTTAATTCCATCTTGAATATCATGATTATTGTAAGCAATATCATCAGAAATTGCTGAAATTTGAGACTCTAAAGATGCGTAAGTGTTAAAATTAATCTTTCCTTTAAATACCTTTAAACCAATTAAGCTATTTACTAAGCTTGTATCTTCGACAGGTCCATTATGTTTTAACAACCCTTCTAATGTTTCAATAGATAAATTTAGACCTTTAAATTTAAAATACTTATTCTCTAAGAACATAACTATTCTTAATGTTTGCAGATTATGATCAAAACCACCATAATTTTCCATACATTCGTTTAAAGCGTCTTCACCAGCATGGCCAAATGGTGTGTGACCTAAATCGTGAGCAAGACTTAATGTTTCAGCTAAATCTTCATTTAAATTTAAATATTTAGCAACAGATCTTGCTATTTGAGCAACTTCAATAGAATGGGTAATTCTTGTTCTGAAATGATCTCCCTCCGTATTTACAAATACTTGTGTTTTATGTTTCAACCTTCTAAACGATGCACTATGGATAATTCTATCTCTATCTCTTTGAAATGGTGATCGATACTTTGAAGTGGGCTCTTTACTAAGTCTACCCTTACTTTTGAATACGCCTAACAAAGTGTGTTTTTTCATCCTTTAATTTAAATAATTAAGTATTATATTAGTAGTATCAGTGTTCAGACATGATTAAAGAAATTAAATTTACAGATAATGCTCTAAAACAGATAGCAAATTTATTATCTAAAAAAGATGATGGATCATTTTTTAGAATCGCTATTAAGGGCGGAGGATGTTCGGGTTTTCAATATGAATTTACATTTGAAAAATCCAAAAATGATGATGATTTAAATTTTGAAAACATCTTAATTGACAAAACTTCAGCAGATTTATTAAAAGGTTCTGAGGTTGATTATGTATCTGAGCTTATTGGTGAGTCTTTTAAAATTTCTAATCCACAAACCAAGTCTTCTTGTGGCTGTGGTGTTTCATTCTCACTTTAATGATTATCTCATCTTGGAATGTTAACTCAGTAAGAGCCAGAATAGAAAATATCAAAAGCTATCTACTAAAATACAAACCTGACGTTTTAATGATGCAAGAAATAAAAACTGAAGATGTTAATTTTCCATATGATGATTTTGCCTCCATGGATTATGAAAGTCATGTTTTTGGTCAAAAAAGCTATAATGGTGTTGCCATCATATCTAAAGGAAAGTTAAATAATGTCAGAACTGATTTAATCAAAGATAAGTTAAAACAATCAAGAATAATTTCTGCAGAAATAGAATATAAAAAAAAAGTTATTCAATTAATAAATATCTATACACCTAATGGTAATCCAGTTGATACTGAAAAATATGATTATAAAAAAAATTGGATGGATCAACTTATCAAGCAACTAAAAACTTTATCTAAAAAAAATCAAAACATCATTTTAGCTGGAGACTTTAATGTTATCCCTGCTGCTGAAGATGTTTATAACGTTAAAAGCTTTGAAGACGACGCTTTGTATAGACTTGAAATTAGAAAAAAATTTAGAGAAATGTTAAATCTTGGTTTTAATGATGTTTATAGACACTTTAATGAAGATAAAGAGGGATATACATTTTGGGATTATATGAGAGGTGCTTGGCAAAAAAATAATGGTATGAGAATTGACCACTTCTTAGTTTCAAACTCTCTTATCGATAATATAAAAGATATTAATATTAATAAAGATCCTCGTGGTAAAGAAAAGCCTTCAGATCATACTCCAATTGAAATTAAACTAACTTAAAGATTTAATTTTATTAACTAATTCTTCATTGATATGTCTAGGGCCAGTATCTTGTCGATTTTTATGTCTTCTTTCACCAGGTAATCTAACTTCACCCATTGATTTCATTTTTTCAAAAAATTCTTCTGCATGTTTTTGCCAGCTTGTACCTGCAGTTTTATCTGGACAAATAGCTAGAATAAATTCACCACCGCTTGGTGGGCCACCATCATTATTATCTTTAGCAGCTGTTTCATAACTAAAATTATCACCCACTAAAGCACCAGCTAGCAATTCAACCATCATTGCAATTGCAGACCCCTTATATCCACCAAAAGGTAATAAAACACCACCATCAGCAATCTCTGCTGGATCAGTAGTATCTTTTCCATCTTTAGTTAAACCTGTTCCAAGAGGAACTTTATGCCCTTCTCTTTTAGCGACTTGAACTTCCCCCATGGCCATAGAAGCTGTTGCCATGTCATATACAACAGGTGTCTTTCCTGGTCTTGGCCAAGCAAATGAAATTGGATTTGTACCAAACAAAGGTTTCATTGCACCAGCAGGAGCAACAGCAGGCTTGTATGATGTACAAGCAAAAGCAACTAAACCATCATCTGCTAACATTTCAGTTTCAGGCCACATAGCAGCCATATGATGTGAATTATTAATAGCTAAAACGGCAACACCATTTTCTTTCGCAGCTTTAGATAATTCAGGTAAACCTTTGTTCAAAACAACTGGAGCTAAACAATTATTGCCCTGAACTTTAATTACAGATGAAGAAACTTTATTAATTTCAGGTTTTCCTTTACCGTCTATCTTTCCACTCTTAAGACCACTTACATATGCGGGTAACCTAAATAAGCCATGAGATACAGATCCATCTCTTTCTGCATTTCTAATTAGATTTGATAAAATAGTTGCAGTTTCATCATTGCATCCATTAGCTATTAGCGTTCTTTTTGCTAATTCAAAAATTTCATCCAAGGATAAAGAAATATTACTCATTTATTTAGTCTTACAATTTTTACATAAACCAAAAAATTCTAAATTATACTTGCTGTATTTCATTCCAGTTTCATCCGTAAAGTTTGATAAATATTTTGAAAGCTTTGAATTGCTTATTTCAGAAACATTTTCACAATTTTCACAAATTGAGAATGCTGTTGCTTTAGAAATTTGACAATTAGAATTTTGACAAGCTATAAAAGCATTTCTACTTTCAATCTTATGGATCTTTCCAATTTCTACTAATTTATCTAACGCTCTGTAAACTTGTAATGGGGCTTTAATACCTTCTTTTTGAACATTAAACAGGATTGAATAAGCTTTCATCGGCTCACCAGATTTATCAATTATATCAAAAATGATTTTTTGGTTTTTAGAAAGATTGTGTTCTTTTTGCATATACAAATTCTTATCAATTAGTTGTTAATTTTTCAATTTAATCGATTGTTTAATATTAAGTAAAGACAATATAAATAAAACTAAAGCAGCCATAATTATTGAAGGTCCAGATGACGTATTAAATTCTAATGAAGAAAATAAACCCAATATTACTGATAAAAGACCACCAATAATTGAGTATAAAACCATTTTCTTTGGACTATCTGAAATATTTCTGGCCATTGCAGCTGGTATAATTAACATTCCAGTGATTAATAATAAACCAACCATTTTAATTGATATAGCAATCACAGCAGCCATCAGAATTGTAAATATAGCTTTTGATCTATCAGGATTTAATCCCTCTGCTTCTGCTAGTTCATAATTTACTGTAGATGCGAACAGAGGTTTCCAAATCAATTTAAGTACAAATAAAATTAATGCTCCACCTGTCCATATAATAATTAAGTCGTTAGTTGTTACGGCTAATATGTCACCAAATAAAAGACCCATTATGTCGAAACGTATAAAGGTTAAAAAACCAATTACAACTAATCCAACAGCCAGAGAAGAGTGTGCCAAAAGGCCCAACAAAGCGTCACCAGGTAAATTGGTTTTTTTCTGAAGTTGAATTAAAATCAATGCAACTACAGATGAAATTATGAATACTGAAAGAGCAATATTAAGTTCAAAAGAATAAGCTATTGTGACGCCTAATAAGGCTGAATGAGATAGTGTATCGCCAAAATAAGACAATCTTCTCCATACTACAAAACAGCCTAGTGGGCCAGTTACCAACGCAACTCCTATTCCAGCTATTAAAGCTCTTATGAAAAAATCATCTAACATATTAATTTTTCTTTATTTGACCCTCATCTGAATGAACATGGTCATGTTTGTGCTCATAAACAGATAGAATTTGAGAGGCTTGTTCACCAAATAAAGTTTTGTACTCATTATTTTTAGCAACATCCATTGGTGTACCTGAACAACACACATGACCATTTAAACAAACAACATGATCAGTTGCTGTCATAACAGTATGCAAATCATGGGAAATTAATAAAATTCCACAATTTAAAGTATCTGAAATTTTTTTGATCAATTCATATAACGCTATCTCTCCAGTATAATCAACACCTTGAACTGGTTCATCTAGAACTAATAATTCTGGTTTTTTTGAAATTGCTCTTGCAATCAAAACTCTTTGAAATTCTCCACCTGATAAATTTCCTAAATTTTCATTTTTAAGATGACTAACTCCAGTAAGGGTAAGAGCTTCATTTATTGCTTCATCTTTAATATCTTCAGTTAAAAGCATAAAATCATACACTCTTAGTGGCAAGGTCCAATCTATTGAAATTTTCTGAGGAACATAACCAACTTTGTTTGTAAATTTTTCAACTCTTCCCTCAATATTTTTGTAAATACCTAATGCAATTTTTGCTGTAGTACTTTTGCCAGACCCATTTGGGCCAATTAGAGTAACAATTTTTCCCTTCTCAACTTTTAACGAAACACCTTCAACTAACCATTTATTATTTTGTTTAAAACCAACTTTGTTCAGTTCTACTAATATATTTTTATCTGAGTTCATTTATATCTTGACTTGTATATGTTATATTATTACATACTGTTATATTATAACAACTAATTAAATTACTTATATGAAAAATATCAAAAAATTACCCTTAATATTATCAATTTTATCAATGTTAACATTCTTTACATCAGCTAGTGCTGAAATTAAAGTGGTTACATCAATAAAACCTATCCATTCGTTAGCAAGTTATCTTATGGATGGGGTTGGAAAACCAAGTTTAATTGTAAATGGCTATGCGTCTCCTCACGCATTTTCCATGAAACCATCTCATGCAAAAATGTTACAAAATGCAGATATTATATTCTGGGTTGGTGAAAGTATGGAAAATTTTCTAAAAAAACCATTGAGCTCGATAGCTAAAAAAGCCGAAAAAATCGAATTAATAGAAGTTAAAGGATTGAACGTATTAAAGTTCAGGGAAAGAAATATTTTTGATGAGCATAATCATGATGATCACGCTAAAAAAGAAGATGATCACGACGACCACGACCATGATGATCACGCTAAAAAAGAAGATGATCACGACGACCACGACCATGATGATCACGCTAAAAAAGAAGATGATCACGATGATCATGCACACGGAGATTATGACTCTCACATTTGGTTAGATCCAATGAATGCTAAAGTAATCTTAAATGAAATGGCTGAACATTTGATCGAAAATGATACTAAAAATGCATCTAAATATAAAAATAATTTAAAAAAAGCACTTAAAGAAATTGATACTCTTATAATCCAAGTGATGACAGAATTAAACAAAAGTGTGTCATCTATAGTTTTTCATGATGCATATCAATATTTTGAACAAAGATTTAATGTAAATATTCTTGGAGCGTTTACTGTTAACCCCGATGTAATGCCCGGTGCCGAACAATTAGCAGAAATCAGAAAAATTATTGAGCATGATAAAGTTGCTTGCGTGTTTTCTGAGCCTCAATTTAATCCTGACATAATCAACGCTGTAGCAAAAGATATGAAGATAAAAACAGGTGTTTTGGATCCATTAGGTGCAACTTTAGATCCAGGTAAAAATTTATATTTTGATTTAATAAAGAATATGTCTTTGTCATTTAAAGATTGTTAAGTCAGTAGTTTTGTAATTGTACTAAAATACAACTTATATTTGTAAATTTTAAGTAGACAAATTTTAAAGATAATATATTGATGATGAATCAGCTATTCCTTTAAAAAAATTCTATATTCTTTCTGTGGACTTATGTTTTTTTTATTATAAATATCGATGAATCAACTCACTTCAAAAAAAAATAATAAATTTAATTATAGATAAATTTCCTCACACCTATTAAATCGTCATCAAGAATAAGAATCGTTCGAAACGGAAAACAATAAAGTAAACAAAAAAAATAGGAAAGAAATGGAACTGACAACAATATATACGATCGTCGGCTTTGCATTAGCTGGTTATAGCGTTATTGCAAATGATTCAATACAAACGCTAGGTACTTTTATAGCGTCTAAACAAAAATGGTTTAAATGGTACACTCTTGCTGGTTCAGCATCTGTAGTAATGGCTATAGCTATTACATGGGGGTGGTATTCGTATGATGGTGATATATCATACGGCAGGCTTAACAGAATACCATTTCAAGAAATTCAATGGTACCACGCAGTAGCTCCTGCTATTCTTTTAGTGCTTACCAGAATTGGTATACCAGTATCTACAACCTTCTTAGTACTTTCAGCATTTGCTTCCACTGTAGTATTGGAGAAAATGCTAATGAAAAGTGTTGTGGGTTATGGCCTGGCTGCTGTAGTCGCGTATTTAGCTTGGATAGTAGTATCAAAGTTTATCAATGAAAAATTTGATGAAGTTGAAGATAAATGGATAGGATTTTGGAGAAACTCAGTTTGGGTGACTTCTGGTTGGTTATGGTGGGTTTGGTTATCTCACGACGTAGCAAATATTGCAGTTTATCTCCCAAGACAACTAGATGTAACTTTATTGTTAATTGTACTAGCGTACTTTACAGCATTATTGTTCTACATATTTTATATTCATGGTGGACCAATACAAAAAGTTGTTTTAGATAAAACTGGAACAAGATATGCGAGATCAGCAACAATAATAAATGTTATTTATGCTGCGGTACTATACTACTTTAAAGAACTTAATGACCTTCCAATGTCTACAACATGGGTATTTGTAGGTTTATTATGTGGTAGAGAACTTGCTATATCAACTATGAATAAAGAGTACAAATTCAAATACGTCTTCCCATTAATTGGAAAAGACTTCATTAAAATGATCTTTGGATTAAGTGTGTCTGTAGGAATTGTTTTGGCAATTCACTACATTATTATTCCAAATAATTGGTTTTAAATAAATCTAATTATGGTCGTGTTAGAAATATCTAATACGACCATGAAATGTATAATTTTAGTATTTTTTTTTAAGATATTATTTCTTGAATTTAGAAACTAACTCTTTTAATTTTAGTTTTTCTTTTTTTAATTTTCTTAGTTTTTCCCAAGAAGAAAAAGCTCTGTCATTCATTCTTAATTTTGTAAAATGCTTAATTGCTAATTCAATTTTTTTGTGTTTTTTGATGAGTTCTTTAAACTCCTTCATATTGAATAATCATAGCATAAATAAAATTAAAACAATCAGAATTTAAAAAAAAATTAATTTTAAAAAAGGGTTAAAAAAGGTGCTCTTAAGTAAATAAGAAAAAAAACTGAATTATTTTTTGCTTTAGTTTTGCGTCTACGGTATGATCTGTTTAAGTCCCGCACTAATTCAGCTTTAGGCTGATGATCAATTTTTAAAAATTAACAATTTAAAGTGTCAAAATTATGATTTTAAAATTGGTAAAATTACTGTGTTTTCTTGGATTACACAGATACAAAACAATAAATATTGAGTTTGGATTTAATCCAACAGATAGAATTACGACTCTTGAGTGTAAAAATTGTGGACACACTAAATTAAAAGCTGATGGCTAAAATTAGATAAAATGAAAAATATTAGAAAAGATATTGAGATTAGAAGATTTATTGAATGGTCTAAAATTGTTAGAGGCAAACCAATTCAAATTAGATTATATGAATTGATATATTTTGAGCTTCTAAATTTGTGGATAGAACTAAACCAACCCCCATTGAGAAGATTAATATATGAAACCATAAATTCAAATAATTATGATGAAAAGTTTGTTAAGGGAAAAATTTTTCAAGAATATATTGATGAAATTTTAGAAACACCTTGTGAAGATAAATCTGGTTATTATAACCCGGACTCAAGAGAAATATTGAGTAAAGTTAACATTAAAGAATTATATGATGTTAAATTTTTAATAAAAAGTGAATTAAATACTGTGATAATGATCGATAGATATAATGCAATTTATACATTCTGCAGACTATATGAAGAGTGGTGTTTGAAAAAAAAATCAGAACAAATTGATGATGTGACTAAAAAAGAAAGATTTGATGTAACAAAAGACTTACCAATAAAGATTTCAACTCAAAGGTAAGTTTATTTAACCCTTCCATAAATATCTTCAAATCTAACTATATCTGTCTCTTTAAGAATTGATCCAACTTGAGCTTCAAATATTTTGACTGGTTTTTTTCCAGGGTTTTGAATTCTATGAATTGCCTCTAGTGGAATAAAGATATGATCATTTGGTTTTTTTACAAAACTATTTTTGTTCAATGTTATCTTAGGATTTCCTTGAGTAACTAGCCAATGTTCAGCTCTATGATGATGTTTCTGTAAACTTAAAATACCTTTAGGTTTTACAAATAATTCTTTAATTAAAAAATTTTTTCCTTCAAATAAATTTGTATACCTGCCCCATGGACGAAAAAAAACATTCTTTTTCTTAATATATTTATTCTTATTTTTTTCATACATTTTTAAGATTTCTTTCCAACTTCCAAGATCAGACCATGGAATATCTAATTTAACAGCATTAATTTGTTTAGTTTTTTCTAAGATTGCATAATCAAAAGATTTAGTAGTTGCTTTAATGAACGACGCTTTATTTAGATAATAAGTGTTATCTTTAAGTTTTGCTTTTTTAACCGCATTTACACAGTTTTTATAAATAATTGGCTGGTGTTTTTTAAAGTTATTTATTATTGAATCCTTTCTAAGGAAAAACATTCCTGAATTCCAATAACCTTTTTGTTTTATAACCTGTTTAGCTTTAGAGATTTTGGGTTTTTCAATAAATTTAGTTACTTTATTAATGTTTCCTTTAATCTTTTTAGTAACAAAATATCCGTATTCACTTGAAGGTGATGTAGGTTTAATACCGAATATGAAGATATTTTGATTAGTTAAATTTGATTTATTTTTATTTATCGCTTTATTGAACACACTCATTTTTTCAATTAAATGATCAGCTGTAAAAAACATCAATGGCTGATCATTTGGAATATCTTTAATTAAGGCAGTACTTAATATAGCTGGAGCCGTATTTCTTTTTGCAGGTTCTAAAACTATCTTATATTTTTTAATCTTATTTTTTTTAAGATGTTGTTTTACTTGTTTTAAGTATTTTTTATTTGTACTTATAATTGGAGAATCATAAATAGGTGCTTTAGTTCGCTCTAAAGTTTTACCCAGTAAAGTCCAATTTCCAAAATCAATAAATTGTTTTGCTTGATGTTTTTTAGAATTTGGCCAAAGTCTTGTTCCTGCACCTCCACATAAAATGACCGGTCGTATCTTCATTAAATTTCTGAATAATCCTTAACTTCTTTTTTCTTACCAGGATGAGTTGGTGCGCCCAAATAAGCTGGTCCTACTGTTTGTGCGTATTTCCAAAGTGTGCCTGATCCAAAATCTGATTTTCTTGGTTTCCATTTTCTTTTTCTTAAAGTTAATTCTTTTTTAGAAAGCCTTACATTAATGGTCCCTTTTTTAGCATCAATATCGATAATGTCTCCATTACGTAATAAAGCTATAGGACCTCCTAAAGCGGCCTCAGGACCTACATGACCCACACAAAAGCCCCTTGTGGCTCCAGAGAACCTTCCATCTGTTATAAGAGCAACTTTTTCACCCATTCCCTGACCATAAATTGCACCTGTTGTAGATAGCATCTCTCTCATCCCAGGACCTCCTACAGGGCCTTCGTAACGGATTATAATTACATCGCCTTCTTCATATTTACGTTTTTGGACAGCGTCCATAGCTGCTTCTTCATTATCAAAGCATCTTGCTTTACCAGTAAATTGTAATTTCTTAAGTCCAGCAATTTTAACTATACCACCATCAGGAGCTAAATTTCCTTTTAAACCAACAACTCCTCCATCTGGAGATAATGGATTATCATATTTTCTTAAAACTTTTTGTTTAGGATTAAATTTAATATTTTTTAAATTTTCCTTCATAGTTTTTCCAGTAACGGTCATACAATCACCATGAATAAAACCTCCATCATAAAGTGTTTTTAACAACATTGGTACGCCACCTGCTAACCACATATCTTTTGCAACATATTTTCCACCAGGTTTCAAATCAGCAAGATAAGGTGTTTTTTTGAAAATTTTAGCCACATCCATTAAGTCAAATTTTATTCCAGCTTCGTTGGCAATTGCGGGTAGATGTAATGCTGCATTAGTAGATCCACCTGTGGCAGCAACTATAGTAGCAGCATTTTCTAAAGCTTTTTTTGTAACAATATCTCTAGGTTTAATCTTTTTTGCTAAAAGATTCATTACTGTTTTTCCACTTTCTTTAGCGTACTTATCTCTTTCTTCATATGGGGCTGGCGTTCCAGCAGAATATGGCAAGGCTAAACCAATAGCTTCTGATACACATGCCATCGTATTTGCTGTAAATTGACCACCACAGGCACCTGCACTTGGACATGCAACTAATTCTAATTTTCTAAGTTCTGCTGAAGACATTTGACCAGACGAATGTTTTCCAACTGCCTCAAATACATCAACAACTGTTACGTCTTTTCCCTTATATCTTCCTGGAAGAATTGATCCGCCATAAATAAATACACTTGGTACATTTAATCTAACCATCGACATCATTAGCGCTGGTAAAGATTTATCACATCCAGCAATACCAACTAATGCATCATAGCAATGCCCTCTTACAGTAAGTTCAGCAGAATCTGCTATCACCTCTCTAGATATTAAAGAAGCTTTCATTCCTTCATGACCCATTGCAATTCCATCTGTAACTGTAATTGTGCAAAATTCTCTTGGCGTACCACCATTAGCTCTAACACCTTTTTTAACTGATTGAGCTTGTCTCATAAGAGCAATATTACAAGGAGCAGCTTCGTTCCAAGTTGAAACAACACCTACAAAAGGTTTTGATACATCTTTTTCTGTTTCACCCATTGCATAATAAAAAGACCTGTGAGGAGCTCTATCTGCGCCTAATGATGTATGTCTGCTTGGAAGTTTCTTTTTATTAAATTTTGACATTATATTCCCTTCATAGTTACTAATATTTTATCAATATCATTCTTTAAATTATTATAATTAGTTTTTTCTTGTTCAACAATCTCTTTTGGTGCTCTATCTACAAAACTTTTGTTTTCTAGTCTTTGCGATATCTTGTTCATTTCTTCCTGAATTCTATTTTGTTTACTAGTTAAATTTTCTTTAATTAATTTTAAATCAACATCTTTATCAAAATAAATCCTAAATAAATCACCTGCAACAACCATAGTTGCCGCTGGTTTATCTAAGTCATCATTAAGGATATTATTTATTCTTCCTAATTTTTTAAGGATAATTTCATTATCATTAATAAATTTTTTTTGGATATCATTAATATTATTGATAGACATGTCTATAAATGAACCTGGGCTTACATTAAGTTCATTCTTAAAGGATCTAATTTCAGATATTATACTTATAATATTTTCAACTTGCTCTGTATTAGAGTCTTTATTGATTTTACCAGAAGGCCAATTAGCAAGCATTAAAAAATCTTTGCTTGAATTATCAAATTTATTTTTAAGCCATATCTCCTCTGTAACAAATGGAATAAAAGGATGTAACAAAATTAAGATTTGCTTGAATATATAACTTGAAACTTTTTTAACCTCAGATTTAGCTTCTTCATTATCCGAAAATAGTATTGTTTTAGATAATTCTAAATACCAGTCACAATAAGAGTGCCATGCAAATTGATAAGCATTTTTTGCTGCCTCGTCAAATCTATAGTCTTCTAAATTTTTCTCAATTTTAGATTTTGCTTCAATTAATTCTGCATAAATCCATTTATTGATATTAACTGATAAATTTGGAACTTTATCGATATCAGAAAAATCACATTCATTTGTGATTAAAAAATTATTAGCATTCCATAGTTTATTCAAAAAATTTCTATATCCTTTAACTCTGTCTTCTGAAAGTTTTACATCAGTACCAGGAGATGCCATTGAAAGAAGAGTAAATCTTAATGCATCGGCACTATATTTTTCAATTAAATCTAAAGGATCAATAACATTACCTTTAGATTTTGACATTTTTTGACCCTTCTCATCTCTAACTAAAGCATGAACATAAATATCTTTAAAAGGTTCTTTATTTAAAAATTCTGTTCCAAACATAATCATTCTAGCAACCCAAAAAAAAATAATGTCAAAACCAGTTACTAAAACTGAAGTTGGATAAAACTTTTCAACATACTCTTTATTGTCTGGCCAACCCAATGTTGCAAATGGCCAAAGACCAGATGAAAACCATGTATCCAAGACATCAGGATCTCGTATTAAATCAACATCTTTTTTATAATGTTTTTTTGCCAATAATTTTGCATCATCTTCATCTTCAGCAACAAACATCTTTTTGTCAGGACCATACCAAGCAGGTATCTGATGGCCCCACCAAAGTTGTCTTGAAATACACCAGGGCTCTATATTGTTCATCCATTGAAAATAAGTCTTAGACCAATTTTCAGGAAAGAAATTAGTCTTTTTTGAATTAACAACTTCTTTTGCTTTAACAGATAATTTTTCTGCATCAGCAAACCATTGTTCTGTTAAGAAAGGTTCAATAATAGAATTAGATCTATCCCCATATGGAACCTTATTTTTTATATTTTCTTCTTTAACAAAAAAATCTTTATCTTTTAGTTCTTTTAAAATTCTCTTTCTTGCTTCAAATCTGTCTAATCCTATATATTCTTTAGGCGCATTTTCGTTAATTTTACCAGCTTCAGTAAATATATTTATAATTTCAAGATTATTTCTTTGTCCAACATCGTAGTCATTAAAATCATGCGCAGGTGTAATTTTTAGTGCACCAGTTCCCTGTTCAGGATCTGCATAATCATCTTCTATAATATTAATCTTTCTTCCAACAATTGGTATTGTAACTTTTTTGCCGACAAAAGATTTAAAGCGATCATCTTTTGGATTAACTGCAATTGCAGTATCTCCCAACATTGTTTCAGGTCTTGTTGTTGCAATTGTTATAAATTCAGCGGTTCCATCAATAGGATACCTAATATAATAAATTTTTGAATTTACTTCTCTTTGATCAACTTCAAGATCAGAAATCGCAGTTTTTAAAACAGTATCCCAATTTACAAGTTTTTTATCTTTGTAGATTAAATCTTTATTATATAGATCAACGAATACTTTTATTACTGATTTTGAAAGGTTTTCATCCATTGTAAAAGCATTACGAGACCAATCACAAGAACATCCAAGTTTTTTTAATTGGTTAATAATGATGTCACCATATTGCTCTTTCCATTCCCAAACTTTTTCAATAAATTTGTCTCTACCAATTTCATTTTTATCAATTTTTTCAGCAGTAAGTTTTCTTTCGACTAAAGCTTGAGTAGCAATACCTGCATGATCTGTACCTGGTTGCCATAAAGTTTCATAATTATTCATTCTGTGATAACGAACTAACAAATCTTGAATAGAATTATTCAAAGCATGACCCATATGAAGACTTCCAGTCACATTTGGTGGGGGTATAACTATTGAAAATTTTTTTGAATTTTCTTTAGGTTTGAATAATTCATTTTTTTCCCAATAAGAGTAAATCTTATCCTCTACATCAGAATGTATATATTTATCGTTACTCATGAATGTATAAAGTTTATAATTTATTAATCTAAATTAACAATAATCAATTTAGATCGTTATTTAATAGACTAATGAGAAATATTTAATATAAAAAGGCATCTGAAGCTATTAGTCAAAACAAGATGGCAACGTGGCGGAATGGTTACGCAGAGGATTGCAAATCCTTGTATCCCGGTTCGATTCCGGGCGTTGCCTCCAAAAAAAATCTTGTTTTAACTATAAAAAAAAGTAAGTTGAGTTTTTTACATTCCTCGGTAGCTCAGTTGGTAGAGCAGTTGACTGTTAATCAATTGGTCGTAGGTTCGAGTCCTACCCGAGGAGCCAAAATCAGTATTTTCTAATTTATTATTTTAAAATTTATCTAATTATACAATTAGGATTGAAACCAATTAAATCATCTATTCCATCAGGTGTGTGCATTTTTCTTTTTCGTAAATATATAGGATCATTTTCTAATTTTATACCTGTTACTATCTCCATTAATGTATCTATAGCTATAGCCATTTGATGTGTGTGAGGTGTTGCCTTTTTTGGATCTGTAATTCTATTTCTTGCTAGACCATTTGGGTTTTTTCTTTCTAAAAACTTTTCTGGATCTGTAATTGCTAAATTGACTATTTTGACTGAATTAAATATTTTATCTTGTATATTTTTTGGAACATTAGCTCCCCATAATTCAGCTATATAAATGTATCCTAGAGCAATATCTACTCCATATGAATGGTACCATTGCCCTCTTAGGCCTCTGAAAGAGTTATCATTTATGTATCCATCATCATAAAATAGTTTGTCTATTTGTTTAAATGTGTGATTAATTTCTTTGGCAGCAAGTTTTTTATCTTCTGTCCATGAAGCATAAACCAATGTTGATAATCCTCCATTAGCCATTGCATAAAACCCTTTGTCATTTTTTTTAAATTGAATTGGTTTTAAGAACTTTTTGTACATTTTTTTAATGTAACTATTCACAATCTTAAACTCCTCTTTATTCAATTCAGATTTAAGCATTACTGCACTAATCATATAGTTACCAAACCATTGGCCTGCAAATTCATATTCATGGTACCAGCAAGGAGCTTTGGGGTTATTATCTTTCCAACATCTTCCTTTTTTTTTTAATTCTTTATAGCTTATGCTGTTATATAAAGTATTTGCCTTGGCTATTTCTAATAATAAATCTTTAGCTATGTTAATGTTAGTTTGATTTTTATCACCAATAGCAATGTGAGTTCCTGCAATCATAACTTTTATAGGTGTCGTGATTGCTTTGTGTTCTACCAAAATAGAATTACTATATTTTGTATGGTAAGCTGACCAATCGAAACCAACTACACCTTTAATAGTATCAATGGTTGATTTATTACTAAAAGATTTATCTTTAGGAATTGCTGAGCAAGTCTTAATTTCTTTAGTGTAATATTTACCTGGAAAAGTAATATCCTTTGATTTAACTTTTGCAAAAGCATTTCCGTTTAATAATAGTATAAAAAGAATAATTATTGATAAATTTTTCATTACTAGATTCATTATTGATTTAAATACAGATTAAAAATTTGATAAGGGGTCTTTAATTAAATTTAAATTAAACTGCTTTAGAAATAACTGTTCCTGATATTTGTAAAGATTTATTAAATTTTAATTTTTGATCAGCGCTAAGCTCTGAATATAGTTTTGTTAAAAAATTATAGTTAACATTCATGTGTCCTTCTTGAGATTTTTCTAAGTTAATTAGATATTCAGAAAAATCTTCAAAGAAATAATTAATTGGAACTTTTAAATAGTTAGATAGTTGAAGCAATCTAATAGAGCTTACTCCATTAGTTCCCTTTTCATATTTTTGAATTTGTTGAAATGTAACATTAATCGCTTTAGCAACTTTAGTTTGTGTTAAGCCTAAAGCTAATCTTCTTAGCTTAAGTTTATTACCTAAGTGTTTGTTGAAATTATCTTCCATTAAGACCCCTCTTAATTAAATTTTAAAAACATATTGAACAAATTTATTGGGGTTCATGCAATAGATAAATTTATTTATTTTTCTATTAAAAGTTGAGAGATGGAAAACCTGTCAAGCTTAAGATTTTAAAAAAACTATTGTATTTATGACAAAAATATCAAACAGTTATCTAAGCTTTTGATAATAAAAGAGTTAACAAATTATAAAATTTGGCTTAAAAATAGCTTTGTTCTATCACTTTTCGGATTAGCAAAAAATTCTTTTGTGTCAGCCTTCTCTACTATCTTACCTTCATCCATAAATATCATACAATCAGCAACTTCTTTAGCAAATCCCATTTCATGAGTAACAACTATCATGGTCATTCCTTGTTTAGCTAAATCAACCATTACATCTAATACCTCTTTAATCATTTCTGGATCTAATGCAGATGTTGGTTCATCAAATAACATAATTTTTGGCTCCATACATAGCGCTCTAGCAATAGCTACCCGTTGTTGTTGTCCACCAGAAAGTTGTCCTGGGAATTTTTGAGCTTGATCTAAAATTTGAACTCTTTCCAAGTGTTTTAAAGCCAATTCTTCTGCCTCTTTTTTTGGCATTTTCTTAACCCAAATTGGAGCTAATGTGCAATTATCCAAAATTGATAAATGTGGAAATAAATTAAATTGTTGAAAAACCATTCCAACTTCTGCTCTAACTTGCTCTATATTTTTTGTATCTTCAGAAATCTCAGTTCCATCAACTATAATGTTTCCTTTTTGATGCTCTTCTAATCTATTAATACATCTAATTAGTGTAGATTTACCAGATCCAGATGGACCACAAACAACAATTTTTTCTTTAGCTTTAACTTCAAGATTAATATCTTTAAGTACTTGAAAGTCCCCATACCATTTGTTTACTTCTTTAATCTGTATAATTGAATCTGACATAGTTATTTATCTATCTGTTTTAAATTTTAATTCTAATTTTTGACTATATTTACTCATACTGTAGCAAATAATCCAGAATATAATTCCAGCAAATACGTAACCTTCCATCGAAAACCCAAGCCATTTAGGATTTGTTTTTGCTAAATTTAACATTCCAACTAACTCCAATAAACCTACTACAAAAATTAATGGAGTATCTTTTACTAAAGCTAAAAAAGTATTGGCAATACCAGGTATTACTAGTTTAAGAGCTTGTGGTAAAATTACTAATAAATGAAGTCTCCAGTACCCCATACCTAAAGATTTTGCTGCATCATACTGTCCTCTAGGTAGAGCTTGTAAACCACCTCTAATAACCTCAGCTGTATAAGCAGCTTCAAATAAAGTAATAGCAACAATAACTCTAATTAATTTATCAACATATGTTCCATCTGGTAAAAACATTGGAAACATAACTGCAGACATAAATAATACTGTAATTAACGGTACACCTCTCCAAAACTCAATAAATGAAAGTGAAGAGTATTTAACTACTGTTAAATCAGATCTTCTTCCAAGTGCCAACATCATCCCTATGGGGAAACAGAAGATTAATGAAAAGAAAGAAACAATAAAAGTTAAGGATAAACCACCCCATGCACCTGTTTCTACCCATTCTAAACCAAATTCACCACCTGAAATTAAATAGTAAATTAAAAGAAATGAAATTATAGGTAGAAAGATAACATAATAAAAAGTTAAGTATTTTTTATATTTTAATGGGAAAAAATATCCCGCTCCCATCAATCCTAAAACAATAATGAATGTTGCATTAACCCTCCATTGTTCAGCATTAGGATACATTCCATACATAAATCTATTAAACCAAGTTTTAATATAAACCCAACATGCACCACCTCCCGTACAAGCTTCTTTGCTATCACCAACAAATGTAGCATCAAGAACAAACCAATTGAGTAATGGAGCAACACTGAAAATTATCAATATGATTATACTTATGCTTAAAGCAGCGTTAAAATTACTAGTGTTAATATTTTTGTTAAGCTCGTCTAGGATTTTAATTCCAGAAAATTCTATTCTTATTAAGTGTAATCCAATCATTCCAAAAATTAGAGGAGTAAAAAAACTGACAAAGCCAGGTAAAAATCCAGTAATATTAGTCTCATAAAAATTATTTAGACAAAAATCAATTAACCCTAATGCAAAAAATAAAGAACCTAAAATTAAAAATAAATTCAAATTTTCTCTATTAGGTTTTAAAAAATTTATATTGCTCATTACTATTTTTCCTGTATCGCAATTCTTTTATTATACCAGTTCATAAATAGTGAGATTACTAAACTGATTGTTAAATAAGTGGCCATTGTAATTCCCACAATTTCAATAGCTCTACCTGTTTGCATCATTGCAGTACCTGCAAAAACTAATACTAAATCTGGGTAAGCAATAGCTGCTGCTAAAGATGAATTTTTTGTTAAATTTAAATATTGATTTGTAGTAGGTGGAATTATAATTCTTAATGCTTGAGGCAAAATTACTAATTTTAAAACTTGGCTAGGTGTTAAACCAATTGATGCAGCTGCTTCTTTTTGACCTTTCCCTATACCTTGTATTCCAGCTCTTACATTTTCGGCAATAAAAGTTGCTGTATATAAAGTTAATGCCAATGTCAGTGCTATAAGTTCAGGGGGTATTCCCATGCCGCCTTCATACGTGAAAGAAGTTTTAGCTAGTTGTTTCAATTCTGGAAAACTCCAAGAAAGATCAACACCACCTATAATAAAAGTTAATGCTGGAAAAATAATAAAAATTCCTAGTGAAATTAAAAATTTAGGATACTGTTTTCCCTCTTCTTCTTGTTTTCTTTTTGCAAATTTATTGAAAGAATAAATTGCCACCATTGCAACAATCAAAGCAATCATAAATACATCAAAATTGTTCCAAATTGGAGCTGGTGTATAAAGACCCTTAATAGTCATAAAAGAAGATCCAAAAATTAATGGGGCATCCTCTGGCATTGGGAGCGCTCTTAAAGCTGCAAAATACCAAAAAAAGATTTGTAACAACAAAGGTATGTTTCTAAAAAATTCAACATAAAAACTGGCTGTTTTATTAATTAGGTAGTTAGGTGATAATCTAGCAACACCAATCACAGCACCTAAAAGAGTGCTTAAAATAATACCGATGAATGAAACTAATAATGTATTTAAAAGTCCAACTAAATAAGCACGTCCATATGACATGGAGCCATCATAGTCAATTAACGAAAATTGAATATCAAATGAAGCTTCTTTTGATAAAAAACCAAATCCAAACTCGATACCTCGAGTATCCATGTTCTCTTGAGCATTCATTGTAAAGAAACCAAAGATTAAAACTATAAATAATAGAGTTAAAAATTGAGGTAAGATTTTTTTAAATTTCATTTGATTAGATACTATAAAAAAAGGGCTAGATAAATCTAGCCCTTTTTAATTAATTTATAACTTTAAATTATCTTGATGGTGGAACGTATAAAATACCACCTTTAGTCCATAATTCATTTGGACCTCTGTCTGGTAAGATACCAGTGTCAGCTATATTTCTCTTATAACTTTCACCATAGTTTCCAACTTGTTTGATAATTCTTAAGTTCCACTCGTTATCTAAACCGAATGCAGCACCCATTTCACCTTCAGCACCAACCAATCTTTTGATTTGTGGGTTTTCTGAAGTTTTCATCATGTCAGCATTAGCAGAAGTAACACCGTACTCCTCAGCTTCGATCATAGTATTTAAAGACCATCTTACGATATCTTCCCATACTGCATCACCTTGTCTAACAACAGGGCCTAATGGCTCTTTTGAAATAGTTTCAGGTAATACGATGTGATCATCAGGGTTTGACATTTTAGTTCTTTGAGCAGCAAGACCTGATTTGTCAGTAGTGTAAGTGTCACATCTACCAGCATCATAAGCAGCTACAACTTCGTCAGCTTTTTCAAAAGCAACTGGAGTGTAAGAAATTCCTTTAGAGTTAAAGAAGTCTCTCATGTTTAACTCAGTTGTTGTACCAATGTTAGTACAAGCTGAGATTCCATTTTTGAATTGGCTAGTTGAAGTAATTCCAGAGTTTTTTCTAACCATGAAACCTTGACCATCGTAGAAGTTTACTCCAACGAAAGTTAGTCCAATGTCAGCATCTCTAGAAAGAGTCCATGTTGTGTTTCTTGACAAGATATCAATCTCACCAGAAGTTAAAGCTGTAAATCTTTCTTTAGCACTTAATGGTGTGAACTTAACTTTGTTCGCATCACCTAGTACTGCAGCAGCTACCGCTCTACATACATCAACGTCAACACCAGTCCAATTTCCTGCAGCGTCAGCATTAGAAAATCCTGGTAGACCTTGAGATACTCCACATCTTACAAAACCCTTCTTCTGAGTATTTTTAAGTGTCTTAGATTTTTTAGCAGCGAAAGTTTCTGTTGTAAAAGTAAACAACACAGCAACCATTGCTACTAAAGAAGTTAATTGTTTTAAGTATTTAAACATTATTCTTCCTTTTTAGTTATTTTTATTTGTTAACAAATAATTCAAAAACAATTTTGAATTAGGTTAATCTTTTATCATTATCTAAAGTTGATCAAAGTAAATTGAGTAAAATTAGAAGTCACATAACTACATGTAGTATAAAAAAAAGTAAAGCGAATATATGTGGGAAATGGTGCGCCCTGCACGACTCGAACGTGCGACCCTCGGTTTAGAAAACCGATGCTCTATCCAGCTGAGCTAAGGGCGCAAAAAATAAATACAAATACATATATAATACTTAATTAGTATTTAAAAAGAAATTTTTTAGCCAGTAAAAGTAAAGATATAAGCTCAACTCTACCAATAATCATAAAAAAAATTAAAAAATATTTAGTTAAAAAATGTAAATCATTAAAGTTAAATTCACTTAAGCCATAAGCAGAAGAATTTACCGTATTCATTAAGGTCAAAACAGCCAGTTTAAATGAATTTTCAAAATTAATATCACTCAAACTTAATAATGAAGTCAGAATAAAAAGTGAGATAATAAAAATTACAATTGTTAAAAAATATTTATTAATTTCTTTAAAATCAAAATTAATTTTAGAAAATAATAACTTATTCATAAAAACATTTTTGGGTTTACTAAAAGATAAAATTTGATTTAAAGAATATTTGGTCAATGAATAGATTTTTAAAAATCTTAAACCAGAACTGGTAGAAAAAAAAGATCCACCAATTATTACCAAGATTAAATAAATAAAACTCAATTTTGATTGATCAAATTCTAATGAAACACCTATATTAGAAATACTACTAACCAGAGATAAAAAGCTATAAATAAAATCTGTATCAAAGCTAAAAAAAATAAAAAAAAATGTTACTGTAAACAAAAAATATAGAAATAAATGAATATCTTCATAAAAAAAATTAAGATTTTTGTTTCTCAAAAAAATTAGATTGTAGATAAAGAAAATACTAAAAAAAGAAACTAACATTAATAATGAAAAAATAATTATTTGACCTTCGTTAGTTAAAATTGATGAGAGATTATTTGATGACAAAAAACCACCTGAAGAAATAATAGTCATTGATAGATTAAGTGAGTGAAAAGTTCTTATATCAAAAATATTCAAGATAAAAAAAATTGATAAAGTTATGCAGAAATATAAAATAAATATCTTTATTGTTTGTTTTAAAACTTCACTACTATTAAATGATATAAAATTAGTGAGAGATTTTTTTAAACTATCATCATAGATATCTATTAAAAAAATAATTGAAAATAGAAAATATAAACCTCCTATCCACTGAATAGAAGATCTCCATAAAATTAAGCCTTGATCTATATGCTTTATGTTATCAAAAATTGTAAATCCTGTAGAAGTAAATCCTGAAACAGCTTCGAATAAAGAGTTTAAAAATGTTAAATTATAAATACTAAAATAAAATGGTAGTGACAGTATAATAGGTAGCAAAAGATATCCTAAAAATACTGTTAAAATTTTTTCAAATATGGAAGGTTTTTTATCAACTTCATTGATCTTATAAAATAGTAGCCCAATAATTAAAGATGAAATTAAACTAAAATAATACGTGTTAAGATTTAGATATAAATTAAAATAATAAGAATAAATAATGTTGAAAAAAGAAAAGACAGATACTAGGATAAAAAAAAAACCAAGATATTTAACTCTAAAAAGAGACATTTTTAATTATATAGAACTTATTCTAAATATATTTTCCACAACTGAAATAGAGTCTTTTTTGGCTAAGAAAACAACTCTATCATCTTTTTGAAACACAAAATTTGATCTAGGAATGACCACCTTATCATCACGCAAAACAGCGCCTATTCTTATCTCTTCAGGTAAGTTTGAATTTTTTAATTCTTTGTTAATTAATTCTGAAGTTTCAATAATTTCAGCTTCAATAACTTCATATTCACCATTAAGAATAGTGTAGGCTGTTTCGATCGTACCCTTGTGGATATGTTTTAAAATACTTGAAACTGTATTCATCCTAGGATCAATTAAATCATCTATCTTTAAAGAGTTTTGTAATAATGAATAATTTGGCTTGTTTATTAGGGCCATTGTTCTCTTATCATCAATTTTCTTGTCATCTTTTGCAAATTTTTCAACAAGAACACTCACCATTAAATTATCTTCATCATCATTTGTAAGTGCAAGCACCGTCTCTACTTCCTCTAAATTTGCTTCAATTAAAACCTCTTCATCAAGAGCATCCCCATTTATAATAATAGTATTATTTAGTTCGTTTGCTAAGAATTCTGAACGATCTTTATCTTTTTCAACAATCTTTACCCTTGCTGAGTCTAAGCTTTCTTCAAGATTTTTTGCAAGGTTAAATCCAATGTTTCCACCACCTACAATCAATATCTTTTTTGATACCTTTTCATTGTGTCCGAAAGCTTCAAGCGTTTGAGACGTTTGAGTAGAGTTGATAATAACATAAATTTTGTCACCTTTTTGAATATCGTCATTCTTTTTAGGAATTAAAAATTTATCCCCCCTAATTATACCAATTATATTAGCATCAAGATTTGGATGTTTTTTTGTTAGCTCATTAAGTTTAATATTAATTAAATTACAATTTTCATTTATCAAAATTTCTAATAATCTAATTCTATTGTCAGCAAAAGGTACACTGTCTAAAGCACCTGGTGCTTCCAATTTTCTTTGAATTGATTTTGCTATTTCTAATTCAGGTGAAATAATTACATCAATTGGTAAATTCTCTTTATTATAAACAGTTGTAAATTTTGGATTTAAATAATCTTGCGATCTAATTCTTGCAATTTTTTTTGGGATATTAAAGATAGAAAAAGCTATTTGACAAATAACCATATTAATTTCATCGTTACGCGTAACTGCTATAATCATGTCGGCTTCAGAAGCATCTGCTTTCTCTAAAATAGTTGGATACGTGGCTTTTCCAACTATAGCTTTAACGTCTAAGGAGTCATCTATTTTTTGGATATCTTCGCTAGATTGATCTATAACAGTAATAGAATGACCTTGTTCACTAAGCTGTTTGGCTATAGTAAAACCTACTCTACCCGCTCCACAGATAATTATATTCATTTTAATTAAATTCTTTAATTCCTAAACCTTTTAATTTTCTATGTAAGGCACTTCTTTCCATTCCAACAAAATTTGCTGTTTTTGAAATATTGCCATTAAATTTTTTAAGTTGGATAGTTAAATACTCTTTTTCAAACTTTTCTCTAGCCTCTTTTAATGGCACAGATAGGCTGTTTTCTGCAATTTGATCATCAAAATTATCAACTTTTAATGACTCTTTGATAATATTTGAAATTTTGTCTTTTGTGCCTGGTTGTAAAATCGCAATTCTTTCAATTAAATTTCTTAGCTCTCTAACATTTCCCTTCCAGTTATGATTTAAGATGTAGCTATTGTTCTCATCTATTTCTAACTCTTTAATATTATAATTTTCTGAAATTTTCTTTGAAAAATATTTTATTAATAATGGAATATCTGAAATTCTTTGGCTTAATGGTTCAATATTTATTTCAAATACATTTATTCTATGAAATAAATCTTCTCTAAAGTTGCCTATTTGAATTTCTTTTTTTAAATCTTTGCTTGATGAGCAAATTAATCTAACATCAACACTTACATCATTGTTTCCATTAACTCTTTTAAATTTTTGATCAATTAAAACTCTTAATATTTTTGATTGAATATCTAGTGGTATTTCAGAAATTTGATCTATAAGTAATGTACCTTTATTAGCTTTCTCGAGAGCACCATAAGATATAGATCCATTTTCTTTTTCTTCACCAAATAACTCTAATTCATATTTATTTGAGTCCAGCAATGCACCATTGAGCACGATAAACGAATTTTTATTTCGTAAAGATTTTTTATGTATCTTCCTAGCAATTAGTTCTTTTCCAGAGCCTGAGGGACCATAAATAAAAACTCTGCTCTCAGTTAAAGAAATCTTTTTTATTTGGTCAATTATATTAATTGTATTTTTACTATCTCCAATTAAGTCATAAGATGAAAATAATTTACTTTCGTACTCTTTATTTTGTTTTTTTAGATTATAATTTTCAACAGCACGACTTACAAAATTAAGTAATCTTTCTTGATCAAATGGTTTTTCAATAAATTCAAATGCGCCATGATGTAAAGATTTTATAGCCATTTCAATATTTGCATGACCAGAAATTATTATAACTGGTACATCTTTATTTTTAGTTTTAATGTGAGATAAAAGTTCAATGCCATCATTGTCTCCTTTGTCAAGTTTTACATCAAGTATAGCTACATCAGGTAACTTTTTATCTATTTCTGCTAGAGCTTGGTTATAATTAGCAGCAATTCTTGTTTTATAACCAGCGTCAATAATCAATTCATTAATAATATTTCTAATATCAGTATTATCGTCAACTATTAAAATTTCAGCACTCATTATTTAATTAAAGTAATTTTTATTATTGCACCATCTTCTTTAGATATAAATTCAATATTACCATTATGATCATTAATTATCTTGTTTACAATCGATAGACCAAGTCCCGTACCTTGTTTTTTTGTTGTAAAATATGGATTTAAAATTTCTTTAATATTACTCAAATCTTTAAAACCTATCCCACTATCATTGATAATAAGACTTATATGACTATTAAGATCATTTAGTTCAATAGCAATAATCTTTTTAAAATTAACAACTTTTTCAGTTTTTTGCTGAATACTTTCAATTGAATTTTTAATTAAATTGAGGAAAACTCTACTTAATTGTTCCTTGTCACTATTAAACAATATTTGTTTAATATTATTCTTAAACTCGATCTTAATTGTTTTGTCTAATTCTTGAAGTAATTCAATATTATCTTTCATTAAAATAACTAAATCATTTTTTTGAAATATAGGTTTTGGCATTCTCGCAAAATCAGAGAATTCATTAACTAATTTTTCTATTTGATTAATTTGATTATTAATAATCTTTAAATTTTCTTTAAAATTTTCTTTACTTTTTTCATCCAATTCATTTGAATATTTATTTTTTAATCTATCAATAGTTAATTGAATTGGAGTAAGTGGGTTTTTAATTTCATGAGCAAGTTTTCTTGCTAGATTACCCCAAGCTTCATGTTTTTCATTGATAATTAATTTATCTTGTTGATCTTTTAGTCGCTCAATCATTTGATTGAAATTTTTATTCAATATTTCTAAGTCTTTATCAGTTTTAACTTCAGGAACTTTTATATTTAAATTTCCTTTTCCAATTGAGGTGGAAGCTAAGATCAAATTATTAATAGATCTAAAAAATCTTGAAGAAAATCTAATTGCTATTGAAATAGATATAAATAATAAAAGAGATACAATAATAATATAAATGATCGCAAATGAAACTTTGATACCAGTACTTTTTTCTTCAACTGTATAATAAAAATTTATAGCTTCTTCTGACTCTGTTAAATATTTAGAAATATTTTCATCAAGATAATTAACAACATAAATAAATCTATCATCAAAATTTTGTAATCGCATTATAGCTGCAGATCTATTTTCAAAAGCGTTTATAATTTTTAAAGGACGGTCATCATCCAACACAAGATTAAGAGCTTGGTCTAGAGGGGGCATATAAGGATCATTATCTTCTAGGGTTGAAAATAATAATTTTTTTTGTCCGTCAATAATATGAATTTCATCAACTCTTCTAATTAGTTTTTGAGTTTTTAAAAATTTTTTATATTCTATGGTACTATTGTTTAAAAACTTTTTACTTTTATTAACATCAAAGGCTATAAGAATTATTTCTGATTGAACTTTATTTCTTACTTCATCAACATAATTTTTGGCTAATTCATAAGAATTGTTTACAACAGTGGTTATTTTTTTATCAAAATATTTTTCTAGAGCAAAAGAGAACAAAAATAATGAAAATATAGATATTAATAATGAAGGTATAAAGGTAAAAAGAGCAAAATAAGTTATATATTTTTTATTTGACTTAAGTCCATCTTTATCAATATCGTTTTTAATTGCTTTTTTAATTTCTAAAAAAATAAATACAAAGAGAAGTATTAATAAAAAAATATTTAAAATTAATAAAAATTGTAAATTTTGATCTGATAACTTGATTAAACCCTTATCAATAAAAGTTAAAAAGGTTAAAAAACCTACAGATAATGTGATAATAAATAGGAATATTAAATATATGTTTTTTTTGATAAAATCGTTCATTCTTAAAAAATAATCACCTAAATGATGAATAATTATTTTATAATACTTGCCTCTGGACAAAGCAAAAGGTTTAATTCAAATAAACCAAAGCAATATATTACTTATAGAAATAAAGCTCTTTTTGAACATTCTTTGGATAAAGCCGTAAAATCAAAACTTTTTAAAAAAATTATTTTAGTTGTTAGCGATAAAAAACAAATCAAAAAAAAATATTCTAAAGATATTGAAATTATTAAAGGTGGCAAAGAAAGATCAGAATCCTCTCTAATTGCCTTAAAATATATTAAAAAATTTAGTCCTAATAATGTTTTAATTCATGATGCAGCAAGACCCAATTTTACTATCGGTCTTTTAAATAAATTAATTAATTCTCTAAAAAAGAATAAAGCATCTGTTCCTGTTATTTTTTCTAAAGACTCAATTAAATATAAAGTTAAAAATCAATTGTTTAATCTTAATAGAAAAAATTCTTATTTAACGCAAACTCCTCAAGCATTTAAATTCAAAGACATTTATGATTTGTCTATAAAACAAAAAAATATAATTCAAGATGAGGCAACACTATTTGTCGATAATAATTTGAAAATTAATTTCATTAAGGGTGAAGCTTTAAATAATAAGATTACTTTTAAAGAAGATATTATTAATACAAAAACCTATTATGGTATTGGATTTGATATTCATAGATTGATAAAAGATAAAAAACTTTATTTAGGTGGGGTTAAAATCCCCTTTCATTCAGGTTTAAAAGGTCATTCAGATGGAGATGTAATTTTACATTCAATAATTGATGCACTATTGGGTGCGATGAGAAAAAAAGATATAGGAACTTTTTTTCCAGATAATAAAAAAAAATTTAAAAATATTAGATCGCCAAAAATGCTAAAACCTATTGTTGATATCTTAAATAGAAGTAATTTCTATATTAATAATTTAGATATCAATTTGATATGTGAGCAACCTAAAGTTTCCAAATATAGAAATAAAATAATAAGCTCTTTATCAAATCTATTAAATTTAGATAAAGATTTAATTAATTTAAAAGGTAAAACAGTTGAAAAATTAGGATTAATTGGAAAGGAAAAAGCAATAGCTTGTGAAGTTATTTGCTCAATATCAGAATGAAGAAAATAAATGTACTAATATCAACTTTCTTCGGTTATGGTTATTTAACCAAGATACCAGGAACTGTTACATCGTTAGTTGCGACTGTATTTATTTATATTGCATATGAATACCTTGGATACACAGATCTTAAATTTTCAATAATTTTTTTTACTCTTTTATTTTTCTATTCTTTTTATGCAGTTAAAGATGCAGAAAGTGAGTTTAAGAATAAAGATCCTAGACAAATAGTTATTGATGAAGTTTTAGGTCAAGCCATGCCTTTAATATTGTTGTTATATTTAAACCAAAACAGTCAACTAGGTATGCAAATTGAAATATATTATATTTTGTCATTCGTATTCTTTAGGTTTTTTGATATTTTAAAGCCTTTTCCAGTTAGCTATTTTGATAAAAATTTTAAAAATTACTTTGGAATAATCATGGATGATATAATGGCTGGATTGTATTCAATGTTATTAATTTACCTAATAAGTCTTAAATTCTAATGAGTATTCAGCTTCTCCATAAAAAATTAATTAATAAAAAGTTAACTATATCTGTGGCTGAGTCTTGTACGGGTGGGTTATTGGCTCATAATTTAACTAAATTAGCCAACTCATCAAAATATTTTCAAATGGGGCTAACCATCTACTCCAATCAAGCTAAAATTAAAATTTTAAAAGTAAATAAAAACATAATTAAAAAATATGGAGCTGTAAGTAAAGAGTGTTGTAAATCTATGGTCCAAAATTTATCTAAAATTTCAAAAAGTAAAATAAACGTTTCTATTACTGGAATAGCAGGACCTGGTGGTGCTTTAAAAAATAAACCAATAGGTTTGGTTTATATTGGTATTAAAAAAGGTAAAACCTTAATTGTTAAAGAAAATAGATTTAAATCAAATAACCGTAATTCTATTCAAAAATTAACAGTTAGAGAAGTGATTAAGATAGTTTTTAATTTAATTTAATTACTTTTCTATTGGTCTATAAAGATCTTCTGCTCTTTTTTGAAAAGCATCTGCTATCTTATTCAAACCAAACTCGAAAGACTTAGACATCAAAACATTTAAGAATTTATTCTCGATTTCAAAATCAATATCAAAAGAAATTTCAGTGCCCCCTTTTGTTTCATTAAAATTCCAATTATTTTCTAAGTGACTTAATGGGCCGCCAATATTGGTTACATTTATAGTACTGTTCTCTTTGTCAAATTTTACATCACTTTTGTATGTATCTTTAAATGGTCCTTTACCAATGGTAAGATCAGCAATAATTAAAATTTGATTACCTTCTTTATTTCTTTCATAAACATGTGAGTCCAAACAAAAAGGGACAAACTCTGGATATTTTTCAATATCAAGAACTAAATCAACAAGTTGATTTTTTTTACATTCAATTAATCTCTTAACTGATGCTTTAGGCATTAATGTTTGTTTAATCTATTTTGTTGAAGTTGAGCAAAATCTTCATCAGCATGATACGAAGATCTTGTTAATGGTGATGAAGAAACTAGTAAAAATCCTTTTGCTTTAGCTATTGTTCCTAAATCATCAAATTCTTTTGGAGTATAATATCTATCAAGCGGATGGTGTTTTGTTGATGGCTGAAGATATTGACCAATAGTTAAAAAATCTACATCTGCAGCTTTCAAGTCATCCATAACTTGTAAAATTTCATCTCTACTTTCACCTAGTCCAACCATAATTCCAGATTTAGTAAAAACATTTTTATTAACTTGTTTGGCATTTTTCAAAAGTTCTAGAGATGAAAAATATCTTGAGCCAGGTCTTACTTTTAAATAAAGGCTTGGTACAGTTTCGATATTATGATTAAAAACATCTGGGTTTGCATCCAAAACTCTTTTAAAAGAATCTCCTTTTCTCAAAAAATCAGGTGTTAATACTTCAATTGTAGTATTTGGATTTTGTTTTCTTGTTTGATTTATTGTTTCAAAAAAATGTTCTGAACCACCATCATCTAGATCATCTCTATCAACGGATGTTATCACAACATGTTTTAAATTTAATTTTTTAACAGCTTCTGCAATTTTAATTGGCTCTAATTGATCTAGTTTTCGAGGTAAACCAGTTTTAACATCACAGAATGCACATGCTCTAGTACAAGTATCTCCCATTATCATAAATGTTGCATGTCTTTTACTCCAACACTCGGTAATGTTTGGGCAATTAGCTTCCTGGCAAACAGTTACTAAATTATTATTATTTACAATTGTTTTTGTTAAGAAAAACTCTTTACTATTTACAAGCTTAGATCTTATCCAATCTGGTTTTTTCTTGATCGGATTAATTGGTTTGTTTTGTTTTTCTGGATGTCTAGTTTTCATTGTTTTTAATTATATAAATCGTCTCGCCTTCTTTTCCAAACAAAAATCTTTCTCTTATTAGTGTTTCAACATAATCAAGATCTAAATTAGTGCTTAGTAAAGTATTTTTATGTTCTAAATCATTTATTTTATTAACTAAGGATAATTCTTCGGTTTTCAAGTTGGACAAAAGTTCTTTTTTTTCAATAAATGAAAAAAGACCCCTTTCACCTGATACAAGATTAAAAGCAAAGTAAAAAATCAAAAAAATAGATACTAATAAAAAATAATTCCTTTTTATTAATCTAAGCATTAATTGATTTTATTCATCCTCGCCTTTTTTCCAAGTTCTTCTTCAATACGAATTAATTGATTATATTTAGCTACTCTTTCGGATCTTGCTAATGATCCAGTTTTAATTTGATTAGAGTTTGTCCCAACTGCCAAATCTGCAATAAATGTGTCCTCACTCTCTCCTGATCGATGAGATATGATTGTTTTATATCCTATAGTTTGAGCAAATTTTATCACATCTAAGGTCTCAGATACTGTGCCAATTTGATTGAGTTTAATTAAAATTGAATTTGATGAAATATTTAAAAAACCTTTTTTAAGTCTTTCAAGGTTTGTTACATACAAATCATCTCCAACGATTTGAACATCTTTTACTGATTTCATTAATTTATTCCAAGCCAGCCAATCATTTTCTGCAAAAGGATCTTCGATTGATTTTATCTTATATTTGTTAATAATTTTTTGATATTCTTTGATAGATTTTTCAACTGAAATATAACTTTTAGAATGAATGGAGTATTTATTCTTTTTAAATAATTCATTGGCTGCAACATCAAGACATATGGAAACATCTTTACCGTTTTTAAAACCTGCTTTTTTAATTGCAGAAACAATTAAATCTAGCGCCTGATTATTACTACTGATCATTGGAGCAAAACCACCTTCATCACCAACAGATGTCGATAACCCCTTATCTTTAATTAGCTTACTTAGACTTTTAATAACTAAAAAACAAACTCTCATTGCTTCTGAGAAACTTTTTACACGATCAGGTCTGATCATAAATTCTTGAATTCTAAGACCATTGTTAGCGTGTGCCCCACCATTAATTATATTCATTAGAGGGTATGGTAGTTGAAAATTATTTTTAACAGTAAATGTTTTATATAATGGAATTTTTTTTATTTTAGCTGAAAGTTTTTTAACAGCCATAGAAACAGCCAACATTGCATTTGCCCCAAGATTTGTTTTTTGTCTTGTGCCATCAAGGTTAATTAAAAGGGTGTCAATTCGTTCTTGATTATGAATATTTTGACCTTTTAATTTTTTTGAAATTTTTGTATTAACTAAATTTACAACACTAAAAACACTTTTTCCTAAATATCTTTTATTGTTTTTGTCTCTTTTTTCATAAGCCTCAAAAGTTCCAGTAGATGCGCCAGAGGGACAAATGGCTGATGCGCTATTATTCTTTACATAGACTTCAGCTTCAACAGTTGGATTACCTCTGCTATCAAAAACTTGTCTTGCTTTTACTTTTAAGATTTTGCTCACTACTTTTTAATTAAATTATCAATATCAGTTAATTGTTTAAGTAAATTTTCTAACTTATCTAAAGGAACCATGTTTGGACCATCTGAAGGAGCATTATCAGGATCTTGATGAGTTTCAATAAACACTCCTGCAACTCCTACTGCAACTGCAGCTCTTGCTAAATATTCAACAAACTCTCTTTGTCCACCAGAAGATTCACCCTGACCACCTGGTTGTTGTACTGAATGTGTTGCATCAAAAATTACTGGATAGCCATTCTTTGCCATGATCGGTAATGATCTCATATCCGATACTAAAGTATTATATCCAAAGCTAGCTCCTCTTTCTGTAACTAAAATATTTTCATTTCCAGAGTCTGCTATTTTTTTAGTAACATTAACCATGTCCCATGGAGCTAAGAACTGTCCCTTTTTAACATTTATAATTTTATTAGTTTTTGCAGCAGCAATTAGAAGATCTGTCTGTCTGCATAAAAATGCTGGTATTTGTAAAATATCAACATGATCTTTTAATAACAGACATTGCTCTGCGTTATGAATGTCAGTTAAAATTGGAACATTCAATTCTTTTTTAATTTTATCAAACACTGGAAGGGATGCTTCTAAACCAGCTCCTCTTTGACCTTTTAGACTAGTTCTATTAGCTTTATCGAAAGAAGTTTTATAAATAAATCCAAGATCAAATTTTTTTGTAATTTCTTGAATTTTACCTGCCATGTCCATTGCATGTTGTTCTGTTTCTAGCTGACATGGTCCAGCAATAATACAAATTTTATTATTATTTGAAATTTCTATATTTCCACAATTTACTTTTTTGCTACTCATTTATGATTTTTTGCTGCCTTGATAAATGATGAGAATAAAGGATGAGGGGCTAAAGGTCTAGATTTAAATTCTGGGTGAAATTGAACTCCTATAAACCATGGGTGATTTTTTAACTCTATAATCTCAGGTAACTTATTATCAGGCGATAAACCAGAAAAAATCATCCCTTTTTTTTCAAACTTATCTTTATAAGCTATGTTCACTTCATATCTATGTCTGTGTCTCTCTTTAATCAATTTTGATTTATAAATTTTTCTGATTTGTGAATTATCCCTAAGCTTGGCATCGTAGGAACCTAATCTCATTGTCCCACCTAAATCTTTATCAGTTCCTTTAATCATCTTTCCATCTTTGGTCCATTCATTAATTAATCCAATTATAGGTAAACCTTTTTTATCAAATTCACTTGATGTAGCATTTTTTAAATTTAATTGATTCCTTGCAAATTCAATAATTGCCATTTGCATTCCATAACAAATACCTAAGAAAGGTATCTTATTTAATCTAGCATATTTGATTGCCTCAATTTTTCCATCGGTTCCTCTTTTTCCAAATCCACCAGGAATTAATATTCCTGAAATATTTTTGAGTTTTTTCTTAATTTCTGAAACTTTTAATTTTTCAGAGTCTATTCTAATTAGATTGACCTTTACTTTATTATCTATTCCACCATGAGTTAATGCTTCATCTAAGGATTTATAAGCATCCTTTAATTCTACATACTTACCAATGATTGCAATATTTACTTGTTTTTTATTATTAAAAATAATTTTAGTAATTTTTTTCCAAGGATTTAAATTTGCTGGTTTTTTTGATTTTAATTTAAAATAACTTAAAACTTGAAGATCAAGTTTTTCTCTAAAAAAACTCATAGGAGCTTCATAAATAGTTCGAACATCAACAGTTTCAATTACATTTTTAATATCGACATTACAAAATAATGAAATTTTCTTTCTGTGATCAAGTGGTATTGATCTTTCTGATCTACAAATTATTATATCTGGCTGAATTCCAATGCTTCTTAATTCTTTAACAGAATGTTGGGTCGGCTTTGTTTTTATTTCATCGGAAGCTTTTAAATAAGGTACTAATGTTAAATGAATGAATAATGCATTTTTTTTACCAACATCATTTGCAAATTGTCTGATCGCTTCAACAAATGGTAAACTTTCTATATCCCCTACTATTCCTCCAATTTCACAAATTACAAAGTCTTCTTTTGAAGAGTCATTTTTAATAAACTGTTTTATTCGATCAGTGATGTGTGGAATTACTTGTACTGTCTTTCCTAAATACTCGCCTTTTCTTTCTTTTTTAAGAACATCGCTATAAATTTTTCCTGTTGTAATATTGTCAGAATTTTTTGCTGATACTCCAGAAAACCTCTCATAATGACCTAGATCTAAATCAGTCTCTGCACCATCATCAGTTACATAAACCTCACCATGTTGAAATGGGCTCATTGTTCCTGGGTCTACATTGAGATATGGATCTAATTTTCTTAACCTGACTTTATAACCTCTAGATTGTAATAAATAAGCTAGCGATGCTGAAGAGAGACCTTTTCCTAAGGAAGATACCACGCCGCCGGTGACAAATATATATCGCGCCATGGAGTTATCTTATAGCGAATAAATTTGAAATTGGAAAGTATAAATTAATTATTTTCAGGAATTGAAGGTGTATCTTCTGTCTTTTCTTCAATAGTATCTAAAACTGAACTTGATGGTGTTAATTCAGCTCTTGAAATAATAGTTAATGCCAAACTACATATAATAAATAATGTAGCTACTATCGCTGTTGCTTTAGTCATAAAACCACCTGCTGATCTTGATAGCATAAAATTTTCTTGAGAAACTCCTATGCCCAGGGCTCCTCCTTCAGATCTCTGCAAAAGTATCAAAGACACCAAGATTAAAGCTAAGATGATGTTAATTACTAACAGTACGTTTTCCATGAGGGGTTAATTAAAGGTTTTTTTAATTATATCAATAAATTTTTTTGAACTTTGGGAAGCTCCACCAATCAAAAAACCGTCAATAACACTGATATCTTTTAGTTGGGCAATATTTTTGCTGTTTACAGAGCCACCATATAAAACTTTTGGGGTTTTTTTTGTAAATTTATTTTTAATAAATGAAATCGATTTTAATAAATCGTTTGATTTTGGAACTAAACCAGTGCCAATAGACCATACGGGTTCATAAGCTATAATAATATCTGAAGTATCTTTAATAGACTTTAGTCCATTATTAATTTGTTTTGCTAAAACTTTGTTAGTTATTTTTTTTCTTTTTTCACTAAGTGTTTCTCCAATACAAAAGATAATTTTTAATTTTGACTTAATTGCACTTTTAATTTTTAAATTAATTAATTTGTCAGTTTCACCAGATTGTCTGTTTTCTGAATGTCCTAGAATAACATATTTGGCTCCAACATTTTTTAACATTTTTGAGTTAACATGACCTGTGTAAGCCCCATAGTCATCACACTCATGACAATTTTGTGCTCCAACTTCAAGATTTGTTTTTTTTAACCGTTTTGATAATGGGCGTATAAGAGTATTTGGTGGACAATAAATAATTCTTAGCTTGGTATTTTTAATATTTTTTGAAAATTTTACTACATTATCAAGTGAATTTAATGTTCTTAAATCACCAAACATTTTCCAATTAGCTATAAAATACATATATTTATTTGTCATAATTGAAATTTTAATCTATAGATTTGTTTTTTACAGATCAATAAATTTATAGCTAATGATAGAAACTTTGAAAAAATTTGGTGCAAAAAAATTAGGTGGGCTGATCTTAATTACGATTATTATAATTGCTTTTGGCTTTGGTGGATTTGGAGGTGGTTTTAGTACCAACAATCAAAATAATATTGCAAAGATTAATAAAACCAATGTAACCACTCAAGATTTTATGGACTATGTCAATCAGAGTGGAATTTCACAACAAGCTATTAGAGAAAATTTAAAAAATAATATTATTGAAGAGCTTCTATCGGGATTAATTTCATCAAAATTAATCGATCTAGAAGTAAAGGATTTTGATCTTTCAGTTACAGGATTAACAGTCTTAAAAAAAATTAAGGAAAACAAAAGTTTTCAAGATGAGAATAATATTTTTCAAAGAACTAAATATGAAAAATTTTTGCTATCAAATAATATGTCAGCGTCCATGTTTGAATTGCAATTAAAACATCGTGAGCTACAAAAACATTTATTTGATTTTATTGGAGCAGGAATACTGACTCCTAATTTTCTTACTAAGAAGAATTTTGAAGAAGAAAATAAATCTTTAGATCTTGAGTATTTTGCAATGAAAAATTTTTACAAAGAAAAAGAAGACTTTACAGACTTGGAGATAAACAAGTTTTTAAACGAAAATAAAGATCAATTAAAAAGAGAATATATTGATTTTAAATATGTAGAGTTAAATCCTAAAATTTTAATAGGCTTAGAGGAATTCAATCAAGATTTTTTTGATGAAATAGATAAAATTGAAAATAGAATTTCAAATGGGGATGATTTTCAGTCTATTATTCAAAATATAAAAACTGATATTACTGAAATTAAAGAATTTACTCCAAGCTCAACTAGAAAAATAAACGAAGATCTTATTTATTCAAAAAGAACGTCTAAAATAGATCTAATTGAAAATGGGGATAATTTTTTATTTTATTCTATAACTAATAAGTACGATCGAGGTCCTGATCTATCAAATCTAGAGACAAAAGAGGAAATTCGAGAATTAGTATATCAAAAAGGTAGGTTTGATCTTCATAGAAGTGTCTTGGAAGAAATTCAAAATAAAAAATTTGATGATAATAAATTCAAAGAAATGGCTGCTTATAGTAAGGAATATTTAACTATCAATTCAATAAAAGATGATGCTAAATTTGAGGCAAATTCAATTAAAATACTCTACACTTTACCTGTTAATTCATTCACATTAGTAAATGATAAAGAAAATAAAATCTATTTAGTAAAATTAATCAATTCCAAAAAAAATACATTTAATGAAGCTGATGAAAATTATCTAAATTTTGTTAAAAACCAAAATACGAATACTAGAAAATCTATAATTCAATCTTATGATCAATTGCTTAACTCTAAATATCAAGTTCAATTAAACCAAAAAACTATTGATAGAGTTAAAAATTATTTCAAATGATAATTAATCGAAACTTCAAAGATTTTAAGTTTCGACATAGAAGCAATAAAAATCAAATAATCTTCACGTCAAAAAAGGTTAAAAATGATGATGAGATTATAAATCTTATTGATAACTTTCTAATTGAGAAAAATAGTTTTATTTTTGAGTCTGTTGAAAAAGGTAAAATTAAAGGGAGATACACTATATTTGGTAAAAACCCTGATAAAATTTGGGAGTTTAACAACAAAAATTCTTATCTAATTAAGGATAAAAAGAAAATTAGATTAAAAGATAAACCAGAACAATTAATAGAAAAAATAATTGAAGAATTTAAATTTGAAACTCCAAAAAAATTACCAAAAATATGCTCGTTAATATCAGGTTATTTTTCATATGACTCTATTAGATATATTGAAAAAATACCAAATAATTGTAAAAATGATCTTAATCTACCTGATGTAAGATTACTAAGACCTAGAACACTTGTAATTCACGATAATTTAAAAAAAGAAATATTTTATGTAATTAATATTTTTAATGATGAAAAAATTAACAATTATCAAAAAAAGTTTGATGAAATAAAGTCAGAACTTTTTAAACTTTCAATCCAATCCTCTATAAAAAACTTAACCAAGTCTAAAAACAATACAGTTAAGGAAATTAAGGTTAGATCAAACACTCCAAAAAATAAATTTCTTAATATGGTCAACAAAGCAAAAAAATACATAAAATTAGGTGATATTTTTCAAGTTGTTTTAAGTCAAAGGTTTGAAGCAAAACTAACAAAAGAACCTTTGGAAATTTATAAAAAATTGAGAATTACAAACCCATCACCATTCATGTTTTTCTTTAATTTTAATGATTTTCAAATAGTTGGCGCTAGCCCTGAAATATTAGTTAGATTAAGAGACAACAAAATAACTGTAAGACCAATAGCCGGGACTAGACCAAGAGGAAAAACTCATAAAGAGGACCTTTATTATGAAAAAGATTTATTAAGAGATAAAAAAGAATTGTCTGAACATTTGATGCTTTTAGATTTAGGTAGAAATGATGCGGGTAAAGTTTCTAAGATTAATTCTGTTAAAGTTACTGAGAGTTTTATTATTGAAAGATACTCTCATGTTATGCACATTGTTTCTAATGTAATAGGAGAATACAATAAAAAGTTTTCTAAATTTAAGTCTTTATTAGCAGGATTTCCTGCAGGAACTGTTTCAGGAGCACCAAAAATTAGAGCTATGGAAATTATTGATGAGCTGGAAACAACAAGAAGAAAGGTGTACGCAGGTGGAATTGGATATTTCTCTGCTAATGGAGAATTTGACACCTGTATTGCCTTAAGAACAGCAGTTGCAAAAAATAAAAAATTTTATGTTCAAGCTGGAGCAGGAATTGTAGCAGACAGTAAACCAGTTAAAGAATATGAGGAAACTGTTAATAAAGCTAAAGCTTTAATTAACGCTTTAAGATAATGAAAATATTATTGATAGATAATTATGATAGTTTTACATTCAACCTTTACCATTATCTGTCGTCATTAAAAACAAAAGTTGATGTAATTAGAAATGATAAAATTAATTCTAAAGAGATAATAAAAAATAGATATAATAAAATTGTAATCTCGCCTGGTCCAGGAAATCCAGATCAATCAGGAAATTGTTTAAATATTTTAAAAACCCTTTATAAAGAAATTCCTTTTCTAGGAGTCTGTTTGGGTCATCAAATTATAGGTCAAGTTTTTGGTTCTAAAATTATTCAAGCTAAAAAATTAATGCATGGGAAGACAAGTAAAATTAAATCTAAAAAAGTTGGAATTTTGAAAAATCTTCCAAGTACATTTGAAGCCACAAGGTATCATAGTTTAATCATTGAGAAAAAATCAATATCTAAAAGTTTAAAGATTACTGCTGAAACTGATGATGGATTAATAATGGGTGTTCAGCATAAAGAATACAATATTCATGGAGTACAATTCCACCCTGAAAGTATTAAAACTAAACTAGGAATTAAAATATTAAAAAACTTTATAAATTATCAATAAATGGAAAAAATTTTAGAAAAATTACGACAAAAAGAAAATTTAACATTTGATGAGAGTAAGTCAGCTTTCGAATTGTTAATGACTGGTAAGGCTAATGAGGATGAAATTTATAGTTTTTTAACTCTACTTTCTGAAAAAGGTGAAGTTTCTGATGAAATTGCTGGTGGCGTTTATGTACTTAGAGAAAAATCAAAAAGAGTAAATGTTGCTGATTGTGTAGATACTTGTGGAACAGGTGGAGATGGTATGAATACTCTTAATATCTCTACTGCTTCTGCTTTACTTTTAGCTAGTATGGGCACAAAAGTAGCTAAACATGGCAATAAAGCTGTATCATCAAAATGTGGATCTGGTGATGTTTTAGAGGCTCTTAAAATTGATATAGGTCTTGAGCCTAACGATATAGAAAAAGAGATTAATAATAATAACTTTGGTTTTATGTTTGCACCAAATTATCATAGTGCAATGAGATTTGTTGGACCAGTTAGAAAAAAAATTGGTAAAAGAACTATCTTTAATATGATTGGTCCATTAAGCAACCCTGCATTAGTTAATAGACAGGTTGTAGGCGTTTTTGATGGAAAATTACTTAAGATATTTGCTGAAGCACTAAAAAATTTAAATATTAAGTTTGCATGGATTGTAAATAGTGAAGATGGTTTAGATGAAATCTCTCCTTATGCAAAAACAAATGTAATTCAATTAAAAGATGGAAAAATATCTGAAATCATAATTGATCCAAAATCAATTAATGTTAATGCTGAAAAATTTGAAAATTTAATTGGAGATGACGCTAACTTTAACGCTGATAAAATGATTGAAATTTTTAAAGGAAAAGATAATGATTTTTCAAAAGCTGTTTGTTTAAATGCAGCAGCTGGATTAATTGTTAGTGAAAAATTTACAGAATTTTCAGATGCATATAAATTTGCAAGAGAGTTTATCTTAACTGGTAAGCCCTACTCGCATTTAGAAAAAATACAAAATGTCTGAGAATATATTAAATAATATTATCTCAAAAAAAATTGAAAGAGTTGATGCTCTAAAAAAATCAATAAGTTTAGATTCTTTAAATGAAATTATTGATAAAAATAATATTTTTATTGATTTTAAAGAAAAAATTCAAAATAATATAATTCAAAATAAAATTTCAATAATAGCCGAAATTAAAAAAGCTAGTCCTTCAGCGGGTGTAATTATAAAAGATTATAATCCTGTTGAAATTGCCAAAATTTATAACGATAATAATGTGACTTGCCTTTCTATACTCACAGAGGAAGATTTTTTTTTAGGAAATTTAATTCATATCAGTAAGATTAAACAAAAATTTAATATACCGATTTTATGTAAAGATTTTTTCATTGATAAATTTCAAATACCTTTAGCAAAAAGTTATGGTGCTGATGCTATTTTAATTATTCTTGCTGGTGTATCTGATGATTTAGCAAATGAATTATACGAAGAAGCATTAAGACTTAACATGTCTATTATTGTTGAAGTGCATACTTTAGAAGAAGCGGAAAAGGCTTTAAATTTTAAAGAAGCTTTGATTGGAATTAACAATAGAAACTTAAAAACACTTAAAACTGATATTAATACAACTTATGATATTCATAATGTGCTTTTAAATCATCAAGGACCTTTAATTTCTGAGAGTGGAATTAAAACAAAAGATGAACTTTTGGATTTGAAGAATAAAACTTCTATAAAAACATTTTTAATTGGTGAATCACTTTTAAAAAATTTGTCAGAAAATTCTATTTTCTCAGTTCTGTAGTTAAATTTACCCCTATTTTACTTAGTTTTTTAACTGTTGTTTATTTATAAGAACTTTTATAGAACATTATTTGTACGATATTTGTTCTTATGCTTACTAAAAAACAAAAAAACTTGCTTTTATTTATCAACAAGAAGTTGAGAAGCTCTGGTGTCTCACCCTCTTATGAGGAAATGAAACAATCACTTAATTTAAAGTCTAAATCAGGAATTCACAGGTTGATTAGTGCATTAGAAGAAAGAGGATTTATTAAAAGATTAGCTCATAAAGCAAGAGCTTTAGAAGTGATTAAGTTACCAGAAACAGCCTCAGCAAATGATATTTACAATAGTTTCTCGCCAAGTGTGATTAAAGGTGGTTTGGATGAGGTGAATATTAATTCTGATGAGATGGAAGTTCCAGTGCTAGGAAAAATAGCTGCTGGTACTCCAGTTGAAGCCATACAAAATGAAGTATCGAGAATTCCCTTACCAAGTAATTTAGAAAAAAATGGTGATTATTTTGGATTAAAAGTTCAGGGAGATTCAATGATAGAAGCTGGTATCAATGAAGGCGACACTGTAATTATAAAAAGGACTGATACAGCTGACAATGGAAAAATTGTGGTAGCTTTAATTGATGAGCATGAAGCTATGCTTAAAAGAATTCGTAAAAAAGGCAAAGTAGTTGCACTTGAAAGTGCTAATAGAAACTATGAAACTAAGATTTTCGGACCAGATAGAGTAAAGGTTCAAGGAGTTTTAGTATCTTTATATAGAAACTTCTAAAAAAATAGTCTAAACATCTCTGATGTCAAATGTAGCTACTAGATTTGCTCCCTCACCTACTGGGGCTCTTCATATTGGTGGTGTAAGAACAGCGCTCTTTAATTGGTTATTTTCCAAAAACCAAAAAGGGACTTTTCACCTTAGAATTGAAGATACTGATAAAGAAAGATCTAAAGATGAGCATAAAATTCAGATTATTAAATCTTTAAAATGGCTTGGTATAGAACATGATGGAGAGGAATATATTCAATCAACTAAAATTAAAGACCACATTAATGTTGCAAGTGAACTATTAAAAAATGGTAATGCATATAAATGCTATTGTTCAACAGAGGAAATTGAAGAACAAAAAAAGAGAGCTAGACAAAAAAAACTTCCTTATATTTACAATAGGAAATGGAGAGATGTACCAGAAACTGAGGCCCCCAAAGATATAAAACCAGTCATAAGATTTAAAAGTAAAATAGAAGGATCAACAATATTAAAAGATTTAGTACAAGGTGATGTTGAAATAGATAATAGTACAATTGAAGATTTCATAATTTTAAGAAATGACGGAACACCAACATATAATTTATCTGCTACAGTCGATGATCACCAAATGAATATGACACATATTATTAGAGGAGATGATCATAAAATTAATACTTTCAAACAAATGCAAATTTATTTAGCAATGAATTGGGAATTACCAAAATTTGCACACATACCACTTATTCATACAATAGAAGGTAAAAAATTATCAAAGAGAGACAATGCATCAACATTAGAAGACTACTCTAAAATTGGCATAATGCCTGATGCATTAAGGAATTATTTACTCAGATTAGGTTGGTCTTTTGAGGATAAGGAAATATTTACTCTAAAAGAAAGTGTTGAGCATTTTAACCTGGAAGGGATTGGAAAATCCCCATCTAAACTGGATATGAGTAGAATTTTATCAATGAATGAGCATTATATAAAAAATATTAATGAAGAAGAACTGTATAAACATCTAGTAGAATATTGTGAAATATATAAAGAAAAAATAAAACTAGTAAAAGAGGTAAAAATCAAACCTTCATTGCCCTTTCTCAAAAATAAAGCAAAAACATTAGAAGATATTTATAATAATGCAAAATACATAATATTTGACGAAGTAAAATTTGAAAATGAGGATTTAAAATTAGTAGATGAAAAGGCAAAAAAAATTATAAATGAATTTAATAATAAGCTAACAAATTTAGAAAATTTAAGTAAAGAAAATCTTGAACCAATCGTAAATGAATTAATAAAAAAATATGAAACAAATTTTAAAGGAATTGGTCAGCCATTAAGAGTGGTCTTAACTGGTTCTAAATTTGGCCCAGGCCTTTATGATATTGTAATTTCTTTAGGTAAAGAAGAGGTTAAAAAAAGATTAGAAAGCAAGATACTTGCTTAGGATTGAAGCTGATTCATTTGAAGATGACGTACTAGATTTAATACCCTCTAAGGTTTTATTACAATCACTCAATTGTTTTTCTATTAAATTAGGATTTTTTAAAAAATAAATAACTGTATTAAAAATTTCTTCAGCATTGCATTCATTTTGTAATAATTCTGGAATTACTTCTTTGTTGTTTATTATATTAATAATATTAGCAAATTTGACATTAACTAATAATTTAAAAATCATAAAGTTTAGAAAATTTAATTTATATATTATTATTGAAGGAGTATTTGAACTTGCTATTTGCAAAGAGACAGTTCCTGATTTAGAAACTGCAAATATAGAATTAGATAAAATTTGAGATTTAATATTTTCATCAGAAACAACATCAATTTTATCTAAACCAGAATTTTTAACTTGATTAAAAATGTAATCTTTATTGTCATCTGTCGCATGAAAAACAAAAGAATAAATATTTTCTTTATCGTTCATCAATTTAATAAAATCTAGCAATATGGGTAGAAGAACATTTGTTTCAGACTTACGACTACCAGGAAAAATTGATATAATTTTCTTATCATTGGGCAACAAATCATTTAAAATTGTCTTAACATTTTCATTTTTTTCAATTAATGGGTGTCCAACAAATGTGTTTTTGATATTTTCCTGATCAAAATATTTTTTTTCAAAATTAAATAATAAAAGTATATGGTCAATGAATTGTTTAATTTTTTTTACTCTATTTTTTCTCCAAACCCACACTTGAGGAGCAACATAATGAATTGTTTTTATATTTTTGTTCTTTTTTTTAACTCTTTCTGCAACTCTTAAAGTAAAATCTGGGCTATCAACGCTAAACAATATGTCAGGATTAAATTTTATTATTTCATCGACAGTTTTGTTGATCCTGTTTCTTATTTTAAAAATGTTTAGTATTACGCTAGTAAATCCTAGATAAGTAATCTCTTTAAGATTAAAAATTGACTGAATACCAAGTTTTTTAATATGCGATCCGCCGACTGATAAATATTCAACATTAGGGTTTTGCATCATTAACTTAGAAATAACTGTTGAAGCTAATTTGTCTCCTGAAGGCTCACCCGTTAAAATAAAAACTTTCTTCATATAATCTTAATAAAAATCTTGTTTTTATCAGCAAATTTTATGCATTTATCTTTATCTAAGAAAATATTTTTCTTTGATTTTAAAACAATACCTTTTAAGTCATATTTCTTACAGTCTTTTAATGTACTAAGGCCAATTGTCGGTAAGTCCATTCGTAAATCTTGTTTTTTCTTAGGTAATTTAATCAGTATGCCATCAGATCTTTTTTTTAATTTTGATAACATTATTTTGGTTCCTTGATTACCTTCTATGGCTATAACTTTTTCATCATTAACAACTAATGCCTGAATATGATCAAGACTATTTAATTTATTAAAATAAATAACTCCTTTTTTTATAGATTTCATATCTTTAAAAGTTGGTTTTAGTTTTGTGTAATTTTTTGTTTTTAAAGACAATTCTGGATTATAAAAAATAGAACTAATAACTTTTATTTTTTCTCTTTCAAGTATCTTAATAATTGCTTTTATAATGGCTGCATCTCCTGATTTGGAAGCCTTAATAACACTTGGCATATAATATATACCTTTAAGATCAAGTCTAAGTGTTGAAAATTTAGGTTTAGCAATTTTTCCTGCAAACAAAACTTTATTCGATTTTTTTTCTTTAATTAAATTTATTATTTCTCCAAATTTACCAATACTTATTCGATTTGAATTTTTATTTTTTCTAAATTTATTATTTTTTGAAAAATCTATTATAAAATATTTTTTTTTTAATTTTATAATTTTTTTTAGAATGATTTCTGAAAAATCAGTGTCACCTAAAAATAATCCAATCATTTTATTTTGAATAAGGAGTGCAGATTGGTCTTTTTTTGTCCTTCTCTAAAAAATTTACTACATCCATAACTAAATCGCTATTTTTAAAATCCTTACTTAAATTATTTAAATTGTCAGTTAAATTTTCATTTTTGAATATTTCCTTATAAGCATTACTTAAAGTCATTATTTCTTTGTTTGGAATGTTTTTTCTTCTAAGTCCAATAAGATTTAATCCCTGTAAAATACTTCTATTACCATGAGCAATACCGTAAGGTATGATATCCCTTACAACACCACACATCCCACCAATCATTGCAAATTTACCAACTCTAGTAAATTGTTGAACTGCAGAATTTCCCCCAATAATAACATTATCTTCAATTTCCGCATGTCCACCTAGCGGAACATTGTTAGCTAATATTACGTTATTTCCAACAATGCAATCATGTGCGATATGTGATGAAACCATAAAAAGACAGTTATTTCCAATCTTAGTCAACCCACCACCCCCACTTGTTCCAGGGTTGATAGTAACATATTCTCTAATCTTATTGTTGTCACCTATTTCCAAATTAGTCTTTTCACCATTAAATTTTAAATCTTGCGGATTATTACCAATAGATGAAAAAGGATATATTTTATTATTTTTGCCAATTTTAGTATTTCCAACAATACTAACATGGGATTGTATTTCTGAGTTTTCAGCAATTTCAACATTTGGTCCAATTATTGAATATGCTCCGATTTTTACATTTGAAGAAATTTTTGCCTTAGGGTCAATAATTGCAGTTTTATGAATCATCTATTTTCCTTCAAGAATTGCCTAATATTTTTAGCAGGATATCCCATAACCTTTGAATTATCTGGTATATCTTTAATAACACCTGATCCACCAGCTATTTCAACATTATTGCCAATTTTTAAATGTCCTGAAATCCCTGCTTGACCACCAATTTTTACATTATTGCCAATTATTGAACTACCAGCAATTCCTACTTGACCAGCAATAATTGAATTTTCTCCAATTCTTACATTGTGAGCAATATGAATTTGATTATCTAAATAAGTATTTTTGCCTATAGTAGTGTTAGACATTGATCCTCTATCAATAGTAGAGCCACATCCAATCTCACAATCATCTTCAATTAAAACAATTCCCATATGAGGGTATCGTAAATTCTTATTATCATTTGGAAAAAACCCAAACCCATGTTTTCCAATAACGCAGTTATCTAAAATTCTTACATTATTTCTTATAAAAGTATTTCTAATAATAATATTTGATCCAATAGAACAATTATTTTCAATTATAACATTTTTTTCAATGATGGTGTTATGACCAATCTTACAATTAAAGCCAATTGATACATTTTTGCCAAGTAATACATTTCTACCAAATTCAACTTTATCATTAAATTTAGTTTTATTAATTTCTTCAACAGTGTTATCATAATCATCATATATAGAGTCTGGATAAAATTTAGCAGTTACCATAGAGGTTGAAACTAAAACATTATCAACAATTATAGGTATACAACTTTTTGGTAATTCATTTTGTAAATTTTTAGTTGTTATACAGTAAGAAGCTTTAGTGTTATTGGCGGCTGTTTTATATTTCTTAGAATGAAAGAAAGTAATTTCGTTTGATTTTGAATTTTGTAAATCTTTAATATCAATTATACTTTGATCTTGATTATTTTGATCATTTTCAAGACTAAGGTCATTTAAAATATCTCTTAATTTAAAAGGTCCATTATTATTGAAAAAAGGATTATTCATATTTGCTTTTAACAAAGCAACATAGTTTCGGTTATCAATAATTATTGCTATTTATTTCTTGTCAACAATTGTAGCTGACCAAATTGCGTCAGCCATTTTTTTACTATCAACAAAAGCTTCACCTTTGTATTTCCAGACTCTTCCATGGGATCTTATCGCTTCAATCTTTAGTAAAAGTTTACAATCTGGAATTACTGGGACTCTAAATCGTGCTTTTTCAACACCCATGAGAAAAACAAGTTTGTTCTCATATGTAGATTTATCTATACCATGCGCTGTAAGCGCAGCAGCTGTTTGACCAAATGCTTCGACTATCAGAACGCCCGGCATTACAGGTTGACCAGGAAAGTGACCTTGAACAAAAAAACTATCTTTTTTAACATTAACTATACCAATTGCAGATGTTAGTTTTTTGATATCTTGAAGCTCATCTATTAACAACATTGGGTCTCTATGAGGTAATAAACTTTCAATTTCTTTTTTATTTAAATTTATCATTTATTTAATCTCAACAATTTTAATTTTATTATTAATAAGTTCAATTAAATTATTTGTTATGTCAAAGTCTTTGCTTGCAATAAAAACATTTTTTTTATCTATTAGCATATAAATTGAATTATCAGCCATATATTTTTCAATTATTGGATTTATTAAATTTAAAAAATTTATTATGTTTTTGTTTCTCTTATTTTTAAATTTTTCAATTTCATTTGTTTTTTCTTTTCTATAATTATCAAATTCAATCTTTAGTAATTTTAACTCTTTGTTTATATCTTCTTTTGAAATAAGATTTTTTTTTGCTAAAATTTTTTTTTCTTCATTTTTAAAATTATCATCATTTAATTTAAATTTTTTAATTTTCAATTCTTCTTCTTTTTTAAGATTATTTAAAAGTTGTTTGCCTGCTATAGTATTAGTTAAGACATAATCAATGTCTATGTAGGAAACTTTTTCTTCAGCTTTAAGTACATTAATAGTTAAAGATAAAAAGATGAAGATTAATAGAATTTTTTTTAACATATTAATTAAAAAGTAGTACCTAAGTTGAATCTAAAAGACTCTGTTTTATCACCTGTTTTCTTAGTAATAGGGTATGCTAAGGTGAAATTCATTGGACCAATAGGACTCATCCAATCTAAGCCAAATCCAACAGAAGATCTTATGCCCTCTCCATCAATTGATGAATTATAATCAACACCCCAGATATCAGCAGCGTCAGCAAATATTAAAAAATCTAAATTTTGAGAATCTTCAAATAATTGAGGCACATTGGAAGCAAAATTAACTGAATATGCATAGTTTCCACCAACATAATCATCACCATCTTTTGGACCAACTCTACCTGCCTCAAAACCTCTAAGTCGGCTTGAAGGTATGTTTATTCTCTCTGATAATTTTATATCTTTATTATTTATAGAATTAGCTGATTGAAGATAAACTGAAATTGAGGAAAAATTTTTATCAAAAAAAGCAAAGTAATGAGAATAATTATAAAAGTTTTTTATTGTGTTAGTGTCACTTATCACTGGTAAGTTCAATGAATAATAGGATTTAAAACCTGAACTTGTTTGAAATTTTTGATTACGTTTGTCATAATTCATGTTTATATTGATAAATGAGTCCCAGTAATTACCTTCTTGAGCCTGTTGTTGAGCTGATGCACTATTATTTGTTTCTATTGTTTCATAAAAATTAGAAGTATTTAAGCCTAAGTAAAAATCATTTAATAATTCAAAATTAGTACCTAAACTAATACCTGTTTTATTTGTCTTGTAACCAAATCTTGAATAATTATCTGTTTCAGTAGCTTCAGCAGAAATAAAAATTGATTTATCTGAATTAAGAAAATTTGGATTTGTTATAGAAAATTTACCTTTAAATTCATCTGCTGAAATCATCATATTTGTATCCAAGCTAATACCATTCCCAAGAAAATTATTCTCTTTAACACCAAAACCAAAAGAAGCACCAGATGTCCCAGCACCAGCAGCAGCATAAATTTCACCAGTAGGCTTTTCTTCAACCCTAATATTAATAGATTTTGTATTAGTATCTAAATTATCCTCAATTTTAGAGTCAACTTTTTTAAAAAAATTTAGACTCTTTATTTGATTAATAGATTTGTTAATCAAAATCTCACTAAAAGGATCACCTTCATCAAGTAATAATTGGTTACGGATAACAGACTCAGCTGTAACAGTATTTCCAAGTATGTTTATTCTTTCAACATAAAATTTTTCTCCCTCTTCAACAATAAATTCAAGATTAATAAAATTTTTATCTAAACTTTCAAGAACATTAGCTTTTATAAACTTATACTGTTCTAATGTTGTAATAGAGTCAATTTCTTCAAGAATTTTATCAATAGTATTAATTGAGTATAGTTTGCCTTTTGTTTTTTTAAAAAGTTTTTTTATGGGAATAAAATTATCTTCATTAAAATCAGGTGGAATAGATAATTCTAAATCATTAAAAAAAAATTTAGGACCAGAGTCAATATTAAAAATCAATTCAAATTTATTTTGATCAATTAATTTAGCAAATGAAGAATTAATTTTTACATTGTAATAACCATTATTCATGTAAAAATTTTTTAAAAGTCTTTGGTCAAGTAATACTGAGTTTTCGTTTAAGTATTTTCTTCCAGATATAAATTTCCAAAATTTATATTCTGAACTAGTTATAATTCTACGAAGCTTCTTATCTTTAAAAACTTTATCGCCTATAAAGGTTATGCTTTTAATTTTAGACTTATCTCCTAATTTAATTTCATAAGTTAAGTTGACAAGATTATTTTTTGTTTTTTCAGCAAAAATATCTAATTTAGAATTATAATACCCTAAATTCTTTAGAATATTTTCAATTTTTTTTTTTCTTTTTTAATTAAATTTTCATTAAAAGATGACCTTGATTTAATAGATGAATCATTTTTAATTTTATTAAGCAAATTATTACTTTTGACACCTTTATAGAAAATATTTTCAATTATAGGATTTTCTACTACATTAATAACTAATGTCTCTTTTTCTAAACTAACATTTATATTCTCAAAGAAATTAGTTTCGTAAAGGTCTTTTAAAATTTTATTTAGATTAAGATCACCTATCTCATCATCTATATTAACAGAAATAAATAATTTTATAGTTTCATCTGAGATACGATCATTTCCAATTATTTCGATTTTGTTTAAAACGCTAGAATGCGCATAGCTTGAAAGAAAAAAAAAATAAAAAAGAATGATTTAAAAAAATTTATAATAGATTTCATATTATTTATTTTATTATTTGATTTATTTTTATTCTAATAAAGTTTTTTAAAGAAACTATAGCGTTAATATCACCTGATTTTTTCTGACTTAAATTTTTAATATCTTTCATATTAATTAATTTTTGAAGGAAATCATTTATATCAGTAAATTTAAGCTTTTTTAACAAAAAAAGATTTACTAACTCATCATTTGCTAGAACAATAATTGTTTCCGCAAGAGATTCTCTATTTTTAAGCCACTTTATAATATTAATTGAGGGAAATTTATTTGTGTCGACTTTTTTAAAATTAAGAAAGTTTAATTTATTAATATTTATTTGATCTGTTTTAATGTCATTATGCTGGTTATCATATAATGAATTGAATATTGGGATTCTCATATTTGTATCGTGAGCAATGATCTTAATCATTCCATCTTTAAATTTTATAATGGCATGAACATATGATGCGGGATGAACTAATATAGCTAGTTGATCATAGTTTAAATCAAATATTTTTTTTGCCTCGATTATTTCAAAGACTTTGTTCATCATTGTTGCCGAATCTACTGATATTTTTTTTCCCATCTTCCAATTTGGATGTTTAATAGCTTGAGATATCTTAACATTTTTAAATTTTTTTTTAGAAATATTATTTAATGGTCCACCGGAAGCAGTTAAATATATTTTTTCGATATTTGAAATTTTATTTCCTTGTAATGCATAAAAAATTGAGAAATGCTCTGAGTCAACTGGAACAAAAGTTGTTTTAAATCTTTTAAATTCTTTCTTAATGAGATGCCACCCGCAAATAATAGACTCTTTATTTGCAATTGCTATTTTTTTTGTATGTTTAATAATTTTAACTGTAGGTTCAAGTCCATTAATTCCTGAAATAGAACTCATAACATAATCAATTTTCTTTTTAAAAATTTTATTAAATGAATTGTAATTATTGAAGATATTAATTTTACTTAATTTCTTTTTTTTTAATTTCTCGTATGATTTTTTATTTATTATAATTAAATTTTTTACATCTAAAATTTTTGCTTGTTTAATTAATTCCTTATAGTCCCTATTAGCTGTAAGCAATATAATATCAAAATTTTTTTTATCTTTTTTGATTATTTCAATTAATGTTTTGCCGATTGAACCAGTAGATCCAAGTATTGCTATTTTTTTTTTCATTTAAATCAACTTTATTAAAAAATAAGAAAATGGCACTGCAAAAATAATTCCGTCCACTCTATCCAGAACTCCACCATGACCAGGTAATAAATTGCCAGTATCTTTAATTTTTGCTTTTCTTTTTAGTAAAGAAATAAACAAATCTCCTAATTGACTAATTAAAGAAATAAGTAAGCAGAATAAAATATTTCTTAAGTTAAATTCTAGTTCTAAATAATTAAAATTCAAAGCCCATATCAATGGAATAATTGATAATAAAAATGAACCAATAGTACCTGATATTGTTTTATTGGGACTTATTTTTGATAATTTTTTACCTCCTATAATTTTGCCAAAGACATAACCGCCTATGTCTGTAAAAAAACAAATACTAATTATATATATAAAAAAAATAGGACTTTCAGATTCATGAATCTCGTAAGAAAAATTACAAAATATAAAAAAAATATAACAAAAGGTAGCTATGTTTAAGATCAGAAACTTAGCATCAAATCTCTTAAAATAGTTATTTTTATTTTTTTTTGTGATTAGTAATTTTAAAAATAATTTATTAAACTCAATACAAATAATTATACCTAACGTTAAAATTGATAAAATAAAAATATATTGATGACTAAAATTAATAAAAAACAACAATGATAATAAAATAATTGATGTAATAATTCTTCTTAATAAATTTCGTGACATCAAATATTACCAAAATTTCTCTTAATTTTTTTGAATTTTTTAATTATTCTAATGTAATCTTTTTCATTAAAGTCAGGCCATAATTTTTTTTCAAAAAAAATTTCTGAATAAGCTAATTGCCATAATAGAAAGTTACTTAATCTCTTAGTATTTCCAGTTCTGATTAATATTTCTGGATCTGGTATATTTTTTGTCTGTAGATACTTTGATAAATTTTTTTCATTTATTTTGTCGTTGTTTCTTTTCATTTTTTTTACTGAATCAAGAATTTCAAATTTTGAACCATAATTTAACGCAAGATTAATTTGAAGAGTTGTGTTTTTTGACGTTTTTTGTTCTGAAAAATTTAAAAGCTTATTTAATTTTTTTGAGAAATTTTTAATCCCAATTATATTTAGTTTAATATCTTTTTTATGTAAATCATCTATTTTTTGAGAAAGAAAATATTCAAGTAAATTAAATAAATAATCTATTTCTTTTTTAGGTCTATTCCAATTTTCTGTAGAAAACGCATAAAGTGTAAGAAAATTAATTTTTTGTTTAATAGATTCTTTGATAATCTTTTCTACTGTATTAAGGCCAGCTTTATGTCCTTCGTTTCTAGAACTTTTATATTTAAGGCCCCACCTTCCATTACCGTCCATTATAATGGCGACGTGATTAAGTGGGTTCATTTTATATAGTCATTATTTCTTTTTCTTTTAAAGAAACCTTTTCATCAACTATCTTGATGTGATCATCTGTAATTATTTGAACATTTTTTTCAGCTGATTTTTCCTCATCTTCACCAATTTCTTTTGCTTTTAGAGTTTTTTTTAATTCCTCATTTGCCTCTCTTCTAATATTTCTAATTGAAACTTTACACTTTTCACCAATTGATTTTATCAGTTTTTTTAATTCAGTTCTTCTTTCTTCATTTAGCTCTGGAACTGGAAGTCTAATTAATTGTCCGTCTATTTGTGGATTTAATCCTAAATCTGATTTTTTAATTGCAGCATCAACTAGAGGAACATTGTTAGTATCCCAGATCTGAATATTGATCATTCTAGGTTCGGGTGTAGTTATGCTTCCAACTTGATTTATAGGCATTTGCTGACCGTATACATCAACTTTTACTAGATCTAGCATTGCAGCGTTAGCCCTACCAGTTCTCAGTGACGATAGCTCTTTTGAAAAAACCTCTATGGCTTTATCCATTTTGATACTGTATGACTTTTCGTCAAACATTTACTCTCCGATCTTTATTCTATAAAATTCTTTTATTTTTAAATCAGCAATTGAAAGTTCTTTAACTATATCTTTAACTTTCTTTTTGGGTTCCATAACCCAAGCTTGGGTTAAAAGAGAATTTTCCTCTTTAAACTTACTCATTTTACCTAAGCTGATTTTTTTTGCAATATCCTCAGGTTTTCCTGAATTTTTTAACTCTTCGGTTACTAATTCCTGCTCTTTATCAATAACTGATTGATCAATTAAATCAGATGTAAGTGCCAATGGGTTTGAGGCAGCAATATGCATAGATAATTGTTTTCCAAAATTTTTGATAACATCAGAATTATCTTTTGTTTCTAAAGAAACAATTACAGCTAGTTTTGAAATATTATCTTTAACAACAGTGTGTAAATAATGATTATTTACAGTTCCTATATTTTCAATTGTTTTTGCTTTACCAATTGTAATTTTTTCACCAATTTTAGCAATTAAAGATACCACATTATTTTCTACAGTTTCACCATTTTGCATTTTAGAACCTTTAAGAGCATCTAAATTAGAGTTATTTTCGTTATTTAAATCACTAAGTTCTTTAACAAAATTTGTAAAATCTTCATTTTTAGCAACAAAGTCTGTTTCACAATTAACCTCGATAACTGATGTTTTGATATCGTTACCACTCACAGCAACAACTCCTTCTTTAGCGTCTCTAGACATTTTTTTTGAAGCTTTTGAAATTCCTTTTACTCGTAAAATTTCTATTGCTTTATCAATATCACCACCCGATTCTTTAATTGCAAGGTTGCAATCTTTAAATCCAGCACCAGTTGCTTCTCTTAATTTTTTAACATTTTCAATATCACTCATATTAATTTAAAGTCTCCTTTTTATCTTTAGAAAATTTTTGTTCTAGTTTTTCTCTGTCAATTTCTTGAACTGTTTTCCCTTGAGCTGTTTCTTTAGTTTCCTGAGAAGTTTCTTTTTTTGGTTCAGGAGCTGGAATTGAACTCTTAGCATTATTAATAGTTTCCTTAATTAAATTGCAATAAAGATCTATAGATCTACGAGCATCGTCATTTCCTGGTATTGGATAATCAATATTGTCTGGATTAGAATTACTATCAAGAATAGCAATAATTGGTATTCCTAATTTTACAGACTCTGCAATCGCTAATGACTCATAATTAGTATCAATAATGAAAACTAAATCAGGAGTTTTTTTCATTTCAGCTATTCCACCTAATGATCTTTCAAGTTTATCTTTTTTGACACTCATTTTAAGAAGTTCTTTTTTTGTAAAACCTCTATTTTCAGCAACTAAATCAGCTTCATATTTTTTCATTTTTTTTATAGAGCCAGATATGGTTCCCCAGTTAGTAAGCATACCACCTAGCCACCTGTAATTTACAAAATACTGATCTGTTTCTTTAGCAACTTCAGCAATGGCTTCTGAAGCTTGTTTTTTAGTTGAAACAAATAAAATTTTGCCGTTATTTGCTATTGTTGAGTAAATTTTTTCTAAAGCAACTTTAGTTAATTCTAATGTTTGAGTTAAATCCATAATATGGATTGAGTCTCTTTTGCCAAAAATGTATTTTTTCATTTTTGGATTCCATCTTAAAGTTTTGTGTCCAAGATGAACGCCTGCTTCTAATAATTGTTGTATTGTTATGTTAGGTATTTTCATTTTTATTCCCGGTTAAGCCACCACAGTAATTTCCAATTAAGGACCGGAGGTATAAAACCAACAACTGTGTGCGTGTTAATTTAATTTAGGCTTTATTTACTAATAATTGTTGAAATTCACAAGTTTTATTTAGTTTATAACACTTAAAATTTCACTTTTTCTTAGAAGATTCAATGATTTTCGGTCAAGATTCCTAGTTTTTTTGAGTTTAAATTTCAAAGTTTTATCATCAATAGGAATATTTAAATGAACCTCAGTTTTGCCATCTTCAGTAAGAGATTTTGAAATAATATCTAATTTTTCATTAGAATTTACATCAAAAGAAACTTCTTTAATTGGACTGTTAAAAAGGTCCATCAAAGATCCTATTTTTTGTACATTTATTCTTTTAAATCTATTTTCATCATTTGATATACTTTTAACTAAAGTTAATAATAAAGAACTTCCTTCTTTTAAAATCTCTCTGTTTAATTCTAAAATATCTGAGAAGATAAATATTTCAAAAACACTACTCAAGTCAGTTAATTTTAATACAGCATAAGAATTACCTTTTGCAGTTTTTCTTTCCTGGGCTTTTAACAAAGTTGCAGCAATATTTGCTTCTCTTACATCATCATTTGAATTAAAATTAGAATATTCAATAATCTTATAATCATCGTAAATTTCTGTAAATTGATTTAAAGGATGATCTGAAATAAAAAAACCAACTGCTTCAAATTCTTTAGATAGACGTTCTTCAAATTTCCAATCTTCTATTTCATTAATGATATTATTTTCTAAGTTCTCGTCTTCAGAAAATAAATCAATTTGATTTGCAGATTTATTTTCAAATATATTTTTAGTTTTAAGAATAAAATTTGGTATAGAGTCGAAAAGGGATTGTCGATTATTATTTATACTATCAAATGCTCCAGCTTTAACTAAACCTTCTAACTGCAATTTATTCATATCTTTGGGATTAACTCTATTTAAAAAATCATTTACAGATTGAAATTTTCCATTCTCAGTTCTTTCTTTAACAACATTAGAAATAGCTTCATATCCAACAGCTTTAATCCCACCTAAAGCATAATAAAATTTATTATCAATTGTCTTAAAATCTGCATAACACTCATTAATATCAGGTCTCACAATATCAACATTTAATCTTTTTAGTTCTTCATAAAATTCACTCAACTTGTTTTGATTTGATATATCCATCGTCATTGATGCTGCAATAAATTCTCTAGGGTAATAAGTTTTTAAAAAAGCTGTTTGATAAGATATAATGGCGTACGCAGCTGCGTGACTTTTGTTAAAACCATATTCTGCAAAAGGTTCAATCTTTAAAAAAATTCCTGCTGCAACATCTTTTGCTATTCCATTTTTTAGAGCTCCCGCAATGAAACCTTGTTTTTGTTTTTCTAATTCTGCTCTTTTCTTTTTTCCCATTGCTCTTCTAAGAAGATCAGCTTGACCAGCTGTAAAACCAGACAATTTTTGCGCTATTTGCATAACTTGTTCTTGGTAAATGATTACACCATATGTGGGTTTTAAAATGTCTTCTAATAAAGGGTGAAGATAATCTGGAGTTTGTCTTCCATGTTTGCAATCGTTATAGGTTGGAATATTGCTCATTGGTCCAGGTCTATAAAGAGCAACTAACGCAATGATATCCTCAATATGATTAGGCTTCATTTGAACTAATGCTTCTCTCATTCCAGCACTCTCAACCTGGAATAATCCAACGGTGTTACCACTTGATAATAGATCAAATACTTTTTGATCTTCATAACTGATATTTTCAATATTAAAATCTTTATCAATTTTTTTAACCAATTTTTGTGTATTATTAATAACGGTAAGTGTTTTTAATCCTAAAAAATCAAATTTTACTAATCCTGCATTTTCTGCAGAATACATGTCGAATTGAGTAGATGGTAATAACAAATCTGCAGAGATATCTTTATATAAGGGTACTACTTCAGTAAGTTTTTTATCCGCTATAACAACACCTGCAGCATGGGTTGCTACATTTCGATTTAATCCTTCAAGTTTTAATGAAAGGTCAGTTAATTTTTTTACTCTAGGATCTTCATTTACAAGTTTTTGTAATCTGGGTTCGCCAGCAATACATTGAGATAAGCTTTGTGGTCTAGAAGGATCAAATGGTATCATCTTTGAAATGCTATCAACAAAACCATAAGGCAAACCTAGCACTCTACCTACATCTCTTATAACCATTCTAGCTTTTAATTTACCAAAGGTAATTATGTGAGCGACACTATCTGGATATTTTTTTGTCAAATATTCAAAAACGAGATCTCTTTTATCTTCACAAAAATCTATGTCAAAGTCTGGCATTGAAATACGGTCAGGATTTAAAAATCTTTCAAAAATTAAATTAAATTTGATTGGATCGACATCAGTAATTGAAAGACACCAAGCAACTAAAGATCCTGCTCCAGATCCTCTACCAGGGCCAACAGGAATATCATTGTTTTTTGCCCATTTAATATAATCAGATACAATAAGAAAATAACTAGAATATTTCATTTCTATTATAATTGATAATTCATGTTCCAATCTATCTTTGTAATCTAAGTATGTTTTGTTGTTTTCAAGATCATTTGCTTTGATACCGAAAACTTTATCAAATTTAATTCTTAATCCATGTAGAGAGTCTTTTTTCAATATATCTTCTGCTTTCCCACCTTTTTCAGAGCTAATATTTGGTAAAATTGGATTTGAAAATAATGGTCTAAAATTACATCTTAAAGGAAAATTGTAATTATTTTCTAATGCTTCAGGTAAATCTGCAAATAATTCTGTCATCTCTGAATTATTTTTATAATAATGTTGATTACTTAGTCTTATTCTTGATTTGTCATTAACATAAGTTTTATGACCAATGCATATCAATGCATCATGCGCTTCATGCATATCTTTATCTAAATAAAAAACTTCATTTGTCGCAATTATTGGAATTTCTAATTCTAAAGATTTAGTTAAGTTAAATTTTTCAAAACTTAATTCATTCTGATCGTTGTGTCTTTGTACCTCTATATAAAATCGATCACCAAAGTTTAATTTTAATTTTTTATATAACTCAAAGATTTCACTAAATTTTCCTTTATTAAAAAGTTCACCAAATAATCCAAAAATAGTTCCTGAAAAAACAGCAACACCTGCATTGTCATCTAATAAATCATTAAAATCAACGTGCGGATCAGATAGCTCATCATTTTCAAGGTATGAAGTTGATGATAGCTTGATTATTCTTTTATAGCCCTCCTCATTGAGAGCAAACAAAGGTAATAAAGCAATACAATCACCATATTTAAAATTAATTTGAGTGCCAATAATCGGCTGTGTTCCAACTTTAGAAATTTTTTCAGCAAATTCCAAAGCTCCACACAAATTTAAAGTATCACATAGAGCTAATGATCTTACTTTATTTGATTTTGAAAAATCTTGTAAATCATCTATTTTTATAGCACCTTCACAAATTGAGTATTGAGAATGTATTTTTAGATGGTTAAAATTTTGGTTAGAAGACTCAGACATTAATAATTTTTACACTACCATTTATCATCTCCAAAAGGCAATCTGCCTTATTGGCAAAAAATCTATTATGAGTTGCAAATATAATAAGTCTGTTGGGTTTTTTTTGGCTTTTTAAAAGTTGAAATATTTCTTTTGCAGTATTTAAATCTAAACTTCCAGTAGGTTCATCAGCAAGGATTATATCTGGATCATTAATAATTGCTCTAGCTATTGCCACACGTTGGCACTCACCACCAGATAGTTGAGAGGGGAAATGATTTAATCTATTTGATAAGCCTATTCTTCTTAACAAATCTTTTGCTTTTGTCATTGCAAGGTCTTTATTATTATTTATAGACAAATTTGCTAAATAAACATTTTCTAATGCTGTAAAATCAGGAAGTAAATTATTTTGTTGATAAATAATACCAATATTCTTAGCTCTAAAGATGTCGTTTTTTTTATTATTTGCAAAATTAACTAAGTCATCATTAAATTTAATTGATCCAAGAGTAGGTTTGTCTACTAAAGATATTAAATTGAGTAATGTTGATTTTCCAGATCCTGAAGGACCCATCAATGCATACATTTTTCCTTTACTAAAATCATATGACAGATTTTTTAAAACTTTAATTTTCTTTTCATTGTTAAAGTTTTTAGAAATGTTTTTTAATGTTAAAAAATTATTCATATTTTAATGCTTTTATTAAATCCAAATTAGCTGCTTTAAATGCAGGAAATATCGAAACAATAGTAGTTATTAATATTGAGCAAATTGCGATTAATAAGATGGACGTAGGATTAATTTCTGAGGGCATAGTACTTAAAAAATAAATTTCTTCAGGAAATAAACTAATATTAAAAGTTGAACTTAAAAATTGCCTAAAATTTTCTATATATAGAGAAAAAGTAACTCCTAAAAAAATTCCAAAAACAGTTGCTGAAGTTCCAATTATCATACCAATTAAAAAAAAAATTTTTATAATTGATTTATTTAAAACACCAATTGATTTTAAAATTGCAATATCTTTAGTTTTATTTTTAACTAAAATTGTCAATCCAGATATAATATTAAATGCAGCAACAATAATTATTAAAGATAATATTATAAACATTACATTTCTTTCAACCTTTAATGCTGAAAACAAAGAGCTATTCATATCAGCCCATGTATAAATAAATTCATGGTTAAAAACTTTTTGAACTATTTGTTTTTGTGACTCTATATTTTTAGGATCTTTTAAATATATTTCCAGGTTTCTATCTTTTTGATCAAAACCAAATAAATCATCTAATGTATCTAAATTGATAAGAGCTATATTGTTATCAAAATCAGCTAATCCACTATTAAAAATTGAAGTTATTTCAAAAGTCTTTTGTTTTGGCATACTACCAATAATAGTTTCTACTCCTGAAGGTGACAAAATAGTAATTTTATCTTTAATTTTAAAACCCATACTAAAACTTAGTTCGTTGCCTATAGATATAGAGTTTTTATCTAATTTAGATTTGTCACCTTTGAATTTATCATTTTTAATTATTGTTAAATTAGAAAATTCTTTAGCCTGATATCCTCTTAACACTATTCCTTTTGAAGTATTATTTTTTAAAATAATGGCCTCACCAGAGTTACTGAAAATCAAATTTTTAGTAATAAGTTTTAAATTATTGTTATCTAATTTATTGCGACTGATCCCATTATCATCATAAGATTTTACTGTTATATGAGGGTTAAACCCTACTATCTTATTTATTAATTCTGTTCGAAATCCATTCATAACGGACATAACAATTATTAAAACAGCAACACCAAGACTTATGCCTATAAAGGAAAAAATAGAAATAACATTTAAAAAGCCATCTTTTTTTCTAGCTTTTAAAAATCTAAAAGTAATTTCTTTTTCTAACGTAGAAATCAATTTGAAGCTTTTTGTTTTGTTATAATTTCTATTATTTTATTTAAACTTAAATTTTGTGTTTCACCACCAGTTTCTTTAAATTCTAACAGATCGCCCTCTGATTTTTTTCCAATAATAATTTGATATGGAGCTCCGATTAAATTCATTTTTTTAATCTTTGATGAATAGTTTTCATCTGTATCATCAATAATTGCTTCAATATTATTTTTTATTAATTCAGAATTTATATTTTTAGCTTTTTCCAGGGCAGAATTGTCATTTTTATTTATCATAGGAATAAGTGCAATGTCATAGGGAGCAACAGACAATGGCCATTTCATGATTTCATTTTTATCATCATATTTTGCTTCTATAATAGCCCCTACTAACCTTGATACACCAATTCCATATGAGCCCATCTTAACAAAATCTTTTTTGCCTCCTGGAAGATCAACAGCTGCATCCATAGCTTTTGAATACTTGTCACCAAAATAAAATATATGCCCAACTTCTATACCTTTGGTTATTAATCTATTTTCTTCTGAAACCATTTTTTCAAATTCATCTTTACTAAATTTTTCATCTGTCACTGAATAAAACTGTTCATATTTCTTTCGCATTTGCTCTAAGGAAGATTTTTCTAAATTAGTACCTTCGCTTGTCAAATCAAAAATTCGTTTATCAGTAAAAATTTTACTCTCACCAGTATCTGCCAAAATTATAAACTCATGAGATAAATTTCCACCTATAGGTCCTGTGTCCGCAGCCATAGGGATTGCTGTTAACGACAATCTTTTAAAAGTTCTTAGATAAGACAAGAAAAATTTATTATAAGAATAAAATGCATCCTCATCTGTAACGTCAAATGAGTATGCATCTTTCATATAGAATTCTCTACCTCTCATAATTCCAAATCGTGGTCTAATCTCATCTCTAAACTTCCATTGTATATGATATAAAAGTTGGGGTAGTGATTTATAAGATTTAAATGATGATCTAAAAATTTCAGTTACTTGTTCTTCATTGGTAGGTCCATAAAGCATTTCTCTATTTTGACGATCTTTAATTCTGAGCATTTCTTCTCCATAATCATCATATCTTCCACTTTCTTTCCAAATTTCACTAGACTGAATTGTTGGCATTAAAATTTCTTGAGCACCAATCTTATTTTGTTCTTGTCTTACAATGGCTTCTATTTTCTTCATAACTTTAAAGCCAAGTGGCAACCAAGAGTAAATACCTGCTGATGCCTGTTTAATCATTCCAACTCTCAGCATTAACTGATGAGATTTAATTTTTGCCTCTGAGGGATTATTTTTTAAAATTGGAATAAAAGATTTTGATAAAAGCATCTTAATTAATAATATTTCTTAAATTTAAATATTCAAATTTTATTAATAGATAAATTATTAAAAAAATAACAGTTGTTATTCCTGTACAATAAAGGAATTTTTTAAGCATTTTAGGGTTTTCAGGTGATCCAGGGTCTTCACCATCAATTTTAACTGTTTTCGTTCTATTAACATCAATTGGCAATATTGCAAAAAATACAATCCACCATATAATTATGTAGATTATAGCTAAACCTGTTAAGCTCATTAAATTCTTACTAAATTAATATTTGTAAAAGGTTTTTTTCCAGTTTTTTCTTTTGAAAATTTTCTACATGCAATTTTAAGAGCGTCTATTAAATTATGTTCTTGTTGTTTGCTTCCCAATCTAAAAGTTCTTGTAATTTCTTCAATTGCATCTTCTAAGCCATAAACAAATTCTTCTGTATCATCAACTGGTATACCTCTAAAAGTTAATATTGGTCTTTTATGAATGTTTCCTTTTGGAGTGATTAATACAGTTGCTTCAATATATCCATTAGCACTCAAATTCTTTCTATCTTTAATGGATGGAGCATCCTCAACAACACTAATGTTGCCATCTACATAAAGTCTGCCACTTGGAGCTTTATCATATACCTCGGGTTTACCTGGATATAATTTAACAATATCACCATTTTCTACCTGGACAGGATTAGGTACATTCATTTCTTTTGCAAATTTCATATGTTCTATCATGTGTCTGTGCTCTCCATGAACAGGGATAGCACACTGTGGTTTTACCCATTCATACATTTCTCTTAAATCATCTCTATTTGGATGTCCTGAAACGTGAACAAATTCATTTTCTTCAGAAATTACTTCAATACCATCTTTAACTAATTGATTCTGTAAATTGTATAATTTTTTTTCATTACCTGGAATAATTTTAGATGAAAATATAACAGTATCATCCTTTTCTATAAATACATCTGGATGAGTATATTTAGCTATTCTCATCAATGCTGCCATAGGCTCACCTTGGCTACCCGTACAAAGATAAACTATTTTTTCTCTTGCAATATTTTTAGCCTCTCTTGCATCAATGGGTTCAATAACATCTTTTAAATAACCACATTGTCTAGCTGCTTTAAATATTCTATGCATTGATCTTCCAACTAAAGATATTTGTCGGCCAGTTTTTTTAGCACAATAAAAAGCTGTTTCTAGTCTAGCAACATTTGAAGCAAAAGAAGCAATAATAATTTTTTTTTTCAAACTACTCATGATATTTAACATACTTTTTCTAACATCTAGTTCTGAACCAGCTTTACCTAAACTAAAAACATTAGTTGAGTCACATATCATTGCCAGAACACCTTCTTTACCTATTTCTTTCAATCTATTAGAATTTATTTTTCCACCAATTAATGGTTCAGGATCAATTTTCCAATCACCGGTATGTAAAATTACACCAGCAGGTGTTTGAATTCTTAAACCATTTGGCTCTAAGATGGAGTGGGTTAATGTTATGTATTCAATTTTAAAAGGATTTAAATCTACTGTTCCATTTAATTGAACTATTTTTAAATGTTTAGTTATATCAATGTGCTTCTCTTTAAATTTTTCTTTAATTAAAACAGCAGTAAAAGGAGTTGCAAATATCTTACATTCTAGTTGAGGCCAAAGATGAGCTATAGCACCAATATGATCTTCATGGGCATGCGTTAAAACAATTCCTAACAGATCATCTTTTTTATCAACAATAAATCCAGGATCTGGGTAAATTAAATCAATGCCTGGAAGGGTATCATCAGCAAAAGTAACACCAATATCAACCATAATCCATTTGTGTTCACCTGGCTTACCATAAGCAAACAGATTCATGTTCATGCCAATTTCACCAGATCCACCTAATGGACAAAATAATAATTCATCTTTCATGCTATTTAATTAATTTTGAAATCTTAATTAGACCGTTAATTGTAATGTCTTTATTTTGCTTAACTTTCGTTTTTATTGATTTTTTAAATAAGTCAGAAAATCCTCCAGTAATTATTACATTAAAAGATTTTCTAGTTTCTTTCTTAATTAAATAAATGATATTGTCAATTAAACCCGCATATCCCCAAAAAAAGCCAGATCTGACAGCAGAGATAGTATTAATTCCTATTACATTCTTAATCTTCTTCAAATCAATTTTAGGGATTAGGGTCGCTTTATCTGAAAGTGTATTTAGGGAAAGTCTTACACCAGGAGCAATAATACCACCTGAATAAACATTTTTAATTAAAACGTCAAAAGTAGTAGCTGTTCCAAAATCTAAAATTATAAAATTATTTTTATTATTTACTAAGCTGATCGCATTCGTTAATCTATCAGAACCAACTTGTTTATAGTTTGCTTTAATTTTTATTAATGATTTTAAATTTAGATCTTTAACCTCATAACATTTTAGCCTTGCTTTTTTTGATAAAAATTTTTTGATTATATTAAATGATTTAGGCACAACACTACAAAAGAGTATTTTTTTTACTTTTTTATAATCAACTACTAAATTTATAAATAATTTATTTAGTTTAGTGTAATTTATATCTCTAGTCGAAAGAGTTAATTTTTTAATAATCTTATTATTTTTGGAGACCAAAAAAATTTTAGTTTCAGTATTGCCTATATCTCCAAGTATATACATTATTTATTTATTTAATTTTAATTTAATTTATACATTTTTAAGAAATTTCTTTCAAAAATTAATTTTAATTTGTTTTCTATTTCTCTTTTACTAATAGTCTTATTAGTTAATTCATCCAAACATGTTGTAGGATAATTTCTAATTTTAGGGCTCTTCCTAATATTTATACCTACGCCAATAATCAAAAATTTATCATCTAATATAGAAACTGTTTCTTGTAATATTCCACTTATCTTTTTTTTTTGAATTAACAAGTCATTAGGTCTTTTAAATACTATATTTTTTTTATAATAATTTTTTAATAATTTTTTAATCAATAAACAATTAATTATTGTTAATCTTGATAAAGATAGTCTAATATTTTTTAGTTCGTAAAAAAAACTTACAAACAGATTGCCTTTATGAGAAATCCATTTTTTACCGTATTGACCTCTCCCCATTGTTTGGGTGTCAGAAACAACCATCCCATATTTAAATTTTGAACTTTTTATAATTCTGATAGCAGTATTGTTTGTACTTTTAACTTTTTTGAATTTAAATTTTTTAAATTTCATTAAATAATATTAATTCTTGATACAACTTCAATCAATTGACTTGGAAAAATGAAGTATAAAAGAATTAATATTGTAGAAAATGTAAGTGAAAATTTTAACCACAGGCTATGATCACCATCATATTTTTCTTTTTCCTTATCAAAATAAATTATTTTAATAATTCTCAAATAATAGAAAGCAGCAATAACTGTAGACAGTAATCCAACGATTGCTAAAAAGTACATTGATTGCTCAAGTACTGCTTTAAAAATATAGAATTTTGCAAAAAAACCAGCCAGAGGAGGTATACCAGCTAACGAGAACAAAATGACAAGCAATGACAAAGATAATAGTGGATGATTTTTTGACAAACCTGATAGATCATCAATATCTTCGTAATATTGATTATTTCTTTTCAGCATTAATAAACATGAAAAAAAAGCCAAATTCATGATTACATAAATAGTTATATAAACTATTGAGCTTTGAATTCCCTCGTTAGACCCTGTGGCCAATCCAGCTAGTGTATAACCAATATGACCAATCGAACTATAAGCGATAAGTCTTTTAATATTAGTTTGTCCTATTGCTGCGATCGCTCCAAAAAGCATAGAGGCAATTGATAGAAAAATTATAATCATTTGCCATTGATCGATTAAATTTAAAAATGGTACATATAAAAATCTTATAAATACAGTCAATGCAGCAATTTTCGGTACCATTGTAAAGAATAATGTAACAGATGTTGGCGATCCTTCGTAAACATCTGGTGCCCACATATGAAATGGTACAGCTGAAATCTTAAATGCTAATCCAACTAAAATAAATACAATTCCGAAGGTAAGTACATAATTTGTTGAATTAAGTTGATTTGAAATTAAATCAAAATTTGTCGAACCAGAAAAACCATATATTAAAGAACATCCATATAAAAGTAGACCGGATGATAAAGCACTAAGAACAAAATATTTTAACCCTGCTTCAGATGATTTTAGTTGGTCTCTATTAAAGGTTGCCAAAACATACAATGCTAATGATTGAAGTTCTAAACCTATATAAAATACCATTAAATCATTTGAACTTATCATTACCATCATACCTAATACTGAACTTAAGATTAAAATAGGATATTCGATTTTAAAAATTTTAAATGTTTTTAGATAATTAGATGAAATTACTAAAACTAAAAAAGCACCAACAAGAGTAATGATTTTCATTAGTGAAGACATATAATCAATGATAACGCTATTATTAAATAAAGTTATGCGATTAATATTATAAGTTTCGTTTAATGTAATAGTGGCTGTTATTAAAAGTACGAATAGAGAAATATTAAATATTAATTTTGAACTGTCATTTTTGAAAACACCTAAAACCAATAAAAACATAATTGATAATGAAATGAAAATTTCTGGTAATACAAAATTAAGATTTTCCATTTTATTTACTTATTAGATTAGCGTTATACATATTTATTAAGTCGTTGACGGAAACTTCAATTGTATTAATTAATGGATCAGGATAAAATCCAAATAATAATGTTGGTATAGCTAAACAAGTTAAAATAAAATATTCAGATTTGTTTAAATCAACCATTTTTGTTAGATCTGTATTAATTATTTTCCCAAAAACTACTCTTTTATATAGCCATAGCATGTATGCAGCTCCTAAAATTACTCCTAAGCTTGCTATAACAGCTACTAAAAAATTATCTTTGAAAACACCCATTAAAATCAAAAACTCTCCTATAAACCCGCTAGTCCCAGGCAAACCAAGAGCAGCTAGAGTGAATAACATGAATAATATTGAGTATTTAGGAATAATTGTAACGATTCCACCGTACGAACTAATTAGTCTTGAGTGCATACGATCATAAACAACGCCGACACATAGAAATAATGCAGCTGATACTAAACCGTGACTAATCATTTGTATTATACTTCCTTCAATACCTTGTTGTTGGATTGTAAATATACCCAAAGTTACAAAACCCATGTGGGCAACTGAAGAATAAGCAATTAATTTTTTCATATCTTCCTGCATTAAAGCAATCAATGATGTAAATACAATTGCAATTACACTTAAGGTATAAATCAAAGGTGTAAATATTTCTGATGCAATTGGAAAAAGTCCAAGAGAAAATCTTATAAACCCATAACCAGCCATTTTAAGTAATATTGCAGCAAGTAATACGGATCCAGCGGTAGGTGCTTCGACGTGAGCGTCTGGCAACCAAGTATGTACAGGCCACATAGGTGTTTTAACAGCAAATGAACTAAAAAAAGCAAGCCATAAAAGATTTTGATATTTTGCGTCTATACCAAGTTCATAAAGTTTCATTACATCTGTTGTACCTGAAATCCAATATATAGAGATAATAGCAACTAACATTAAAACTGATCCTAATAGCGTGTACAGAAAGAACTTGAATGCTGAATAAACTCTCTTAGGACCACCCCAAATACCAATAATTAAAAACATGGGAATTAAACCAGCTTCAAAAAATAAATAGAACACAACTAAATCAAGAGCACAAAACACTCCTATCATGAAACTTTCCATAATTAATATTGCTATTAAAAAATCTCTTAATCTAACTTTTATAGTATTGTTAACCGAGATAATGCAAAGTGGAGTTATAAATGTAGTTAAAATTATAAATAAAATTGAAATTCCATCTACCCCTACTTTATAATTTATAAATCCATTAATCCATTCTCTATCCTCAATAAATTGAAAGTTTGAAGTAGATTGATCAAAAGAAATCCACAAATAAATTGAAATTAAAAAATTAACAACTGTTGTAAATATAGAAACATATTTGGCAGTTAAATTATTTCCATCTTTATCTTTAGTAAAAAATAAAAATAAAGCACCTATAACAGGTAGTAGAATTAATGATGAAAGAATTGGAAAGTTCATTATTTAATAATCAAAAAAGTTAATAAAGCAGAAAAGCCTAAAAGCATTACAAAAGCATATTGATATATGAAACCACTTTGAAATTTATTAGCTTTAATTGAACATTTTTTTATAATTGACGAAATTCCATCAGGACCAAAGCCATCAATTAATTTTCCATCACAAAATTTCCACAAAAATAAACCTATTTTTTTTGAGGGTTTAATAAAAATAACTTCATAAAGTTCGTCAAAATACCACTTGTTGATCAAAAAGTTGTATAAAGGCTTATTTATATTTGCAATTTGATTTGGTATTTCTTTGTTTTTAACAAATAAATAGTAAGCAATTGGAATAGATGTTAGCACTAAGCATGGCGTTAATAGTAAAAACCAAGTTGGCGGATGTTCAATACTTAATGGAACTAAAAATTTAATTGAATTAGCCCAAAAGTGATTATCTATACCATGACCAACAAACAAATCTTTAAATAGGAAGCCAGCAAATATTGCACCTATTGATAATATGATTAGAGGTATCAACATAACTAATGGTGACTCGTGAGTTTCTTCAATTTTAACCTCTTTATTATTGTATTTACCGTGAAAAGTTTTGAAAATTAACCTCCAAGAATAAATAGAAGTTAAGAAAGCAGTAAAAATTCCAATTCCTGCTGCATAATATCCAGTAGAGTTACCCTTTAAATATGCAAATTCTATAATTGCATCTTTAGAGTAAAAGCCAGATAAAAATGGAAAACCAGTTAATGCGAGAGTTCCAATTATCATTAATACATATGTGTAAGGTAATTTTTTCCATACACCTCCCATATTATTAATATCTTGTTCATCTTTAAATGCATGAATTACTGATCCTGAGCCTAAAAATAATAAAGCTTTAAAAAATGCATGAGTAAATAAATGAAACATTGCAACGTTATAAGCACCAACCCCAGCTGCAAAAAACATATAACCTAACTGGCTACAAGTTGAGTATGCAATAATCTTTTTAATATCGGTTTGAACAAGGGCAACTGTTGCTGCAAAAAATGCTGTCGTCATACCTACAATAGTAATTAAGTTTAATATTAAGGGTGAATATTCGTAGATTGGTGAACATCTAACAACTAAGAATACACCAGCAGTTACCATTGTTGCTGCATGAATTAGTGCTGACACAGGAGTAGGTCCTTCCATTGCATCTGGTAACCAAGTATGTAATAAAATTTGAGCTGATTTACCCATAGCACCTATGAATAATAACAAACAAATTAAATCAATTGCTTTAACTTCAAGACCTAGGAAAGATAAATCTTTATCAACTACAGTAGGAATTTGTTGAAAAACTTCTGAATAGTTAACAGTTCCAAATAAATAAAAAATTAAAAATATTCCTAGTGCAAAACCAAAATCTCCCACTCTATTTACCACAAACGCTTTGATTGCTGCAGCGTTTGCACTTTCTTTTTTAAACCAAAAACCAATTAAAAAATATGAACATAGGCCAACTCCTTCCCAGCCAAAAAATAATTGAATGAAATTATCAGATGTAACCAACATCAACATTGCAAATGTAAATAACGAAAGATAAGCCATGAATCTTGGCTTATGTGGATCATGAGACATGTAGCCAATTGAATAAATATGCACTAAAGATGAAACAGATGTAACAACTACTAGCATCACAGCAGATAAAGGGTCTATTAACATTGACCAATTTACATCCAATGATCCTGAATTAATCCAAGTAGCTATAACAATATTTTCTTCATATTGGTTAACAATTACCTGATATAATACAAAAATAGACAAAAGTGCTGATATCGAAACAAGAGCACTAGTTATAATTTCAGAATTTCTATCACCAATATATTTGCCAAAAAAACCTGAAATTATCGAAGCCATAAGTGGTAGAAATAAAATTGAAATTTCCATAATTACCCTTTCAATTGATCTATTTCTTCAACTCGAATAGTTCCTGAGTTTCGATAATAGACTACTATAATTGCTAGACCTATTGCTGCCTCTGCTGCTGCAACTGTTAATATAAATAAAGTGAAGATTTGCCCTGTTAGGTCGCCTAGAAATATTGAAAATGCTACTAAATTGATATTAACTGCAAGAAGTATTAGCTCTATACTCATTAATATAACAATAATATTCTTTCTATTAAGAAAAATTCCAATAATACCAATTGAAAAAATAACAGCACCTAATGTTAAGTAATGGCCTAAACCAATTTCAGTCATCAATTTTAACTCCTTTATTGGTTTCTACCTCTAATATTTCAACACCTTCATATCTTTCTCTCGATATTTGTTTTAAATAACTTTGTGTTTTTACACCTTCTCTTTTTCTAAAAGTGAGGACAATAGCACCAATCATTGCAACTAATAAAATCATACCACTCAGTTGAAACACATGAATATAGTCTGTGTACAATACTTGACCAAGTGAATGTGTATTGCTCATACTAAAGTTATTAGTACTGTTGTTTATATCAAATAAATCAGGTTTATATTTCCAACCTCCAATAACAATAATCAATTCAAAAAATATAATTGTACTGATTATTAAACCTACAGGAATATGTCCTGAACTTTCTTTGGATGCAAACCACTGGTTTTTTTGTTGAGCTACATTTAACATCATAACAACAAATAAAAACAAAACCGCCACTGCTCCAACATAAACAATTAACATTATCATTCCCAAAAATTCAGCACCTATCATTACAAAAAGACAAGATATGCTTATGAAGTCTAAAATTAGAAAAAAAACAGAATGGACAGTATTTTTAGAAACTGTAACCATGATTGCTGAAATTATAGCAATGATTGAAAACGTATAAAAAAAAATTGAATGTGCTATCATTTAAGTTATCTGTAAGGATTATCAGCTTTAATATTTGCAGCTAAAACATTTTCCCATCTATCGCCATTATCTAAAAGCTTTTCTTTTGTATAATATAATTCTTCTCTTGTTTCTGTAGAAAATTCAAAATTCGGTCCTTGAACAATCGCATCAACTGGACATGACTCTTCGCATAAACCACAATAAATACATTTCATCATATCTATATCGTATCTAGTTGTCTTTCTGCTTCCATCCATTCTTTCAGCTGACTCTATTGTGATTGCTTGCGCTGGACAGACAGCTTCACATAATTTGCATGCAATACATCTTTCTTCACCGTTTGGATATCTTCTAAGGGCGTGTTCACCCCTAAAACGTGGGCTTATTTTTCCTTTTTCGAAAGGATAATTAATAGTCTTTTTTGATTTAAATATTTCTTTAATTGCAATGAGTAAACCACCAACAAAGTCGGTCATAAATATAGTTTTAAAAAATCTTGATAATTTCATAATTAATTAGTTGGCAAAAGATTGAAGTAAAATAAATAGCTAGATGTTAAAACCACCCAAGTTAATGATAATGGCAAGAAAACTTTCCAGCCAAGCCTCATTAATTGATCATACCTATATCTTGGAACAATAGCTTTAACTAGCGCAAATAAAATAAATAATAACAATATTTTTAATATTAGCCATATTGCACCTGGAACAAGTGTAAAGGGATAGATTTCTATAGGAGACATCCATCCTCCCAAAAATAAAATAGCGCCCATTGCGCACATCAATAATATATTAGCATACTCACCCAACCAAAACATTGCATACATCATTCCAGAATATTCTGTTTGATAACCAGCTACTAATTCTGCTTCAGCTTCAGGCAAGTCAAAAGGAGGTCTGTTTGTTTCAGCTAATGCTGAAATAAAAAAAATAACAAACATTGGAAATAGTGGAATTATAAACCATAGATTTTGTTGAGCCTCAACAATATCATTTAGATTTAATGACCCTACACATAACAATACATTTATAATTATCACACCTATAGAAACTTCATAAGAAACCATTTGCGCAGCTGATCTTATCGCTCCAAGAAAAGGATATTTTGAATTTGAAGCCCAGCCACCCATTATAATGCCGTAAACACCTAAAGATGAAACTGCAAATAGATAGAGTATACCAACATTGATATCAGCTAATACTAAAGTTGAACTAAAAGGTATCACTGCCCATGAAATTAAAGCTAGTGTCATTGTTATAATTGGAGCTAAAATAAAAATAACCTTATTTGAAGTAGATGGGATTATTATTTCTTTGAACATATATTTCAATGCATCTGCTAATGATTGAAGTAATCCAAAAGGTCCAACAACATTTGGTCCTTGTCTTTTTTGAACAAATGCCCAAACTCTTCGATCCAGCCAAACTATCATTGCAACTGACACTAGAACAGGTACCAATAAAAATAATATCTTATAAACTTCCTGAAAAACTGTATTAAAGTATTCCATTTTATCCTTCTGTTCCTGTAGATTTTAAATTTAATTTTGAATTATTACATTCAATCATTGTTTTTGAAGATCTGGCAATTACATTAGAAAAATAATAATCTTTAACATTAAGAATTACCAACTCATTGGTAAAATCATCTATAGTAATTTTTTTGTTTTCACTAATTAAACTATTCTGTTTTTCTTTTTGTAAATTAAGATAATTAATCATGCTACTTTCTAATTCATCTTTATCATTAAATAATTTTCTATTATTCATAACCTCAGCAAGCTCATTAATGATTTGCCAATCTTCTTTCGCATCTCCTGGAGGATATGAGGCTTTATAAGCTTTTTGAAGATTACCCTCTAAATTTGTAAAAAAACCATCTTGTTCTGTATAGGCAGATCCTGGTAAAATAATGTCGGCTATTTCAGCACCTTTATCACCATGGCTACCTTGGTAAATTATGAATTCATCTTTTTTATCAAAATTTAAATTATCTTGTCCCACTAAATAAATAATATCAAATTTATGATTTTGTAAATCTGTTAATAAGCTTTTATTCTCATTAACTAAACCAAGATCAAAATTACCAACTGTTGCAGCATCAGAAGATAAAATATTAAACGAATTCCAATCGTCATTAATTTTGTTATTTGAAACAAGAAATTCTTTGATTTTGTTAAAGAAATATTTTGAAGTTTTTAAATTTAACAATGATTCTCCAAGAATTATCATTGGTTTATCTGCTGCTATAATTTTTTTAGAAATTTCATGATTATCTTCAAATATATCTTTTAATGTTTGAGTTTGACCATCTAAACTTTCATACGGGAAAGTTAAATCATCTAAATCATTTAATGAAATAACTTTAGTATTATTGTTTAAAAAAGATTTTCTAATTCTTGCATTTAAAATAGTTGCTTCAAATCTAGGATTTGTTCCAATTAAAAAAATTAGATCAGACTCTTCAATTCCATTAATAGAAGAATTGAACAAATAGTTTTCTCTTTTATTTGTATCAATAAATCGATTATCTGATCTAGACTCATAATTTTGCATATCTAACGTTCGATCACAAAATTCTTTAAAAATATAACTTGTTTCCATGTTTGTTAAATCACCAACAAAACCACAAACTTTTTCTTTTAAAGTATTTTCAAACTTTGATTTAATAATTTTATAAACTTCTTCCCACGAGGCTTTTTCAAATTTTCCATTATATTTAATAAAAGGTGTATCTAATCTTTGATTTAAAAGACCGTCACAAGCATATCTTGTCTTATCTGAAATCCACTCCTCGTTAATATCTTCGTTAATAATAGGTAATATCCTTTTTACTTCCCAGTCATAGGTATCAACTCTTATATTTGATCCTACAGCATCCATAACATCTATAGACTCAGTCTTTTTGAGTTCCCAAGGTCTTGCTTCAAACACATATGGTTTTGAAGTTAATGCTCCAACAGGACATAAATCTACTACATTTGCAGAAAGCTCGGATTGCATTGATTGTTCTAAATACGTAGTAATTTGCATATCTTCACCTCTACCAATTGCACCTATTTCTGGCACACCTGCTATTTCAGTTGCAAATCTTACACATCGAGTACAATGAATACATCTTGTCATTTGAGTTTTAATCAAAGGACCCATATTTTTTTCAGGAACAGATCTTTTATTTTCTTTGAATCTTGATTTATCTACTCCATAAAACATCGATTGATCCTGAAGATCACATTCTCCACCTTGGTCACAAACTGGACAATCCAAAGGATGATTGGATAGTAAAAATTCCATAACACCTTTTCTTGCTTTTTCAACAAAAGCTGTATTTGTTTTTATATTCATCCCTTCTGCTGCAGGCATTGCACAGGAAGCTACTGGTTTTGGAGATTTTTCCATTTCAACTAAACACATTCTGCAATTTCCTGCTATTGAGAGTTTCTCGTGATAACAGAACCTGGGAATTTCAACTCCTACTTTTTCGCACGCTTGAAGAATGGTTAAACCCTCTTCAACTTCTACATCAATGTCATTTACTTTAAGTTTAAGCATTTTTTTTATCTAATAAGTGTTGATCAACTAAATAAGGAATATCATTTTTTTTCTCATGAATAGGACTTAAGTTGTTTCTATCTTCAATTTCTTTTTTAAAGTGTCGTAATAATCCCTGTACTGGCCAAGAAGAGCCTTCTCCAAATGCACATATAGTATGGCCAGCTATTTGATTTGTTACATCACCCAACATATCAACTTCATCTTTTGTTGCTTCACCTTTTGCCATACGCTCTAACATTCTCCACATCCATCCAGATCCTTCTCTACATGGTGTGCATTGACCACAACTTTCGTGTTTATAAAACCTAGCAATTCTTGCCATACATTTAATAATGTCTTGATCTTTATTTATTACAACTATACCAGCTGTACCTAGTCCACTTTTTTCAGCCATTAAAGAATCAAAATCCATAGTTAATGTTTCGCATTTTTCTTTAGGTATTAAAGGCATTGATGAACCTCCTGGAATTACGGCTTGTAAGTTGTCCCACCCACCAATGACACCACCTGCATGAACTTCAATTAATTCTTTTAAAGGAATATTCATTTCTTCTTCAACATTACATGGATTATTTACATTTCCTGAAATACAAAAAATTTTAGTTCCTGTATTTTTATCTCTACCTAAGGAGGCAAACCACTCTCCACCACGTCTTAAAATAGTGGGAACTACCGCTATAGTCTCAACATTATTAATAATTGTTGGACATCCATAAAGACCTATTAAAGCAGGGAATGGAGGTTTTAATCTTGGTTGACCTTTTTTTCCCTCAATACTTTCAAGCAAAGCTGTTTCTTCTCCACATATATAAGCACCAGCACCATAATGAATATAAATATCTAAGTCCCATCCTGTACCAGCTGCATTTTTACCAATTAGTTTTTTTTCATAAGCTTCATCTATTGCGGATTGAAGTTTTTGACCATCAACAAAATATTCACCTCTAATATAAATATAACAAACATGTGCTTGGACAGCGTAAGATGCAATTAAACAACCCTCTATTAACTTATGAGGTTCAAATCTCAAGATATCTCTATCTTTACATGTACCTGGTTCAGATTCATCTCCATTAATTACTAAATAGTGAGGTCTAGACCCAACCTCTTTAGGTGCAAAAGACCACTTCAATCCTGTTGGAAATCCCGCTCCACCCCTTCCTCTTAATTGTGAGGATTTAATTTCATTAATTATCCAATCTCTTCCTTTATCAGTTATCTCTTTAGTATTAACCCAATCACCTCTTTTCTGAGACGAAGAAACATCTGATTCCATATCGTTATATAGGTTTTGAAAAATTCTATCTTTATCTTTAAGCATTTTTTAAATCCATTAATGTTTTTCTATTATTTTCAGGTTCATTATTTATACGTCCTCTATAAGATCCTGGTTTTGGTGTTTTACCATTCAAAATTTGATCTAAGATTTCTAAAGTTTTTTTTTTATCAAGATCCTCGTAATAATCATCATTAATCTGCATCATGGGTGCGTTTACACAGGCCCCAAGACACTCTACTTCCGTCCAAGAACAGCTTTTATCAGATGATAGCTCCGATTCATTCTCAGAGATTTTTTCTTTGCATGCTTCAACCAACTTGTTAGCTCCTCTAATCATGCATGGAGTAGTTGTACAAACTTGTACAAAATAATTTCCAACAGGAGACAAATTGTACATCGTGTAAAAAGTAGCAACTTCATAGACTTTGATGTAAGGCATCTCTAAAAATTTGGCTATGTACTTCATTGCAGCTAATGGTATCCAATTATTATTTTGTTTTTGAGCTATATATAACAAAGCCATAACTGCACTTTGTTGTCTTCCTGTAGGATATTTTGAAACTATAGTTTTGGCTGCATCTAATGATGAAGAGTTAAATTCAAAAGTTTCTGGTTGATCTTTTGCTGGTCTTCTTAAACTCATCTGTCAACCTCTCCAAAAACTATATCCATAGAACCTAATACAGCAGGCACATCAGCTAACATGTGTCCTTTTATCAAATAATCCATAGCTTGAAGATGTGAAAATCCAGGTGCTCTAATTTTACATTTATATGGTTTGCTTGAGCCATCGGAAATTAGATATACACCAAATTCACCTTTGGGCGCTTCAACAGCTGTATAAATTTCATCTTTTTGGACTCTATAACCCTCTGTAAACAGTTTAAAATGATGAATTAAAGCTTCCATAGATTGTTTGATATCTTTTTTAGGTGGGGGACTTATTTTTCCATCTAAAGATTTAATTGGTCCTTTTTCCATTTTTGAAAGACATTGTTTGATTATAGAAACACTCTCTTTCATTTCTTCAATTCGACATAAATAACGATCGTAACAATCTCCATTTTTACCAACAGGAATTTTAAAATTTAATTGATCATAACAATCATATGGTTGAGATTTTCTTAAATCCCACGGCACACCAGATCCTCTCAACATAACACCTGAAAATGAATAATCTAAAGCATCTTGTTTTGATACAATTCCTATATCAACATTTCTTTGTTTAAAAATTCTATTATCAGTCAAAAGACTTTCCAAATCATCAATAATTTTTGGGAATGATTCACAAAATTTTCCTATATCCTTTTCAAGTCCACTCGGAAGATCTTGATGAACCCCTCCTGCTCTAAAGTAATTTGCATGAAGTCTAGAACCAGAGACTCTTTCATAAAAAGTCATTAATGTTTCTCTTTCTTCAAATCCCCACAAAGAAGGTGTTAAAGCACCAACATCTAAAGCTTGAGTAGTGACATTTAAAATATGACTTAAAATTCTTCCTATCTCACAAAAAATTACTCTTATATGTTGTGCTCTAATTGGTACATCAATATTTAATATCTTTTCAATAGCAAGAGCAAAAGCATGTTCTTGATTCATTGGAGCAACATAATCTAATCTGTCAAAATAAGGCACTGCTTGCATATAAGTTTTGTTTTCAATTAACTTTTCAGTTCCTCTATGAAGTAGACCTATATGTGGATCAGCTTTTTCAACTACCTCTCCATCAAGCTCTAAAATTAATCTAAGAACACCGTGAGCTGCTGGATGCTGAGGTCCAAAATTTAAATTTAAATTTTTAATTTTTTTTGTCATTATTGTCTATTTCTTCTTTAATATATTTTGTTCCTTCCCAAGGACTTTTGTAATCAAAGTTTCTATAATTTTGTTCTAATTTCACTGGTTCACTAATAACTTTTTTTTGTTCTTCACTATATCTAACTTCGCTATGCCCTGTTAAAGGGAAATCTTTTCTTAAAGGATGACCTTCAAAACCATAATCTGTTAATATCCTTCTAAGGTCAGGATGATCTTTAAATGACACACCATACATATCAAAAACTTCTCTTTCCATCCAATTAGCTGCTGGAAAAATGGTTGTTAATGATGGGATTATTTCATTTTCATTTATAAAATAACTTAGAATAATTCTTTGATTGAATTCATGGCTTAAAAATAAATAAACCATCTTAAATCTTTGCGTGTTTTCAGGAAAATCTACAACTGTAACATCAATCAGTTGTCTAAATTTAGTTTTTTGATTTGTTTTTAATAAAAGTGTTACATCAACTAAATCATTTTTATCAATCTCAATATATAACTGATTATGTTTAATTAGAGTGCTATTAATTTTAGTAGTTAACTCTGAATTTATTTTTTTTTCTAAATCTTCTAAATTATTCATAATTATCTAATAAACGAACCTTTGTTCCTTATTTTTTTTTGTAGCTGAAGTATTCCGTATAACAAAGCTTCTGCAGAAGGGGGGCATCCTGGCACATAAACATCAACTGGTACAATTCGATCACAACCACGAACTACAGAGTATGAGTAGTGATAGTAACCACCACCATTAGCACAACTACCCATAGATATTACATATCTAGGTTCTGGCATTTGATCATAAACTTTTCTTAAAGCTGGTGCCATTTTATTTGTAAGGGTTCCTGCTACAATCATTACATCTGATTGCCTAGGGGATCCTCTTGGTGCAGCCCCAAATCTCTCTACATCGTATCTAGGCATAGCAGTTTGCATCATTTCAACAGCACAACATGCAAGACCAAAGGTCATCCAATGCAATGAACCTGATCTAGACCAATTTATTAAGTTATCAAGTGAAGTTGTGATAAAACCGTTCTCACTAAAATCTTTAGCAAGTTGTTTAAATTCATCTGGAACTTGATCTATTTTGTTATTCATTGTGGTTTATGTTTATTCCCAATCTAAAGCACCTTTTTTCCATTCATAAATAAAACCAATAGTAAGTATGAATAAAAAAATCATCATTGAAGAAAATCCTAATATACCAATATTGCCAAGTGAGATTGCCCAAGGAAATAAAAATGCAATTTCCAAATCAAAAATAATAAACAAAATAGCAACTAAATAAAATCTAACATCAAATTCCATTCTTGAATCTTCAAATGGTTCAAATCCACATTCATAAGCAGATAATTTTTCTGGGTCAGGTTTTTTCGGTGAAAGAATAAAGTTTACAACCACAAAAGCACAGCTAAGCCCTAATGCAATAATTAAAAATAGTATAATCGGTAAGTAATCTTTTAAAAATTCAGATAACATGGAAATCTATATACCATTTTTTATCCTTTGTTGAAGGGCTGATACGTCACATTTTAATTGATATTAACAGAAAAAACATGGGAAAAGTGGCGGGAGTGAAGGGACTCGAACCCTCGACCTATCGCGTGACAGGCGATCGCTCTAACCAACTGAGCTACACCCCCACTTTTGTTATTTTGGTGGGTAGTAAAGGACTCGAACCTTTGACCCCCTCGGTGTAAACGAGATGCTCTACCAACTGAGCTAACCACCCACAAAATAAGGCTACTTATTACATCAACAGTTTAATAAAGTAAATTAATTATTATTGAATACTAGCTTGGGATTTATCGTCTTTTTTAGATATATCAACCTCAACCCACTCTGTTCTTTTAAGTTCCTTGGTTAAAGCAACTTTTAAAACCTGATCAGCATATTCAACTGGTGTGATTTTAATATCATCAATAATCTTTTTAGGCATATCAACTAAATCTTTTTCATTTTCTTTTGGTATCAATACCTCTTTAATTCCAGCTCTGTGAGCAGCTAATAGTTTTTCTTTCAATCCACCAATTGGTAATACTTGACCCGTTAAAGTAACTTCACCAGTCATTGCAACATCTCTTCTAACTGGAATTCCAGTAATTGATGAGACAATAGAAGTTACCATTCCAATTCCTGCTGATGGACCATCTTTTGGTGTAGCACCTTCGGGTACGTGAATGTGAAAATCTTTCTTTTCAAACAAAGGAGGAATAATTCCATATTCTAAACATTTAGATCTTACAAAAGATTTAGCTGCTTTAACTGACTCTTGCATTACATCACCTAGTTTACCAGTAATTTGCATTCTACCTTTACCCGGCATTGTTACAGTTTCTATCTTCAAAATTTCTCCACCATACTCTGTCCATGCTAGCCCAGTTACAATTCCTACTCTATTCTCCGACTCAAGTTCACCAAATTTAAATTTAGCGATACCTAAAAAATCAGATAAATTTTTATTATTTATATTTACTTCTTTCTCTTCTCCAGCAACTATCTTTTTAACAACTTTTCTTGCAAGTTTTGAAATTTCTCTTTCTAAATTTCTAACTCCAGACTCTTTAGTGTAACCTCTTATAACTTCTTTAATGATATCATCTTCTAATTTCATCTCTTTATCTTTCACACCATTATCTTTAATTTGTTTAGGTAAAAGATATTTGTTAGCAATACTAATTTTTTCATCCTCTGTATAACCAGCAAGTCTTATTACCTCCATTCTATCTAAAAGTGGTGGAAGAATATTTAATGTATTTGCTGTAGTTACAAACATTACATCTGATAAATCATAATCAACTTCTAAGTAATGATCGTTAAATGTAGTATTCTGTTCAGGATCTAGGGCTTCTAATAAAGCAGATGATGGATCTCCTCTATAATCATTTCCAATTTTGTCTATTTCATCTAATAAAATTAGTGGATTTTTAGTTCCAGCTTTTTTCATCATTTGAATAATTTTTCCAGGTAAAGATCCGATATATGTTCTTCTATGACCTCTAATCTCAGCTTCATCTCTCATACCACCAACTGACATTCTAACAAACTCTCTGTTAGTTGCTTTTGCAATAGATTTTCCTAATGAAGTTTTACCTACTCCTGGAGGTCCAACTAAACATAAAATTGGTCCTTTAATTTTTTCCATTCTTTTTTGAACAGCAAGAAATTCTATTATTCTTTCCTTAACTTTCTCTAACCCAAAATGATCTTTATCTAAAATATTTAGGGCTTTTGTTAAATCAATATCAACTTCACTTTTCTTGTGCCACGGAAGTTCAGTCATCCAATCTAAATAATTTCTAACAACTGTAGCCTCTGCTGACATCGGGCTCATGTTTTTTAATTTTTTTAACTCCTGAAGACATTTTTTTTCAACTTCTTTAGGCATTTTAGCTTTTGTAATAGCTTTATTCAGACTAGTGGTTTCATCTTTACCATCTTCAATTTCACCTAATTCTTTTTGAATAGCTTTTAGCTGTTCATTTAAATAATATTCTCTCTGTGTTTTCTCCATCTGAGTTTTAACTCTTCCTCTAATTCTTTTTTCAACACCAATGATGCTAGTTTCATTTTCCATTATCTTAATAATTGCATTTAATCTTTTCTTCACATCAACCGTTTCAAAGATTTGTTGTTTTTCTGAAATAGTTGCATTTATATGAGATGCAATATTATCTGCAATTTGAGATGAGTCTTTAAGTTGTTTGATCGTATTTATAGTTTCACTTGAAACTTTTTTGTTAATAGAAGTTAACTTTTCCAATCTTCTAAGAGCTGTGGCTGCAAGTGGATATAAATCCTCATCTTTTGTGACAACATCATTATAATGAGCATAATCACAAGTTATAAATTTATCATTATCTTTGAAATCTAATATTTTTACCCTTTTAATGCCCTCAACCAACACTTTAACAGTTCCATCTGGAAGTTTTAAAAGCTGAAGAATATTTCCTTCACATCCATACATAAATATGTCTGTTTTTTTTGGATCATCAATCTCAGAGTTTTTCTGTGTAACTAAAACTATTTTTTTATCTTTTTTCATCACTTCGTTTAAAGCTGAAATAGATTTATCTCTTCCAACAAATAAAGGGATGACCATACATGGAAACACAACTATGTCTCTTAATGGTAATAATGGCAGTGTGATTTTAACGTCCATGGCTTTAATATGGATATTATATTTTATATTGCAATAGGTTTTTGTTAGTTATTAAGGATATTAAGCCGCTGAAGGCTTATTAGACTTAGATTTACTATCGCCTTTAGCATGAACTGATATAGGTTCAGATTGTCCTTTAGCAGCTCCTGCGTCAACTATAACCTCTTCTATATTATCTTGACTAGGAAGATCATACATAGTTTTTAGTAAAATATTTTCTAAAATTGACCTTAAACCTCTTGCACCTGTTTTCTTTTTAATTGCCTTTTGAGCAATTTCTTTTAATGCATTTTCTTTAAAAGTTAATTTTGCACCATCAAGTTTGAATAATTCTTGGTATTGTTTTGTTAATGAGTTTTTTGGCTCTTGTAAAATTTTAATTAATGACTTTTCATCTAAATCTTCAAGTGTTGCAATCATTGGTAATCTTCCAATAAATTCTGGAATTAAACCAAATTTTAATAGATCTTCTGGTTCCAAAGTTTTCATCCATTCACCAGTTTTTTTATCTTGGGTATTTTTAACATCAGCACCAAAACCTATTGATGTGCCTTTATCTCTTTGAGAAATAATCTTATCTAGTCCAGCAAAAGCTCCTCCGCAAATAAATAATATATTTGTTGTATCTACCTGTAAAAATTCTTGTTGAGGATGTTTTCTTCCTCCTTGAGGTGGAACGCTTGCAACGGTTCCTTCCATAATTTTTAATAGAGCTTGCTGAACACCTTCACCAGAAACATCTCTAGTTATTGATGGATTTTCTGATTTTCTACTAATTTTGTCAACTTCATCAATATAGACAATTCCTCTTTGAGCTTTCTCAACGTTATAATCTGATGCTTGTAACAATTTTAAAATTATATTTTCAACATCTTCACCAACATATCCCGCTTCTGTTAAAGTTGTTGCATCTGCCATTGTAAAAGGAACATCTAAAATTCTAGCTAAAGTTTGAGCTAATAATGTTTTACCACAACCTGTAGGACCAACTAATAATATATTAGATTTTGCAAGCTCAACATTTTTGCTAGTTTTACTCTCATAATTCAATCTTTTGTAATGGTTGTGAACAGCAACAGATAAAACTTTTTTTGCATGAGGCTGTCCTATTACATAGTCATCTAATACTGCACAAATTTCTTTTGGAGATGGAAGTCCATCTTGATGTTTAACAAAAGTATCTTTGCTTTCTTCTTTGATGATGTCCATACATAATTCAACACACTCATCACAAATAAAGACAGTAGGTCCTGCAATTAGTTTTCTTACTTCGTGCTGACTCTTTCCACAAAAAGAACAGTAAAGAATATTTTTATTATTTGTTGTCATAATATTTTTAACGAATCAATTAAGTTACTTTATTATAGAAGACTCCTACTAATCAAGTTTGGATTGTAACGCATCCAATATATAGTGGTTTAAGATCTTTTTTCTACTACTTCGTCTATTAGACCAAAGTCTTTAGCAACTTCCGCAGTCATAAAATTATCTCTTTCTAGAGCAGACTTAACTTCATCAACAGATTTACCTGTATGTTTAGAGTAAATTTCATTTAATCTTTTTTTTAGAGATGAGACTTCATTTGCATGTATCTCTATATCAGTTACTTGACCTTGAAAACCAGCAGAAGGTTGATGAACCATAACTCTAGAATTTGGAAGTGAAAACCTTTTACCTTTTGTTCCAGCTGCAAGCAAAAATGATCCCATTGAAGCTGCTTGGCCAATACATAGGGTTGAAATATCCGGTTTTACATATTGCATAGTATCATAAATACCAAGTCCAGCTGTTACAAGTCCACCTGGGCTGTTGATATATAAATAAATTTCTTTTTTAGGATCTTCTGCTTCAAGAAATAATAATTGAGCCGTAACTAGAGATGCAACATTATCATTTATCTGACCAGTTAAAAAAATTATTCTCTCTTTTAAGAGTCTTGAATAGATATCATAAGCTCTTTCACCTTTATTAGATTGTTCCACTACCATTGGAACTAAAGTATTCATTTCTTCAAATAATTTTGTTGTCATAAGTTGATTCGTATTACTTATACAACTTGAGATTACTTTTTGCTAACTTTTTTTGCTACAGGCTTAGATTTAGATGCTTTTGCTAAAGGTTTATTTTTCACTTCTGATTTTGTTTCATCTTTTTTCTTTGTTACTTTTTTCTCTTTATCTTTTCCATGATTGTGATCGTGATTATGGTCATGTTTATGAGCTTCTTTAAGAATCTTTTCAGCTTCTTCTTTAGAAATTTCTTTTTTATTTGGCTTAGCTTTTTCTTTTATCAAATTTAAAATTTTTTCTTCATAAACAGTTCCTCTCAAGCTTGCTACTGCTGAAGGATTTTTTTGGTAAAAATCCATTACCATTTTTTCTTGTCCAGGCATCATTCTTAATTGCTTTTGAACTTCAGCTTGAATTTCTTGCTCAGATACTTGAACTTTATTTTGTTCACCAAATTCATTTAATATCAATCCTGTTTTAATTCTAGTTTTTGCTGTCTCAGTAAATTTAGCTTTATCTTTTTTAGCTTCAGCTTCATCCATGCCTTGTGAAAGAATTTTAACTTCTTCTTCAATTAAATTTTCTGGAATTTCTTCTACATTAATTTTTTCAATTTCTTTTAATATCTGATTTTTAGATAATTGGTCTAATGAATTTTTATATTCGTCATTTATCTGTTTTGAAATCAATGTTTTTAGATCATTTAAATCTTTAGCACCTAAATTTTTTGCAAAATTATCATCAATTTTCACTTCTTCAGGGTTTTTTACACTCAAAATTTTACATTTAAATTTAGCAGCTTTGTTTACCAATTCTTTTTCAGGAAAGTTTTCTGGTAGAACTGCATCTACAATTTTTTCATCAGCTTTTTTGACACCAACAAGCTGTTTGTCAAAACCTTTTAAAAATAAATCTTTACCAAGCGTTAATTGTGTGTTTTTACCTTCACTCCCTTTAAATTCTTTTCCGTCAACTGTAGCTTGATAATCTAATGTTACTAGATCACCCTCTTTTGCTTTTGTGTCGGGACTTGCTTCTTTAAAACTAGGTTGATTTTTTGCGATTTCTTTAATTCTTTTATCTGTTTCGCTATTATCTATTTTAACTGAATATTGATCAAATTTAATACTTTCAATAGATTTAACATCTACTTTTGGCAGTTCGGTTACCGATAAAACATATTCTAATTCTTTGTCTTCACCATAAGTTTTTAAATCCAATTTTGGTTGGCCAGCAGGTTTAATTTTATTTTCTTCGAGTGCTTTTGTCGAAGTTTCTTTTAAAACTTTATCTAAAACTTCACCAAATACAGCTTTGCCAAATTGTCTTTTTAGAACCTCTTTGGGAACTTTGCCTGGTCTAAAACCTTTAAGATTTACAGTTCCTTTAATCTCTTCATATTTTTCATCCATGTAAGAGTTCATAGTCTCTTTATCGATTAAAACTTTAAGATCTTTATTTAAGCCTTTAATATTTTCTATTGTAACTTTCATAATTTTTTAATGGTAGGGCGAAAAGGACTCGAACCTTCACATCCGAAAATATTGGTTCCTAAGACCAACGCGTCTACCAATTCCGCCATCGCCCCACAAATTACGAAGTTTTATATATTATTGAAACTATTTGTCCAATGACAATTAGTAAAAAATTTACTATTTATCAGCTATATTAATAACAATTTTTAAAAAATGATTATCTCACCATGCATAAGTATTTGTAAGACTGATCCATTAACAGGATATTGTTATGGCTGTGGAAGAAGTAACGATGAAAAAAAGATTTGGAAACTGGAAGAAACCAAAGATGATTGGAAATCTAACAATCTTGAAACTATCAGAAAAAGACTTAGCGGATGGCAATTAGAGAGTTTTAATGAGTCTTATGAGTATAAGGTTAATAATGGTATGTCTCTTTTTAAAAAGAATTTAAAAAATGGATAAATCAACAATTATAATTATAATTTATATAGTTGGACTTATATTTGGCGCATTAGTTCTGGATATATGGAGTGCAAACACAAGTCCTAAAGCTTTGATAGGAATTGGTTGGACAGCCTTGCTATTAGTGGGACTATTTTTAACAGAAAAAAAAGATAAATAAATTAATCTAATCTTTCTTTTTATTTATTTTTGGTAAAATTTTCTTTTTTGAGTGAAATCTGCTGTTTGTGATATTGCTTCTATGTTTTGCGTAAGATTGTTTTTGAGCTTGTTTCATCGCTTTTTTTGAAGACATAATATCTTATCTTAATATTCTATTTCAATTGTATCAATAACTTTAAGATCTTTATCAGAGATAATTATTTCACCTGATGAAGGTGCATAATCTAAGATTTCAGAAATAAATACATAATGAGTTACAAATATTAAGTTTTTTTTACCATCCCAACTTTTAATAAATTTTTTAAAACTTTTAATCTGAGAATTTTTGTTTTGGGCAAACCTTGAGCTAAAAAAAGAATTTAAAAAGTTTTTTGTTTCAAATTGATTAAAAGCAATTAATGCCGTTTCTTTACACCTACACCACTCACTAGAATAAACTTTATCAGTAGAAATATTATTATCTTTAAATAAAGAACCTATTTTATCAGCTTGATTTCTACCTGAATTGTTTAAATTACGCTGTGTATTACATTCGTTAATATCAAAATTAATAGGGTCACCCCCACCAGGAGCATAAGCATGTCTTATAAAAATTAATTTTCCTTCTTGTTTAAGTTCATTAATCAAATTCTGATTTAAATCTGCTTTAATTGGGGAATTAATAGTTATAAATATTATTAATAAAAAATTTATAAATTTCATTAATGAGTATTAAATTTAAAAATCTTAATAACACAATTATTAAATGTAAAAAATGTCCAAGATTAGTAAAATTTATAAAAAAAATTTCTTATGAAAAAAGAAAACAAAATATAAACGAAGTTTATTGGGGCAAACCTGTGACTGGATTTGGTGACACTAATGCAAAACTTTTGATATTAGGTTTGGCCCCTGCGGCGCATGGGGGAACTAGAACAGGCAGAGCTTTTACGGGTGATAAATCTGGAGAATTTTTATTCAAATGCTTGTATAAAGCAAAAATTTCAAATCAACCTACATCTAAAAATTTAAATGACGGTTTAAAACTTAGTTCTACTTATATTACCAATATCTTAAAATGTGTTCCACCAGGAGATAAACCTCTTAACAAAGAGCTTCTTAATTGTTCTAAATATTTTGATTCTGAGGCTTCTAATTTAAAACAATTAAAGATTATTATTACTCTTGGTAAGGTAGCTTTTGATAATTGTATAAGATTTTATACAAGAAAGCATAAATTAGATAAAAAATTTCATTTCATACACGGGAAATCTTATATTATGCCAGATAATTTAATTATAATGCCCTCCTATCACCCAAGTCCTAGGAACGTAAATACAAAATTAATATCTCAAAAAATGATGGTTAATTTATTCAAGAAAGCGAAACAAGTATCTACAATTTGATAGTATCACAAAAATAGGGTTTGAAATTATCAAAAATTATTTCTGGAACTTTGACTGGTTTACCCTTTTCATTTACGAAAACTAAATGAACTTGGGCTTCTACAATGGTGCTATCACCATTAGTTATAATTTGGTTCATAAAAAAAGATGTTTTTGTAACAGATTTTACAAAAGATCTAATTTTTAGTTCATCTTCTAACTGTGCTGACTTTTTGTATTCTATATTGCATGATTTAACTATAATGAGTGCACCAAATTTTTCCTTAATTTGAATGTTGCTTAATCCAATAGTTGATAGCGCTTCAGTTCTAGCTCTTTCTAAATATTTAAGATAATTTGCATAATAAACAACACCTCCAGCGTCAGTATCTTCATAATAAACTTTTACGTTATGATAAAAATTTTCATGCATGACAATATGATATCAAATTATATAATATTTTAAAACAAACTAAGGTATAATTAGATAATGAAAATATATATCATTTGGTTAATTGGAGTTATTGTTTGGAACTTTGGTTTTCCTAATGCAGCACCTATTGCAGATGTAATTGTAGCAATTCTTTTATCTTTTTTAAGTATTAGATTAAAAAAATACTTTAAGATGTAACTAATTACTCGAAAAATAAATATTTTGAAAATAAGTTATAGATTTCATTTTTGAATTGTCCGTATCAGACATAATTGCTAATCCATCTAACTCATTTACATCTAAATTGTGAAATTTCTTAAAATCCTCTTTTACATTAGCTTTTACAGTAACCCATTCATTAAAGTTATTCATAGTGCTAGCTAGAACATTGTCGATTGATTTTTTTGTATATGGGCTAGGTGAGTTAAATCCTACAATATTATTACTTGAAAAAACGTAATTAATTGCCCTGTTAGATAATGGTGTTGCTCCTGTTTTTTTTATTACAAAAACACGGGCAGCAAAATCATGTCCTTTTTTAGTATTTTCTAAAATGCCAGGCAAATTTTTTTCCACTTTCCATGTAATATTGATGAAGGGGGTCTTATTTAGATCAATTTTAACTTCTTTTCCAAGACCAGATGCAGCATTATCTGCCACAGCCTTTAAATAATTGCCATTTTCATTAGACCCTACTGAGTAATTTGTTTTGTTGTCAGCCCCTCTTACTTTTCTAACTTCTAGCTCTAAAAGTTCTACCTCTGTAAATTCAAATACATTAATTTTATCAGCGTAACTTGGGCTCGAAATAAATAAAATTGAAACTAATAATCTTGCTAAGGTTTTCATGTTTAATTAATAAGTAGATCTACCACCGCTTATGTCAAAAACAGCTGCTGTTGAAAAAGTATTCTCTTCTGATGAGAGCCAACAAATTAATGATGTAAATTCATGTATCTCTAAAAATCTTCCTCTTGGAACTTTTGAGAGCATTCTTTGAACATGCTCTTTACTCATTTGGTCTAAAATTCTAGTTTTTGCACCAGCAGGTGTTACAGCGTTTACCGCTATATTTTTATCAGCTAACTCTTTACCAAGTGATTTTGTGAGTCCTATAGCGCCAGCTTTTCCTGAGCTGTAAGCACTTGCGTTAGCATTTCCATCTTTACCCGCAACAGAAGCTACATTTACTATCCTACCATAATTATTTTCAATCATATTTGGAACAATTGCACGACAACAATTGAAGGTACCAACTAAATTAATTTGCACAATTTTATTCCACATTTCAATATCGTATTCCCATAATGGCGCCGTAGGGCCAGTAATTCCAGCGTTATTTATCAAAATATCAATTTTATTTTTTGATGTTATTTCTGAAACAGTTTTTTCTATTTGTGAATAATTTGAAACATCAATAACGTTATAGCTTAGATTTGGATTATTTACTTCAGCGGCCGCTGACTTAAGCAACTCTCCGTCTATATCCCATATAATAACCTTTGCACCAGAATCTAAAAATCTTTTAGCAATATCAAGACCAAAACCCTGTCCACCGCCAGTAATTACAGCGGTTCTATTATCAAAATCATATTTGTTCATTAAAATTATTTTTTAGTTAACAGATAATAAATTATTAAAGAGATAATTGCACCTATTAACCAAGCAAAAGATTGTAAAAACATCAAATTAGGATTCCAAATTGTAGAAGCAGAGAAAATAAAACCTATTAGTAAAGAGTAAAGCCCTTTTGTATGCCATCCACTAGAAAAATAATAAATACCACTTGTATCAGTTGAGTAAATATCTTTGTTGCTAATGGATTCTGATTTAATTAAATAATAATCAGCTATAATGACACCAAATAGTGGGCCAAAAAATGAGCTAAAAGTATCAACAAATGATAAAATACCAATTTGACTTAATACCGTCACCCAAAAAATACCAATAAGAAAACTAAAAATTAATATTATGTAGCTTGCACTTTTCAAATTTAAAGAGTTTGGCAAAAAATTTATAAGTGAATATTGAGATGGAATAAAATTAGCTACTAAATTAGTTGATGCAGATGAAATAATAATAAAAAAAATAGCAATTACAGTAATGGATGTATTATCAAATTTACCAATTATATCAGTTGGATTAGTTAAAATTGAACTTAAATTAAGAAATCTTAAATTTAAAAATACATCTGATCCAATAACTATAAAAACAGAAAAAAAAGAAAAAATAATTAAATTAGCAATTAAACTTAAGTTACCTTTTTTTAATTCATCTTCATTTTTAACATATCGAGAAAAATCACCAAAAGTAACAATTATAATTGAGAAATATGCAAAGATTGCTCCCGCTACTGATAATAGAGCAAAAATATTTTCATTATCTAGGAGATTTTCATAATCTAATAATTCAACAAATGCTTGAGATGTGAGTTTTACATCACTTAATAATATCCCAAAAAAAAATATTATCATTCCTACATACACTGTAATAGCAGAATAATTAATTAATCTCTTATTGAAGTTTATACCCACACTAAACATTAAAGTTTGAAATATGATAACAACACTGAATGAAATCCAATCAATAATATCAATGCCAAGTAAAAAAAATAAAAAAATATCTTTACTTAATAAAGAGCTATCAATCGAAAAAATTAAAATTCTAATTAAAAAACCAAAAGCTTTTGATAAAATATATGTTTGAACACCGAACATAAAAATCCCAACTAAGGCTCTTAATAAACCTAAATATTTTGCTCCATTAAAACCCAATGAAGAACGCAATAACACAGCAAAAGGTAAGCCAAATTTCTGAGATGGTTTACCAATTAAGTTAGAAAAAAGATAAACTAGGAAAGATCCTAAAATAGTTCCAAAAAATACTACAAATGTGTTTAAATCATACACAATGTATAATGATGCTATTAAAGAAAAAGCAATAATACTTTGGATGTTTACTCCCCAAAAACAAAATAAATCTTTCCAATTCCAAGTTTTGTAATTGGGGTTAACTGTAACTAAATCCCAATTAGAAAGTGAATATTTAACTTTAGGCTGATTCATTATTGAATAATAAACTAATTAACTATGATACAATATCTTTTTTTTTAAATATTTATAAAATTTCTTATGATTAAATTCTTAAAAAAAAATAGTGGTTATTTTGCAATGCTACTAGCTATAATTGGATTTGGCGCCGGACCACCATTTGTAACTTTAGCACTTAAAGAATTCTATATTATTGACTTATTAGCAGTAAGATTTTTTATTGCTTTTTTATTAATGGTTATCTTTTGTTTTTTAATGAGAGTTGATATCTCAATAAAACAAGTTGGATTAAAACCTTTTTTAATGGGATTATTAAATCCATTTCTAGTTACTTTATCTTTTCATGTTGGGTTATTATTAACCAGTCCAGTTAATGGGGTTGCCATAATAAGCACTTTGCCTCTTATACAGCCGTTTGTTGCTAGAATATTTTTAAAAGAACAAATTGAGATTAAGGTAATAATTGGTGCATTTATTACAGTAATAGGAACTTATCTCTTACTTACTAGCCAATCGAATTCAGGTGCTGGAAACTATTTGGGTGATTTGATAATTTTTTTAGGAATTTTATGTGCTTCTACTAATGAGGTTATTGGAAGACGTTTTATGCAAACAAAGGTCAATCAATTATCAGTTAATACTTTTCAATATTTTACAGGTTTTGTCTTATCTTTTTTAATACTATTTATTATTTGGCCAAACTCTAGTTTTGAATACACTTATCATCTTGAATTTACACCTTCAGTAATGGCGGCTTTAACCTTATCTTTTATAACTTTTGCCTCTTACTTATTTTATAATTATGCTTTAAGAAGAGTTCCTATTGGTAGAATTAGTTTAATGTACCCACTTACCGGCCCAATTGGTGCGACTTCAGCTTGGATAGTAATTGATTCTGAAATTACCTTAAAGATTTTTATATCTTTAGGTATTATATTATTAGGAACTATTACTCCTTATATTAACAAAAAATAAAAGATTAAGGTGATGGATACATCACACTTGGCAACCATAGTGCAATTTTGGGAAATATAATGATTAAAATTAAACCTATAACTTGAATTACCATAAACTGCATCATTCCAAGATAAATATCCTTTAAATCCCATTGAGGCACAACACCTTTTAAAAAATAAGCTGATAAAGCTACAGGCGGTGAGAGCCATGCAGTCTGGAGGTTAACAGCAACTAAAATTGCAAACCAGGTTAAATTAAATCCAAGTTCTTGAACTAATGGCAGTAAAATAGGTAATACTATTAATACAATTGGAACCCATTCCAAAGGCCAACCTAGCAAGAAAATTACAGCCATCATAATAGCTAAAATCCAATATTTATTTATTTCTAATCCAAGCAAATAATCTGTAAGCAAAGATGGTGTTCCAAGTTTAGAAAAAACTGCCCCAAAGAAATTTGATGCAGCAACCAAGAACATAATTAAAGCAGTAATTTCTAATGTTTTAATCATTGCTTCTTTTAAACCTTTGTAAGTAAATTTTTTATAAGCAACTGCTAACAGAATTGAACCAAATGCACCCATGCCTGCACCTTCTGTGGGTGTTGCTAAACCAAATAAAATACTTCCAAGTGCAAAAAATACTAACGCTGCAGGTGGCACTAATCCCATAAAAAATTCATACCAAACCTTACCCATATTTTTTGGTCTTTCGCTTACAGGTAAAACAGGTCCAAGTTTAGGGTTTAAATAACATCGCAAAGTTGTGTAGCCAGCATATAAAGATGCTAACATTATTCCAGGAATAATTGCTGCAGCAAACAAATCAGTAACAGGGATTTCAAGTACAGGACCCATAACAACTAACATGATACTTGGAGGAATAAGTATTCCTAAAGTACCACCAGCACAAATTAAGCCTGCTGATAGTCTTGTGTCATAACCAGATCTAATCATTGTTTTACCAGCCATAATTCCTAAAATTGTAACTGAAGCTCCAACAATACCAGTTGCTGCTGCAAAAATTGTTGATACAAACATTACAGCGTAGAACAACGCCCCTCTTGTTTTAGAAAGCATTAGTTGCACTGAATTGAACAGTCTTTCCATTAGACCAGCAGATTCCATTAATATTCCCATAAATATAAAGAGTGGGACTGCAACCAGAGTACTTTCGGTCATAATCATATTAAATTGAAGTGTCATCAGGTAAAAAACTAATTTACCAAAACCCCAATAACCAAAAACAAGGCCTAAAAATATCAACGTGAAAGAAATTGGAAATCCAATAAAGATTGAAAACAACATGCATCCAATCATTATAGCTCCAATTATTTCTGGACTAAAAAACTCCATTATGGCCATCTACCTTTCACAAAAGCATAGTAACTTTTTAAAATTTCTGAAAAGCCTTGAACTAAAAGTAGAAATGCACCAATAGGCATACAACTTTTTAAAGGCCACATTATTGGCATCCAAGTTGTGTCCATTGCTCTTTGAATTCTCATCTTTCCGCCTATGCACTCCATTAAATCAGATCTTCCACAAATAGATGTGTAAGCGTAATCGAAACTAACCCAAAAAAATACAAGAAACCCTGGAAAGAAAAATAGTAAGTATAATAATAAGTCTACCTTAGCTTGATTTCTAATTTTCCAATTTCTATATAAAAAGTCAGCTCTAATATGAATACCTTTAGATAAAGTGTAAGCTGCTCCAAGCATAAAAAATGCCCCTGCCGACATTCTAGTTACATCGTATACCCACAAAGTAGGTCTATTAAAAAAATGTCTTCCTATAACCTCATATACCATTGAAAAGATTAAAGGGACACAAATCCAACAAATAATTTTACCTGTTAAAAGCATTTTTGCGTCAATAAATTCTATTGTTTTCGCCATCCAAGGAATCATATCCTTTGGCATTTTTAAACTGGTTCTTCTTTCGGCTATCAACTCATCTGTTATGTCTAAAGTTTCTTTTACTTTAGGGGCTGATTTTTTTTTGACCATAAGAAGGTTTTTAATTTTAAGATTGAATTAGATATTATTAAAAAGTGGGGATAAGTCTATCCCCACTTTCAAATTTATTACTTACTGTTGACTAGCAAAAGCAGTTCCAATTGATGCATCAGATGTTTCCATTTGTGCAATAAAAGGTACTACGATTTTTGCGTGAGCAGTCATGTGGTCATATACTTTTTTGAAAAATGCATTTTCAGCAGCATTTTTCTTAATAGTAGCTTGTGCAGCATTCATGTACTCTGTGAAATAATCAGCAGGAGTATCATGAAGTATAACACCATGATTTTCAGTTAAATCGATAAGCGCTTTACCGTTTTCAACAGCTCTGTTTGTAATGTTTCTAGTGATCATCGCTTCAGAAGCAACTTCCATTGCATATTTTTGATGGTCAGTTAGAGACTTATAAACATCACCGTTAATGTAAATGTCACCATTTACAACGTTTTGGTGTAAACCTTGTAGGTAATAGTTTTTCAATACTTTTTGAAAACCAAATACAGAGTCAGGCTTTGGACAACACCACTCAGCAGCATCGATAGTTCCTTTTTCAAGAGCTGGTAAGATATCTCCACCACCCATTGAAACAGAAGCTACACCAATATCTTTGTAAGTTTGGCCAGGAATTCCCGGAGGAGTTCTGAATCTATATTTTCTAAAGTCAGCCATGCTATTAATTGGCTCTTTAAACCAACCTAAAGCTTCAGGACCAGAAGATGCCATTACAAAACCTTTAACGTTCATCCCCATTTCATCCCATAACTCATCGTAAAGTGCTTTACCACCATTATCGAAATACCATGCTAACCATGATTTAGTACTTAAACCAATACCACCACCTGCAACTGGCGAACCAAATAACATTGCAGCTGGGTGATAGTTAGACCAGTAGTGAGTCCAAGCAGCACCACCATCAACAAGACCTTTGTCAACAGCTTCTAAAGTTTCTTTTAAACCAACAACTTCACCTTTTGATAAAAGTTCAAATTTTAACTCACCTCGAGTTAATTTTGTTACTCTGTCAGTCCACATCTTAACGATTTGTCCATCGTAAGAAGTTTTTGGAAAAGTAAGTTGGATTTTTAATGTTTTAGCAGAAGCAGATCCAATTAGAGATACCGCAAATACTAAAGCTAAAATCATTGAAGTGATTTTTTTCATTATATTTCCTTCTCGTTAATTTATTAAGTCTTAATAAGTGATGAAATAAACCTTATATTTTCATGAATGTAAAACTCTTTTTTAATTTTTATTAGTGTTTTACAAATACGAGTGTTTTTTTTATTTTTGGTATACTTTTAATACCACTTTAGATTTGTTTTAATCAGTACCTTTTGGATCAAATGGATAATCCCAAGCATCTCCACCAATTTTTTTTGATATACCAGAGTAATCTGTTTCACTATCACCGTCATTACAAAAATCTGAAAATATTTCTAAAGCAGCCTTGCCTAATGGCGTTAATGCATCAACTGATTTTGCAGCATCATTTGCAAGTTTTAAATCCTTGGTCATCATCGCAGCAGAAAATCCTGGTCGATATTTATTGTTTGAAGGAACTCCTTCAGTAAGATTTGGTAAAGGCGTATAATTAGTCATAGCCCAATTATTTCCTGAAGCTTCTTTAATAATAGAGTGAACTTTTTTAACATCCATTTTTAATCTTTTAGCTAACATTAACGCTTCAGCAGATGCTATCATTGAAATTCCTAAAGACATATTGTTACAAATTTTAACACCTACTCCACTCCCTTGTGTGCCTGCATGTAAAATTTTTTGTCCCATTATATCAAACAATGGTTTTGCAATAGCTACTGCTTCATCGGATCCACCTACTAAAAAATTTAGTTTTCCAATTCTTGCGCCCATCACACCACCTGTCACAGGTGCATCAATCATATTAATTCCAATTTTTTTTGCTGCGTTACCAAGCTCTAATGATGTTTCGATATCAATTGTTGAGCAGTCTATTATTAGACAGTCTTTTGGAATTTTTTTTAATATTCCATTATCTCCTAAATAAAGTGATCGAACATGTTTGCCTTCTGGTAGCATAGAGATCACTGTAGTTGCACCTTGAAGTAGTTCTTCCATCGAATTGATTACATCTAAACCTGATTGTTTTGCTATTTTTATTACATCTTGAGAAACATCAAAAACTTTTACATTTTTTCCAGCTTTAACTAATTGATGAGCCATAGGATTTCCCATGTTACCTACCCCAATAAAAGCGATATGGTTAGACATCTAAATTTGATTTCCCTCTGTTAATTAATACTGTTTTGCTTTGTGTAAAATGATTCATCATACTATCAAAAGCATACTCTTTACCAAGTCCGCTCATCTTTATTCCTCCGTAAGAAACATTTGCTCTAGGGGCAACACATTGATTAACCTGTACAAAACCTGCTTCAATTTCATCAACAAATTGTAAAGCTCTTGATAAATCTTTAGTCCATAAAACTGCCGATAAACCGAATTGTGTATCATTTGCACTTTTCATAACTTCATCAAAACTTTTAAAAGGAATAGCACAAGCAACGGGACCAAAAACTTCCTCTTGGCAAACTGGAGAGCTTACAGGTAATCCCGAAAGTAATGTTGGCTCATAATAAAAACCATCTTTATACTCTCCCCCTTTTGATTGATTTCCTCCATGTAAAATCTCTGTTGAAGAATTTTTTTTTGCGATATTCATATAATATAAAGTTCTTTTGAGCTGTTCTTCTGAAATAATTGCTCCAATATCTGATGTTTCATCAAGAGCATTACCCATTTTAAGTTTACTTAATTTATCAACAGCTCCTTCTAAAACTTTGTCATAAATTTTTTCATGAATATAAACTCTAGATCCTGCAGTGCACGCTTGACCTTGTCTTGTATATCTCATTCCATCTATAACTCCAGGGATTGCTATCTCAAGGTCTGCATCACTCATGATAATATTTGGATTTTTTCCACCTAACTCTAATGTAACTGGGCATAACTTTGGAGCAGCTTTCATAGCTATAATTTTTCCAACAGAAAAAGATCCTGTAAATGTTACTTTTCTAACTTTTTCATGTGCAATTAAAGGTTCACCACACTCTTCACCATAACCAGATATTACATTTAAAACTCCAGGAGGTAATTCTTGTTGAAGAATTTCACATACTAATAATGCACAAAATGGAGCTTGTTCAGCAGTTTTTAAAACAACAGTGTTGCCTGCAACTATTGCAGGTGCAATTTTTGCAACAGTTAAAAATAATGGAGCGTTCCAAGGAATTATTGCACAAACAACACCAATAGGGTCTTTAGTTGTATAGTGTATTGTATTAGGAATATTAGGTGGATAGTTTTCTCCTTTTATTTCCCCAGCAAGACCAGCAAACATATGAGTCAATTCAATTGAAGCAGCTGTCTCAGGTTTTGCCTGAGTTCTAAGAGCATTACCTGTATCTAAAGCTAATAAAGTTTCTATTTCATCTCTTCTTTCTTCAATTTTTCTTGCTGCAGCAGTCATCATTTTTCCACGTTCACGTGCAGGAATTTTTTTCCATTTATGAAAAGCAGTTTCGGCTGAACCCACAGCCGTATCAACATCGTGTGCATCACATTGAGGAGCTTCACCAATTTGTTCTCCTGTACTTGGATTAACTACTTTAATTTTATTTAAAGATTTTGCAGAAATCAATTTTCCATCAATTAAAATTTTGTTTGATAATCTTTTTGCATTTCCTAAAGCTAAATCTAAGTTTTTTTTAAAATCATCACTCATTCAATTTTCCAACTCACCTTTTCTAGTTTTGGCAGCTAACCAGCCACCATCTATTTTTATCTCTGATCCATTAATAAAATCTGAGTCATCGCTTGATAAAAATACCGCTGCACCAGATATATCAGAAGGCACTCCCCATCGTCCAACAATTGTTTCTTTACCCCATGCCTCACCATGCACTGGATCTTCAGCAAATTTTTGATTGAAAGGTGTTGAAATCAAACCTGGGCAAATAGTATTAACATTTATATTTTTTCCAGTTAAATCTACTGCTAAAGCTCTAGTTAAACCTAGTACACCAGTCTTAGCAGCAACATATGCAACTCTATCAGGTCTTCCCATAAAACTTGCAATGGAACCAAAATTAACAATCTTACCTTTCCCATTTTTAATCATGTAAGGAATTACAGCCTTACAACAAAGATATGGTCCAGTTAGATTAACAGACAGCATTTCATCCCACTGTTTTTTTGTATGATCTAATATATTGTTAATATGTCTTATACCCGCGTTGTTAATTAGAATATCTATTTTTCTAAATTTTTTGACAGCTTCTTCAGCCATATTATTTACACTAAATTCATCTGCAACATTAGTTTCCACTACAATTGCATCACCCCCATTTTCTATAATTCTTTTTTGGGAATTTTTTCCACTTTCAATATCCATTTCAGCAATAACAATCTTAGCTCCTTCTTTTGCTAAACTTAAACAAATTTCTGCACCAATACCTTTCCCACCACCAGTAACTATGGCAACTTTATTTTCTAATTTCATTTGTATATTTTCTTTCAGAGTTGAATAAAAATTTAATTCATAAGATATAATATTATTACTTAATTTATCCAAGCAATTAATCTTAATTAAAAAACTATTTGGTCAATTCTAGAGACTAGTATATAAAAAATACTATAATGAAATATTCTCCTGTAGCTAATGCCTTAAAATTAATTGGAGGTAAATGGAAGATAATGATTTTAGATAGTTTGCTATCTAAGCATATGCGTTTTGGAGAATTGAAAAGATCCTTAAATGGTATAACATCTCAAATGTTATCAAAACAATTAAAAGATATGGAAAGAGATAAACTTTTAATTAAAAAAATTTCAAAAGTAGAAACTCTTAATACTGAGTATTCTTTAACTGAATTTGGTAAATCTACTGTACCAATAGTTAAATCATTAATTAAATGGGGAACTTTTAATAAAAAGAAAATAACCAAAGTTATAAATAATGATGTAGCTCTGTCCGAGTCTTCTTTTTTACAAGAAAGAGTTATAGATTTATTTCACGATGAAATTAGATTAAAAAATCTTCAAAGAAAAAAACAAATATAAATTAGTTATCTTTTTTGTGTGAAACTAACTTTCTATCTTCTTTTAACCATTGAAGTATTCCACCTTTAAGAACTGAAACATTTTTGAAACCAAGATCTTCTGCAAAGGCGTTACCAAGTATTGCAGCGGTATCTCCATCATGGCTAATAAAGATAATTTCAATATTTTGAGATTCTTCAGCTGCAAGAGCTCTTACTTTATCCATTAAGTATACGTTAAATTTTCCATCTTTATTAAAAGCTGTTTCTTGAAAAGTCCCTTTGATAACACCATTTTCCCATTGGTTTTCTAATCTAATATCTAAAGCAACCGCATTTTCATCTATTTTTTTTATCAACTCTTCAGAGTTAATCGTTTTGTAATGAGGATCCAACACATCAATAATTTCAAACTCAAATATTAAATCAGTGTTAGGGGGGATAACGTCACCACCACCTTTTTTTCCATAAGCTAATTCAGCTGGTATTTTAATTTTTCTTTTAGTTCCCTTTGTGGTTCCAATTATTCCCTGTTCAAAACCAGGAATTACCTCTTTCATTCCCATTTGAACAACTAACGGTCTATCTTTGCCTATATTAGTGTCAAAAACTTCACCATTTTCAAACGAACCTGTGTACTCAATTTGAACCCATGAATGGTAAATTATTTTTTTTCCGTCCCCAGGTTTATCAGAAATTATTTCAATTTCAGCTGCTGTTGATTTAAAACAAATTAATAAACTTATTATTAATAAAAAGTACTTTTTCATGCTTATTTAATTAAAAATTCTTTATATTGGTTTTTTTCAACTTTATTACATATATTTCTATATCTAGGCAACCCACCAGGATATGGAATAAAGACTTTTGGCTTTCCAGGTATATTATCTCCTTTATACCAAGAACTTTTAGCTTTCATAAAAAGTGACGCATCTGCAAGTTTCTTAATTTCATTACTCCAATTCTTTGCAGAACTTAAGGAAGCTTCGATAGATCTTTTTTTATTTAACTCAATAAAACTTATACAGTGTGTGATCCATTCAACATGTTGCTCTATTTGCACAGGCACATTCGTAAGTACAGATGGACTGCCTGGCCCCTGAATAATAAATAAATTTGGGAATTTAGGTATCATTAGACCAAGATAAGATTTTGGTATTTTGCTCCAATAATCTTTAAGTTTAGTTTGATTTTTTCCAACCAGATTTAAGGATAAAAGTGGACCTGTTAGAGCATCATAACCTGTTGCAAAAATAATCTTATCAAAATTAAAATCCTTATTTTTTGTTTTAATTCCTTTTTTTGTAATTTTGATAATTGGGTTTGATTTTAAGTCAACAAGCTGAACATTTTTTTTGTTAAAAGTTTCGTAATAATTTGTATTTAGTGTAGGGCGCTTTGAGGTAAAGGGGTGATCAAAATTTGTTAGAATTTTTGCTACTTCTTCATCTTTGACAATTTTCAATATTTTTTCTTTAATAAAATTAGATGCAGTTTCGTTTGCTTTTATATTTTTTGTGATATCAGAAAAACAAGCTCGAAACGCCAAACTACCTTTACTCCACGCTTTCTCAAAAATTTTATTTCTTTCTTTATTATTGAAATCAAAGACTGATCTATTTGGAAAACTAAATGTATGACCACCAGGAGTTTTTTTTAAAATTTTTTTTATTTTTTCATAATCTTTTTTAAAATTGATTATAAATTCTCTAGTTAATTTTTTGTTTCTTGCGGGTATGCTATAGTTGGGTGTTCTTTGAAAAATAACTAATTTTTTAACTACCTTTGCAATTTCTGGGGCGACCTGAATACCACTAGATCCAGTTCCAATTTGAGCAACAACTTGATTTTTAAGATTAACTTTTTTTTTAGGCCATTTACCTGTGTGGTAATATTTTCCCTTATAGGTATTTAATCCTTTAATTTTGGGTATATTTGCTGCTGATAAAGAGCCTACAGCACAAATGAGGTATTTACAGAACAATACTTTTTTTTTATTTGTTTTTATTTGCCATAAATTTTTTCTTTCTAAATATTTTGCTGAAATAATTTTATGATTAAATAAAATATTTTTTCTTAAATTTAATTTTTTTTCCACATAATTTAAATATTTAAGAATTGTAGATTGCTTTGGATATTTTTCATTCCATGTCCAGTTTTTATAAATATTTTCTGAAAATGTATAACCATAAGTATGACTTTCTGAGTCACATCGTGCACCAGGGTAAGTATTCCAATACCATGTTCCTCCTAAATCTGCACCCTCTTCAATGACAAGTGTTTTTAAATTTAAATCATCCCTGCATCTGTAAAGCTGATATAGGCCTGAAAATCCAGCACCAATAATTATTGTATCAAAGTTAGTCAATTAACTTATTTGGTATGATTTTGGTAAATCTTATTAGAGGATTTATCCACACCACTAATTAGATGTAATTGTCTCTGAAGCGAATAACCAATTTTATCTTCAATAGCTTTGGCCCCAGCATGATCATAAAATGATGTTGCTGGCATATATCTATATGTAAGTCCTGCTCTTCTTTTTCCAGAATTATTTGCTCTTGATCCATGAAATAAATAAACATCATGCATAGAAAACATTCCTGGTTTTAAAATTACAGATTTAGCCTGATCTTTTATTTCATCTATATTCTTCAAAGTTTGATTTAGAGTAACATCGTTAGAATTTAGTGTGTTGTGTTCAGCTAATTTTCTATCTAGGTGAGAACCAGGTATATATTGTAATGGACCATTTTCTTCGGTCACCTCATCGATTGACAACCACACCGTAACTGACTCAAGTGGTTTAATTGGCCAATATTCCCCATCTTGATGCCAAGGTGTCTCTTTTCCATTTTTTTCTTTTTTACAAAACAATGAAGAACCCCAAAGTATAACATCTTTACCTATTAATTGTTTAACTTCACTAATAATTTCTGGGTACATTGCAAATTTTAAAAAATCACTATCTCTTTCATATAACCCAGATACAAATTCTGTATTTTCGTCTTTATGCTCTTCTAAATATTTTTCCAAAGCTTTATTCAATTCTTTGATCTTGTCCTCTGAGAGACATGTTGAGCTTTTAGTAAGACCTTCAGTTTTGTAAGTTGCAATTTGATTATCAGAAAGCATTTAAATTCGTAACATGACTAAATATATATTTCTACTTATTATTAGATTATTAATTAAATTTAATTTATATAATTAATCAATGGAAACTTTTGACTATATTATTCTTGGTGCAGGTTCTGCTGGATGTGTGTTAGCTAATAGATTATCTGAAAACCCAAATCATAAAGTTTTATTAGTTGAAGCAGGTGGAAAAGATAACTACCCTTGGATTCATATTCCAGTTGGCTACTTTAAAACTATGCACAACCCTGGTGTTGATTGGTGTTACAAAACTGAGCCAGACGAAAGTATGAACAATATTTCTATTAGATATCCAAGAGGAAAAACATTAGGTGGAAGCTCCTCTATTAATGGACTTTTATATGTAAGAGGACAACATAGAGATTATGATGTTTGGAGACAGTTAGGAAATGCTGGTTGGAGTTGGGATGATGTATTGCCCTACTTTATAAAAGCTGAAAATCAAGAAAGAGGTAAAAGTGAATTTCATGGAGTTGGTGGACCCTTATCTGTATCTGATCAAAGAATTCAGCTACCATTATTAAACGAGTTTCAAAATGCAGCTGAAGAGTTTGGTATACCAAAAACTAAGGATTTTAATACTGGGGACAATCATGGTTGTGGTTATTTTCAAGTCACAGAAAAAGATGGTTTTAGATGTAGTACTTCAGTTGGGTATTTAAACCCAATTAAACATAGAAAAAATTTAAAGATAATTACTAAAGCTCATGTTAGAAAGATTAATTTTGAAAATAAAACTGCAAAAGAAGTTGAGTATTGGCAGGATAATGAATTAAAAAAAGTTCAAGCAAATAAAGAAATCATTTTATCATCTGGAGCAATAGGTTCCCCTCAAATACTACAGGTGTCTGGAATTGGTAATTCAGATAAATTAAAGAACTTAGGTATTGATATGGTACACGAACTAAAAGGAGTTGGTGAAAACTTGCAAGACCATCTAATGTTTAGGCCAATTTACAAAATTCATGGAATTAAATCACTCAATAAAAAAATTAACAGTTTATTTGGAAATTTAATGATTGGGCTAGAATACATTTTTAAAAGAAGTGGTCCTATGACAATGGGTGCAAGTCAACTTTGCATGTTTGCAAAAAGTGACCCTACCCTAGAACTTCCTGATTTACAGTGGCACGTTCAACCAATGAGCATGGACACCCTGGCAGCTACTAAAAACCATGACTTTCATGCATTTACTCCAACTGTATCAAATGTAAGACCTTCAAGCAGAGGTCACGTGAGCATAATAGACCAAGACTCAAGAACTTATGCTAAAATTAAACAAAATTACCTTTCAACTGATCACGATAGAATGGTTGCAGCTAGAGGATTAAAATTAACAAGAAAAATTGTTTTAGAATCTGAAACTTTTAAAAAATATGCACCAGAAGAATATAGACCTGGAATAAATATTCATGATGATGAGGAGTTAGTTAAAGAAGCATCAAATTATGCACAAACTATATTTCATCCAGTTGGAACTTGTAAAATGGGCCAAGATGATATGTCGGTAGTTGATGAAAAATTAAAAGTTAGAGGTGTTAATAATTTAAGAGTAATTGATGCCTCGATTATGCCCAATATCACTTCAGGAAATACAAATGCACCAACAATAATGATTGCAGAAAAAGGTGCAGATATGATATTAAGCAGCTAATGTTTTCAGAATTATTTGGAGCTGAACAGCTCGTTATTTTAAGTCAAATTATATTTATAGATCTAGTATTAGCAGGTGATAACGCAATTATTATTGGTATGGTTGCCTCTAAATTTCCAGTTGAACAAAGAAAAAAAGTAATTTTTTGGGGCATAGGTGGTGCTGTAATTTTAAGAATTATCTTAACAATGTTAACGGCATACTTGCTACAAATTACAGGTTTAAGACTAATTGGTGGATTATTATTACTTTATATTGTCTACAAACTTTATGTTGATGTGATCAAAGGTCAATCTAATGAAGAAGATATAAAAGTTGATAATTCAAGCTTCATGAAAGCAATTTGGACTGTTTTACTTGCTGATTTTACAATGAGCTTAGATAATGTTTTGGGTGTGGCTGGAGCAGCAGGTGATCATTATGTTCTATTAATTTTTGGATTAGCTTTATCAATCGTTTTAATGGCTACAGCAGCCAATTTAATATCTAGATGGATTAATGAATATAAGTGGATAGCTTGGATTGGTTTAATTGCTATACTGGTAGTTGCTGTAGAATTAATCTATACAGATTTAAAGTTGTTTATTTAATATGTATTTACAAAAAATTAATTTAAAGAACAAATATGCTTTAGTTACTGGTGCAGGAAAAGGCTTGGGCAAAGCTTGTTCTATTGCTTTAGCAGAAGCTGGAGCTACGGTTATTGCTCTTAGCAGAACTCCTTCTGATCTTGATAAACTAGAAAAGCAAATCAAAAAAATTAAAGGAAAAGTTATTAAAGTTCCTTGTGATGTAATGGACTATGAGGATTTGAAAAAAAAGATAGATAAGATTAAGATTATAGATGTCTTGGTAAATAATGCAGGTACAAATATTCCAGAACCTTTTGAAAAAATTAAACAGAAAAGCATGAACTACTTAGTCGATCTTAATCTTAAGGCTGCATTTAACGTCGCTCAACTTGTTGTTAAAAAAATGTTAAAAAATAAGAAAAGACCAGGTTCAATAATTAATATGTCTTCACAGTTAGGTCATGTTGGAATGGGTGGGAGAAACGTATATAATATGACCAAATTTGGTATAGAGGGCTTAACAAAAGGTATGGGTGTTGAGTTAGCAAAAAATGATATTAGAGTGAATACGGTAGCACCAACATTTGTTGCAACACCAATGGTTTTAAACTTCTTTAAAAATAAAAAATTTAAGAAATTAGCTTTAGACAATATTCCTATGGGGAAATTAGCAACAGAAAGTGATATAGCAACTACTGTTTGCTTCTTGGCCTCTTCAGCTTCCTCAATGATTACAGGTACATCAATAGTAATAGATGGCGGATGGACAGCTCAATAATTTATAGATTTTTCTTAGTAGTATTTATTTTTACAACATCACAAGTAAACGCAATTGAGTTTCAAGGAAAATTTATACAAGGTCATTTCATATTAGGAAAAACTAATCCTCAAGCAAAAGTTTTCGTTGGTAAAAAAGAGGTAAAAGTATCTCAAGATGGTTTTTTTGTTTTTGGAGTTGATAGAGATAGAAAATTTGATCTAACTTTTACTAAAATTGAAAATAATAAAAAAACAAAAATTATTAAAAAAGTTTTAAAAAGAAAATATAATATTCAAAGAATTGATGGACTAGCAGAAAGTAAAGTTACACCACCAGAGTCGGTTTATAAAAGAATTAAAAAAGAAAATAATGCAATTGGTGAAGCTAGAGCTATCAATTCTGATCTAATATTTTTTAAAGAAAAATTTATTATGCCAGTAGAAGGTATTATTAGTGGTGTCTACGGTAGTCAAAGAATATTAAACGGTAAACCTAGGTGGCCCCATTATGGAATTGATATAGCTGCAAAGTTAGGAACAATGATTAAATCATCTGGTACCGGCGTTATAACTATGGCAGAAGATGATTTGTATTATACGGGTGGTACAATCATTATGGATCATGGTCATGGTATCTCAACAATATATTCTCATCTTGAAAATGTTTTGGTTTCAGTTGGAGATAAAATAAATCAAGGAGATGTTATAGGTACTGTTGGATCAACGGGAAGATCAACCGGCCCACATTTAGATTTTAGAATTAATTGGTTTCAAACAAGACTTGATCCTATGTCTGTATTAAAATAATAAAGTTATATGAAAAAAACATTAAAAGATAAACTTTCAGATAAATTAGTTAACGCTTTTCTAAAAAATAAGATTGTTGCAGCTATACCTAAAAAATTCACAAAAAAATTAACAAACGCAGATAAATTTAGAAAATTATGTGAAAGTAAAATCAAAGAACCAATAATTGGATATAAAGCTGGCGGAACAGGTATTCCTTTATTAAAAAAATTAAAAGAAAAAGAACCTTTTTATGCATCAGTATATAAGAGAAATTTTTTAAACAATGGTAAGTGTGTTAAGATAAATAAATCAACTTTAGGAATTGAACTTGAGGTTTGTTATTTAATAAAGAAATCTTTTTTTAACTCAAAGGGTTTAATTACAAGCAAAAACGTTACCAAATTTATATCTCATATGGCTCCTAGTATTGAAGTGGTTGGTTATAGGCAAAAAAGAAAAGGAATTACTTCCTTTGGGGACCTTAGTAGTGATTTTGGTGGAAATGTTAAGTTTTTGATTGGGCAAAAGAAAAAATATAAGAAAATTAATATTGGTAATTTAAAAGCTAATATTTCAAACAAAAAAATTAAACAAAGTGTCAATGGAAATACAAATGCTGTTTACATTAACCCTCTTAATTCTCTAAGATTTGTTTTAAACAAAGTTAAAAAAGACAAAGTTGATTTAGGTAAAAATTTTTATGTTTTTACAGGTTCAACGGTAGGTGTAGTTCCTATTCTCGGCAAAGGTTTGTACACTGGTAAAATTGATAAATTAGGTTCAGTAAAAGCAATTATTTCTTAATGGCACTTCATTTCAGCAAAGAAGAGTTTTCTAAAAGAAAACAAGATGTTTTAAAATCTATGAAAGAGCAGAATTTAGATGCTCTTTTAATGTTTAGACAAGAGTCAATGTATTGGGTTACTGGTTACGATACATTTGGATATGTTTTTTTTCAAACTTTGGTCTTAGATCAAAAAGGAAATGTTATTTTGTTAACTCGTGCACCTGACTTAAGACAAGCTCAAAATACTTCGAATATTCAAGATATAAGAATTTGGGTTGATAAGGATGGAATAAATCCAACAGATGATCTTAAAGTAATTTTAAATGAACTTGATCTAAAAAATAAAAATATTGGTATTGAATATGAGGCTTATGGAATGACAGGTCGTAATGCTTTAAGATTAAATAAATCCTTAGAAAATTATTGTAAAGTTGAAGATCAATCAGAGTTGATAACAAAATTAAGAGTTATTAAATCTAATGAAGAATTAGTTTATGTAAGACAGGCAGCTGAGCTTGCAGATAGAGCTTTAGATGAAGCATGGAAATACACAAAAGCAGGTGCTAATGAAGCAAAAATTTTAGCTGAAATGCAAAGAGCAGTTCTTGAAGGTGGTGGTGATTATCCTGCTAACGAATATATCATTGGCTCGGGAGATAACGCTCTACTCTGCAGATATCAGGCTGAAAAAAGAAACTTATCAGATAAAGATCAACTAAGTCTAGAATGGGCTGGTACTTTTAAACATTATCACTCTGCAATGTTTAGAACTATCCCTATCGGAAAAGCTGATCCCAAACATATTAAAATGCATGAAGCTTGTGTTGATGCATTAACAAATTGTGTAAAAACTTTAGTCCCTGGAAAAACTGCAGGAGAGGTTTTTGATGCTCATGCAAGAACATTTGATGATTTAGGGTTTAATAAAGCAAGAATGAATGCTTGTGGATATTCTTTAGGTTCAACTTTTTCACCTAACTGGATGGACTGGCCAATGTTATACACAGGTAATCCTTTTGTAATAACTCCTGGTAATGTTTTCTTTATACATATGATCCTAATGGACTCAGATAGTAAACTAGCGATGAATTTAGGAGAAACTTATTTAGTTACAGATAATGGTAATGAAAGATTGGGTAAAAAAAAATTAGATTTGGTTGTTCTTTAAATTTCTGATCTAGCTCTTAAACGCTCATAAATTAAACGAGTTTTAACACCTAAATTTAAAAAAGGTTGAGGTGGTAACCAAGTAGGCTTGTTTCTTGCTTCTATAGTTTCTATTTCGTCTGTGTTTTCTTCACTAGCTTTAATAGCAATTTGTTCACCAAATAAGGTGCCTACACCAATACCTGAGCCATTATAACAACCAGCAGCAAAAACATTATTATCAATTTTTTCAAATATTTGAGAGCTATTTCTTGTTCTGGATACAACACCAGACCATGACGATCGAATAATATCATCTGGTAATTGTGGAAATCTTTTTTTAATACCAACTCTTTGATTAATAGATCTTTTTTGTAAATCAAACTTAGACATCTTAAAAGGATTATGAATTTCTGCGGTATTTCTTATTAATATTCTTCTGTCTTTTGTCATTCTAATAGTGGCACCCATTGGTCTCACAGGTAAAACACCCCATTCTTTTGGTTGACCAATGGATTTAAATTCGTCTTCAGTTAATGGTCTTGTCATACTTGCTGTTAAAGTAATTGGAAAATTATAGTTTGATTTAATTCCTAAAGATTTCAAAAATCCATTGGTAGCAAAAATGATTTTCTTAGAAATAATTCTGCCATTTTTAAATTTACAAGAAATTTTATCTTTAGTTTTGTTCCAACTAAGTAAAGATGAATTTTCATATAAATATACATTTTTTGGCAATACATCGATCATTGCTCTAACTAATTTCCCAGGATGCAACAAGATACCACCTTTAGTATGAAGTGCTACTTTATAAAAATTAGTACCTAATCTTTTAGATAATTCATTACTAGATAATAAATTATGTTCAAAATCTAATTTTTTGAGAGTATTTGAAAAGTTTCTTAAAATTTTTTCATCTTCTTTTTTTGAAGATGCAAAATATTTACCACATTCATTCAAATCACAGTCTACTTGGTATTCGTTTATGAATTTTTTAATAACATTTATTCCTAAATCATAAATATCAGTTTTTTTTTTATAATTATCTAAATCTTTGTTAGAAGTGAAACCATCATTAAGAGTTGTATCAACCAAATACCCTGAATTTCTACTGCTAGCACCCTCTCCTGCTAATTGTGCATCAACTAATATGATTTTTTGATTTGGATATAGTTGACCTAATTTTCTAGATGCGGATAAACCGGTGTAACCAGCACCTATTATTAGCCACTCAGCGTCTTCATTTGATTGAAGACTCTTTATATTTACTCTTGGGGTTAAATCATTAATCCAACTACAAGTGCTATCATTTACAATCTTCATGATGGCAAGTTTAATCTAATTCAAATTCTTTTGTATAGTCTTTTTAAGATTTTATAAATTTTAAAGTATTTTCTCTATTATGTGATTTACTAAACTTCCACAATTGTGAATCTAAATAAAAGTGAAGCATTTGCCCAATAATTGGAATAATAATTAAAAAATTCAATATTTCATTAGAGCTTTTTCCCAGTAGAGAAAGAAGTGCCATTGCTGCTGCATACAACAAAATTACTCCAATATAACTTGATTTCGAAGTTTGAATAATTTGATCCTGATGTCTACCTTTAAAAACTTTGTGAGTTAAATATAAATACTGAGTGTAGTGCATTGTTACACCCATAATTATTGCGTGGACTGGATTTGACACAAAACAAATTGGATAAAAAATTATTAATCCAGTTACAAAAGTGTAGAAGCTATCTGTAAGTGTATATCTAAAAGAATAAATAATTAATGTTCCAAAGATTAAAATAACAATGATGATATTTAATATAAAAATTAGATTTGAATCAATTACAGGTAGATAAAACCTAAAAAAACCAATTAAAAAGAATATAAAATTAAAAATATAAATAAAATTTTCTTGATATTTAATTTGTGATATTTCCTTTGTATATAGTTTGCACACACCAAAACTTTGTCTTGTTACGTGATACATGTTTGCAGCAAAAAAAATTAATAAAAATGTTGGTTTTAAAAATATAAAACCAATTAAAGACGCTGTAGCAATTATTAGTGGAAAAGAGATCAAACTTATTCTATTTTCTTTAATGAACTTTGAATTTGCGCTATTTAGAAAAAATGGCCAAGTAGCACCAAAATGAGTTTCAGCTAATAATAAAATTGTAAAAAAAATCAAATAGTTTTCTAAGCTAGGCAACAAAAACAATATGCCACCATAAATAATTGGAAATATTATGGGAAATTTTACTAAATTAAATTCTAAACTCATTAATTAATTTTTTTTTTGCCGATCACTATAAACAATCCACCATCAGATCCAAGTTCATTAAATAACATTGTTATTTGCGAAAAACAACGAGATAAAAAAGTCCCTTTAGATGATTTTTTAAATAAAGATTCTTCATAATTTTCTTCAGTGTCACATTGTGGTATCGAATTAATAAATTCAATGTTGTTTTCATTAAACCATTTTAAAACCTCATCTATACTGTGTAAACTTTCTACTGGGTGTTCGTATTGATCTCTAATCCAGGATTTAATTTGGTCATCATTTCCTTTTTTGATTTTTCTTAATGTTGGATCTAGAAGCATTACAATAGATTTCCCAAACAATTTATACAGAATCCTTCTCAATAAAGTTCTTGCTCTGCCGTATTTATTATATAGTCCAACTAAAATGTAACCATTTTTTTTTAAGTATTTTGAAATAATATCAAATGCTAATTTTGGATTTTTAGTATGGTGTAGCACCCCATTAGTCCAAATAAAGTCAAAAGTTTCTTCGTTGAATACATCGTCAAAAATATCGGCATTTACGAATTTTATATTTTCAATTTTATTTTTTTTCGCAAACTCTTTTCCTAGATTAATTGAAGCTAGTGTTGGGTCAAGTGCATAGACTCTATTATTATTCCCGATTGAAAAATATAAAGAAAGTTGACCAGTTCCACATCCAACTTCAAGAATATCTTTATTAAAGCCAATAAAATTCTTAAATTGTTTGGCCAAATAATTATTATCACCTTTTTGATTAATTGAAGATTTGTCATCATTATTTTCATAATTTGGAAATGGAGCCTCATTATAAAAATCAATAACTTTTTCAACTGTCGAGTCATCAATATTTAATTTAAAAACATTATCTTCAATCTTAATATCTTTTTTTTTAAAAATTTTATTCATTATCTAAATTAAAATTAATTTGGTTATGTTTTTCCAATATGCAGTTACCCAAAACAAGGACATCCAAGTCAGTTGCCATAAAACATTTATAAGCATCTATCGGTGTATTTACTGGTGGTTCCCCTCTAACATTAAAAGATGTGTTTACTATTACTGGACATCCTGTTTTTTTCTTAAATGTTTTAATTAAATCATAATAAATGCCATTTTCAGCTGTCACTGTTTGAATTCTTGCTGAATTATCTACATGTGTTACAGCTGGTATTTTAGATCTAACTATATTTAATTTTTCCAGCCCTTTGGCTATCATTTGATCAGATGTTTGCTCTAACAACTTATTTTCTTTTACTTTTCCAACTAATAACATGTAAGGACTTTCTGAGTCTAAATCAAACCACTCGTTCACATCCTCAAGCAATACTGCTGGAGCAAAAGGTCTAAAACTTTCTCTAAATTTTACTTTTAAATTGATTTTTTTTTGCATTTCAGGTGATCTTGCATCTCCCAAGATTGATCGTCCACCTAGGGCTCTAGGACCAAATTCCATTTTATTTTGAAACCATCCTACAGCTTTACCTTCGGCCAATTTATCTGTTGTAAAATCTAATAATTTGTCATTTGTAAAAGACTTAAATTTTGCTCCTATATCAATTAATATATTCTTGATTTTTTCATTGGAATACTCTGGTCCTAAATAACTGCATTTCATAGAATCTATATTGCTATTTAGTCTTTCCATTTTTAATTCGTTATGCCAGTAACCTAATGCAGCACCCAAAGATCCTCCTGCATCACCAGCAGCTGGTTGTATCCAAACATTTTTAAATATTTTTTCTTTAAGTATCTTTCCATTTGCTACACAATTAAGAGCAACACCCCCAGCTAAACAAAGATTTTCAATTCCGTATTCTTTACGTATATTTTTAGCAATTTTTACAATTATATCTTCTGTCACTTTTTGGATTGATGCGCCTATATCCATATGAAATTGAGAAATGTCTTCATTGTCAGGATTCCTTGGTACACTACCAAATAAATCATTAAATTTTTCATTTGTCATAGTTAAACCAGTTGCATAATCAAAATAGTCTTGATTTAATCTGAAAGAACCATCTTCTTTAACATCAATAAGGTTATCTAAGATTGTTTTAACATACTTAGGTTCACCGTATGGTGCCAATCCCATTAATTTGTACTCACCTCCATTTACTTTAAAACCCGTATAATATGTGAAAGCAGAATACAAAAGTCCTAACGAATGTGGAAACTCAATCTCTTTTTTTATTTCTATTTCATTGCCATTACCAACAGCAACTGTAGTTGTCGCCCATTCACCAACTCCATCAGCAGTTAAAATTACTGCATTATTAAATGGTGATGGATAAAATGCACTGGCTGCATGACTAAAATGATGTTCTGAAAATAAAATTTTATCACCTGGTAAAAAACTATTATCTATTTCTTTAAGATAACTGACTATTTGTTTTTTTTGAAATAATTTTTCTTTTAACCATATTGGTATGGCTTTTGAAAATTGCTTAAAACCTTTTGGTGAAAATGCAATATAAGTTTCTAGTAATCTTTCAAATTTTAAAAAAGGTTTTTCATAAAAAATAATTTTGTCTATCTCATTTAAATTACAATTTGAAGTTTCTAATAAAAATTTAATCGCATTTTTGGGAAATCTATCATCATGTTTTCTTCGCGAAAATCTTTCTTCTTGTGCGGCAGCGATTATTACACCGTCTTCAATTAAAGATGCTGCACTATCATGGTAAAATGCAGAAATTCCAATAATTTTAGTCATTAATACTTTGAAAATTTTTGTTTAACTTAAAATATTGTATATATAAATGGGGCTACAGCAGAGCCTTGTGATAAAATTATTAATCCTCCTAATAGAAAAATAGCAATTATGATTGGGAGTAACCAATATTTTTTTCTAACACCAATAAATCTTATAAATTCTTTTAAAAATTCCATTAAAACTGATCTTTCATTGTAGTATTTTTATCTTTGGTGCTTAACCAATATGAATTCTTATTTCTTTCATATTTAATATTCAAGTAATTTCTTTTGAATAGCTTTAACAAAAGAAATGTTGGAAAAACTATTGCAAAATAAACAACCCCCATAACTATTGGTGCAATAAATTTTCCTAAAAAAATACCAAATTTAAACCAAATTATATTTAATGGTTTTAGTATAGGTGATTTAACTATTCCTAAAAATAAAAAAATAAAACCAACAATTAAAGACCAAATCCTAATACTCTGATCATTTAAAAGAGGGTAGAAAGCTATAAATATAAAAACTAAAAAAAATACTATACCAAAGCTTCTAACAGAGCTAGCTTTAATATTGTTCATTTAAATATTTAAGAGTTTAAAGATGGTTGTTTGATCATATCAGCTTTATTGATACCAGCAACTTTAACTGGTTTCTTCATAGCATCTCTTCTAAATGGCTCGCCAAGTTCTTGGTTCAAAATTACTTCTATAAACGTTGTAATTCCTTTTTTTTGATCTTCACAAGATTGTTTGATAGCTGCTGTAGTTTCTTCCATTGTTCTAACAGTTACACCTTTTAATCCGCAAGCATCCGCAACTTTTGCATAACTTAATTCTGGATCTAATTCTGTTCCAACAAAGTTATCGTCAAACCAAAGAGTAGTGTTTCTTTTTTCAGCACCCCACTGGTAATTTCTAAAGATAACCATTGCAATTGCGGGCCATTCTTCTCTAGCACATGAGCTCATCTCATTCATACTAATACCAAACGCTCCATCACCAGCAAAACCTATTACAGGAGTATCTGGGCAACCAATTTTTGCACCTAAAATTGAGGGGAAGCCATATCCGCAAGGACCAAATAATCCTGGTGCTAAATATTTTCTTCCTTTTTCAAAAGTTGGGTAAGCATTTCCAATTGCACAGTTGTTACCAATGTCACTTGAAATAATTACATCATCAGGCATACCTGCTTGGATTGCTCTCCAAGCTTGTCTAGGAGACATTCTATCTGCATCTCTTTTTCTAGCTTCTTCATTCCAAACTGTGCCTTTATCATCATCTTCATGATCAAGACTTGATAATTTTTGTAACCAAGCAGATTTAGTTTGATGAATAATATCTTTTCTTGCTTGTCTATCAGTGTCACCGGCTGTTGGTGAAAGTTGAGCCAAAATTTGTTGTGAAACCAATTTAGCATCACCACAAATTCCAACTGAAACTTTTTTTGTTAAACCAATTCTGTCTGAATTCATATCAACTTGAATGATGCTTGCATCTTTTGGCCAATAATCCATTCCATAACCTGGTAAAGTTGAAAAAGGATTCAACCTTGTTCCAAGTGCTAAAACAACATCAGCTTTTTGGATTAGTTCCATGCCAGCTTTTGAACCATTGTAACCTAATGGCCCAGCTGCTAACGGATGACTTCCTGGAAAACTATCATTGTGTTGATAGCCTGAACAAACTGGTGCATCTAATTTTTCAGCAAGTTTTTTACAATCTTCTATAGCGCCACCAATAACAACACCAGCGCCTGAAAGTATTACTGGAAATTTTGCATTGGATAATAGATCTGCTGCTTTTTTAATTGCGTCAACACCACCTGCTTGTCTTTCTAATCTAACAATTGGTGGAAGATCAATATCAATTACTTGTGTCCAATAATCTCTTGGCACATTTATTTGTGCAGGAGCCGATCCTCTAATTGCTTTTTCAATTACTCTATTTAAAACCTCTGCCATTCTTGAAGGGTCTCTAACTTCTTCTTGATAGCAAACCATATCTTTAAATAAATTCATCTGCTCAACTTCTTGAAAACCACCTTGTCCCATAGTTTTATTTGCAGCCTGTGGTGTAACTAACAACAGTGGAGTATGATTCCAATATGCAGTTTTAATAGGTGTAACTAATCCAGTAATTCCAGGCCCGTTTTGCGCAATTACCATTGACATTTTACCAGTAGCTCTTGTGTAGCCGTCTGCAATTAATCCACCATTAGTTTCATGAGCAACATCCCAAAAAGTTATCCCAGCATCTGGAAAAATATCTGAAATTGGCATAAAAGCTGAACCTATAATTCCAAATGCGTGTTCAATACCATGCATTTGTAATACTTTTACAAAAGCTTCTTCGGTTGTCATCTTAGTCATAAAACCATACCTTTCTTATATATAAAATAAAATTTATTAAAATTCATTTGTTAATCTAAGCGATTAATATATAAGAATTTAAAAATTTCAAACAAACAAATCGACACAATAAATATGGCTACAGACATTATAATTCATGATAAAAAAGACAACGTAGGAGTAGTTGTTATTGAAAAAATAACTCCAAAACAAGACTGTGCTTGCTGGATAATGGAAGATGACAGTTCAACTAATATTCAATCTATGGACGAGATCCCTTTGGGGCATAAAATTGCAATGACTGATCTAAATGAGGGTGACACAATCCTTAAATATGGTCATGACATAGGTAGAGTGGTTAAATCAATTAAAAAGGGTGAACACGTTCATGTTCACAATGTAAAAACAAAGAAGTGGTAATAGTATGGAAATTCCAAAAAGTTTTTTAGGTTATAAAAGAGAAAATGGCAGAGCTGGTACAAGAAATCACGTAATCATTCTACCAGTTGATGACATTTCTAATGCATGTGCTGAAGCTGTATCAAATAATATTAAAGGAACAATCGCTCTGCCCCATTCATATGGAAGACTACAATTTGGAGCAGATTTAGAGCTTCATTTTAGAACTATGATTGGAACTGGTTGTAACCCTAATGTTGCTGCAGTAATCGTTATTGGTATTGAACCTAAATGGACTAAAAAAATTGTAGATGGTATTGCTAAAACTGGAAAACCAGTTGAAGGATTTCATATTGAGAGAACTGGAGACATTGGAACTACAATGAAAGCTTCTAAAAAAGCTCAAGAATTTGTGATGTGGGCTTCTGAGAAACAAAGAGAAGAGTGCCCAATGAGTGATCTTTGGATTTCAGTAAAATGTGGAGAGTCTGATACAACATCTGGATTAGCCGCTAACCCAACAGTTGGTAATTTAATGGATAAATTAGAGCCAATGGGTGTTCATTTATGTTTTGGAGAAACATCTGAATTAACAGGTGCTGAACAAGTTTGTGCGACTAGAGGTGCAACTCCTGAGGCTTCTGACAAATTCATGAAAACTTGGAATTCTTATAATGATTTTATTTTAAAAGAAGCAACAGATGATCTTTCAGAAAGTCAGCCAACAGCAGGAAATATTGCAGGTGGATTGACTACTATTGAAGAAAAAGCTTTTGGAAATTTCCAAAAAATAGGAAATTGTAAATTTATTGATGTTTTAGAGCCAGCAGAAGAACCAACAAAAGGTAAAGGTTTATACTTTATGGATACCTCATCAGCAGCAGCAGAATGTGTGACGCTTCAAGCTGCAGCAGGTTTTAACATTCATTTATTTCCAACAGGCCAAGGTAATATTGTTGGTAATCCAATTGAACCAGTTGTTAAACTAACTGCAAATCCATTGACTGTTAAAGGTATGGGTGAACATATTGATTGTGATGTTTCAAAAATATTAACTCGTGAAATGAATATGTCTCAAGCAGGAGATGAATTAATTAAAACTACTCTAAGAGTAGCAAATGGAAGATTAACTTGTGCTGAAGCTTTAGGTCATAAAGAATTTGTTATGACTAAACTTTACAGAAGTGCTTAATCAAATCTAATTTTAATGAATTACAAACAATACCTGGTAGTAATACCTGGTATTGTTTTAGCATTTGTTCTCTATACACTTTCCCAAGGTTTTAATAACATTATTGGCATTGAGCTTTTGGGTTATGAAAAAAGCCCAATATCTACAGCAATGATTGCTATTTTAATTGGTATGTTTTTTGGAAACATATTTCAAATGAGAGACAACTTTGTAAAAGGTTTAGATTTTACACAAAAATATATCCTAAAACTTGGAATAATATGTCTTGGTATTCAATTGAAACCTTTTGAGTTTTTAGAATTTGGTACAGTGGCGATACCACTAATTATTATTTGTATAGTCAGTGTTTTAATAGTTGTAAAACTTTTGGTTAGAAGATTTAAGATACCAACAAGGATGGCTTATCTTATATCAATTGGTGGAACGGTTTGTGGTACAACGGCTATAATGGCAACAGCACCTGTTATTGGAGCAAAAAAAAATGAGATTTCTTATGCGATTGCAAACATCACATTATTTGGAATTTTATCAATGCTTATATATCCTTACTTCGCAAATTATTATTTTGATGCTGAGCCTTTATTTATTGGACTATTTTTAGGAACATCTATACACGAAACATCACAAGTGGCTGCTGCTGGTCTTATTTATGATCAACAATTCAATAGCCCCGAAACATTAAACGTAGCAACAGTTACAAAGTTAATAAGAAATACCTTTCTGGTTATTATGATCCCTTTATTTGCGTTTCTATACAACAGAAGTAATACTGTTAAAAAAGATTACTCTATAATAGCTATATTTCCTTATTTTGTTTTGGGTTTTGTAGGCATGATAATTTTTAGAAATGTCGGGGACCAATTTTTTTTAAGTACAAATAATGATTTGTGGCTTGATACAATAACAGCAATTAAATCCTCTTCAAAAATATTTTTAACGATGGCAATGGCAGCAATTGGACTATCTACTAATTTAAAAGAATTAAAAAGTATGGGTTACAAACCATTTTTAGTTGGATTTATTGGAATGGCAACAGTTGGGGTTGTTAGTATTATATCTATTGAATTTTATATCAATTTTCTAAGTTAAGACTTAAGTAAAATTTTTTTCTTTAAATTAGAAAAAAACCTTCTAATAAAAGCTGCACCCACACCTAAAAAAATAGCAAACATAATTGAAAATAATCCATAAAAGAATGGCATATCGTTTGAAAATTCTTTAATAAATTTTGAAAAAAAGTTTAAATCTGAATTAGATACACTTGATATCACTACAATAGATTGTTCAGCAAAAAAAGTTTCGTAGGCAATTGCTATACCAACTATTAATAGTAAGATAGCTAATAACGCTCTTAGTCCTGAGCTGTCAATTTTTTCACCTAGTTTTTGTCCAATTTGAACACCAATAATAGATCCCACAACTAACATCGCTACTAACAATAGATCTATTGAACCATAATTAAATGAGTGCAAAAATGTTACAATAACACTGACAAAAATAGTTACAAACAAAGAAGTCCCTGGAACTAGTCTTGTCGGCATCTTTATAATATAAATCATCGCTGGTACCAAAATAAAAGCACCACCTATTCCCATTATAGCGGCTATAAAACCGACTAATAAACCAATTAAAATTGGAGTAAAAATACTTTCATACAATTTTGATTTTGGAAATCTCATTCTTAACGGAAGTCCATGTATCCAATAATGAACATGTAATTTTTTTTTAATTATAATATTTCTTTTAGCCCTATCTATCTCCCTAAGACTTTCGACAAGCATTAATGTTCCTATTATTGCAAGTATGTACATATAAGCTAATGAAATTACTGTATCTATTTTTCCTAAATCTTTAAAATATGTGAAAGTTAAAATTCCTAATGATGTTCCTACTGTTCCACCAATAACAATCATAAATCCCATTTTGTAATCTAAAGTATTTTTTAAATAATGAGTTGTAGATCCTGAGACAGATGTGGCTAAAATATTGTTAGCTTCATTTGCAACAGCATATGCCGGTGGTACACCTAAAAAAATTAAGAATGGAGTCATTAAGAAACCTCCACCAACTCCAAATAAACCTGAAAGAATTCCAACTATAGCACTTAATAAAAGTATCTCGATTGGATTAACAAAAACTTGTGCTATTGGTAAAAATACTTCCATAAAAAAATTAACTATTATCTTTAAAAAGCTTAGCTAAATGTGATAAAAGTTCCAACTAAAATAACACCCCAATAAGCTGCAAGGCTCATAAATATGCCTGTTTTTATTAAAACAGCTTTTAGATCAATAATTTTATTTATGATTTTTATGTTTGAAAGTTGCATTACATGCGTCAATACACCCGCATAAATATTTGTCAAACATTATTCTTAATTTTTAGATTATCTTTTTTTGATTAATAAATGGTTGCTCCGAAGACTTTTACTACACCATCTTCTTCACCTAAAACAAGTCTACCAAGAAATTCTCCTGAGATTTCTTTATTGGTCTGTTTGATTAAGACAGTGACATGAACTCCTCTTCTAAGACAGCCAAATGGGTCGAATGTTTCTTTTAAATTAGTTATTATTTTATTGTTAGCCCATTGCTTACCAAGTTCTACTTCATTGGCTCCAAACAACATTTGAGTTGAAAAATCTTTGGTAAAACCACCATAATCTTTCAAATTTGATGATTTAACCAAATTATCCCAGATAGGTTTAGCTATTTGATAAACCTCATCGTCTGTCTTTGACAATATATCCATTAAGTTGACCTGATATTTTATTAAGAAGCTTTTTTCTTCTCGTTCTCATCCACTATATGGTAGACAGGAACCTTTTCCATACTAAATTTACCAGTTTTAGGGTCACGTCTTGAAACAGTTAGACAATGCCAATTGTCATCATCAAGCTTCATGTGATCACCTCTGTAATAGTAGCCTGGCCATCTAGTTTCTTCTCTAAACATAGTGTGTTCAGTTACACACTGAGAAGTTAAAGCTCTATGTTTTAGCTCCCAAGCTCTCATTAATTGGTGATAATCTTCAGCTCCAACATTTTCTAGATCTTCTTCTAACCAAGCTAAAAGCTCTAATCCTCTTTTAAGCATATTAGCATTAGTCATATAATTTGTTGCAATTCCACCTACATATTCATCCATAATTCTTTGTAGACGCTGTAGACCTTGAATTGGTGAAATATAACTTGGAGAAACTGTTCCTCCAGTAATCTCGTTTTGAGCAACTGTATAGGTTTCAAGTGGTTTGTAGACTTTAGCTTTAAAATCCTCACATTGTTTGTCAGATACTTTTAAACCTTCAGCTTTTTTATCTTCAATATATTTAACCGCTGCTTTTGCTGCTAATCTACCTTCAGTGAAAGAACCTGATGAAAATTTATGAGCACTTCCACCTACAGTATCACCTGCCCCAAACAATCCATCAATTGTAAGCATTCTGTTATATCCCCAGAAATATTCTGGTGGAGATAAATCTTCTGGACCACTTACCCAAGCTCCTGAACATGTAGCATGAGAACCCATAACATATGGTTCTGATGTAGTTAATTCTGGATTTGTGTATTTTGGATCAATATTTTGAGATGCCCATACAACTGCTTGACCAACAGTCATACCTAAGAAATTTTCCCAGCCAACAGTTTCTAAATGAGGGTCTTGGAAAGCTTCAGTAGTAACCATATGAATTGGTCCACCACCTGCCATGGTTTCTTGAATAAATGCATGATTTCTTAAACAAGTTGGAGTTGGGTGATGATCAATATATTCACCTACTAACTCCTTAGTTTGATCGTACCATTTTTTCTCATAGTTTTCACCATTAGCATTTTGAGTATAAGTTTTTAAGTGTAGGAAATATGCACCAACTGGTCCATATCCATCTTTAAATCTACATAACACAATTCGATTTTCCATTTGTGTCATTTTTGCTCCAGCAGCAATCGGTAATGCATAAGCTGAACCATTACTCCAAGGGGCATACCAAGTTCTACCCATTCCTTCACCAACAGCTCTTGGTTTGAATATGTGAGAAGCTCCCCCAGCTGCAACTATTACAGCTTTGGCTCTAAACACATGGAAATCACCAGTTCTCATATTAAATCCAACAGCACCACCTACTCTGTTTTCTTGAGACTCATCCATTAACAGATGGGTAATCATAATTCTGTTATAAATTTTATCAGCTGACTTTTTTGCAGCCTCTGCAACGATTGGCTTGTAACTCTCTCCATGAATCATAATCTGCCATTTACCTTCTCTAAGATATCTACCAGTTTCTTCATTTTTCATCATTGGAAGACCCCATTCATCAAACATATGAACTGTCGAGTCTACGTGACGCGCCATATCGTATCCTAAATCTTCTCTAACCATTCCCATTAAATCATTTCTTGCGTATCTAACGTGATCCTCAGGTTGGTTTTCGCCCCACTGCATTCCCATGTAACAGTTAATTGCGTAAAGACCTTGTGCAACAGCACCACTTCTATCAATATTTGCTTTTTCAACACAAATAATTTTCATATCTCTTCCCCAGTGTCTAGCTTCAAAAGTAGCACCAGTTCCAGCCATACCACCACCAACAACTAGAACATCGCAATCTTCGTAATGTGTTTTGTGTTTAGCCATTAGTAGTAAACTCCTTTTTTAAATGAATCTTTTGGAACAACTGGTAACTCACCATCAATATTAAGTCCTTCTGGCTCAGTGTACAATCTTTGAGAATTAATTTCACCTTGGTTTGGTTTATCACCATCTGCAAGTTTAGGAATAAATTTTCCCCATGGTTTTGTTGTAATTGGTGAAACAAAATCTTTTGTAGTTCCATTTCTAAATTTAATTTTCCATGAAATAGTTCCTTTTTCTTCTTCACGTCTCACTCTAACGCTATGACCCATAGGAGCAAAATCAGCATAACCTCTAACATCAATAGCGTGATTTGGACATGCTTTAACACACGAATAACATTCCCAACAAAAGTTTGGTTCAATATTTTTTGCACGTCTAATGTTTTCATCAATATGCATTATATCTGATGGACAAATATCTACGCAATGACCACAGCCATCACATCTAGTCATATATACAAAAGTTGACATATTATTTTTTCTCCTTATTTAAAATTTTCATAATTAATAGTGTTTAGGTTGTTCTCTTTTAATACCTAAACCAAATTGTTCAGGTGCATCTGCTGGTGGAGGTAAATTATCTCTTGATCCATCAGCTTCTGCAAGATTTTTTTGTATTGCTGCACCAGGTTTGTAAAACATGTGCGCAAATTTAGACCAGTAAACTCCTCCAAATAAAACTAAATTTGAAAGAACAAATAAAGCTAAAAATAAAAATGAAAGTCCTGTCTGACCATTAAATTGTGTATATGACCAAGCTAAACCAAAAGTTGAGCATGCTAGTAATGCTAGAACAAATAAGTCTGCTTTAATAATTCTATACCAAGGATGAGCTTCAGCTGAAACATCAACTCTTAAAAAAAACCAGAACCAATATCCACCAACACAAGTCAATATTGCTCCAACGTGCCATAACATTGACCACATCGAAGATGAAGATTTATCAGCTCCAGTATAACAAAATACTAAAATTGCTGAAGAAACCCAAAAAATAATAGTGCCGTACATACCAAGTACATGTGATAATCTTCTTTTACCAAAACCAAGCTCAGAAGTAGTTCCAATATCAACAACAGCTGTCTTAGCAATAATTGAAGCTTTTTCTCCAGCACCTATTTCTCTTGTTGCTTGAAGTTTTGCTTTTTTTGCATTGTTAAAAAAATAAGTGATGTTCTTATGATGGATCATTTGAATGATTGTGCCTAAAGCGATTAAAACAATCATTGCAATAATAAAGCTTTGCATTGCAAACGGTGAAACCGTTTCGGCTAAAATAGAAAATGGATTTGTTTCTAACATGTTACCCTTATGTAAAAAATTTAAGTAAATTAGAGAGTTTTCTAATCTAGTTAATTCTATAGATCAACCTTAACTATTGGTCAATGTGTCTTTAATAACAACTTATAATTTATATTTTACGTTTATAATGCTGATTTTTGGGTATTACTGATCTAACACCACCTTGAGGATTATCAACATCACCCTCTCTTCTAGGAATCAAGTGAATATGACAATGCATAATTGATTGTCCAGCTACTTTGCCAGCATTAGTTCCGATATTAAATGCTTTTACACTTTTATCTTTGTCCAAAACTTCTTTTTTAATAATTTTAATTAAATTATTGCATGCAATAATCTCATCATCTGATAATTCGAAATAATCGACAACATGCCTCTTTGGAATAATTAAACAGTGGTGGTCTGACACAGGATAAGTATCATAACTTGCATAGGCTAAATCATTTTCGCGAGCAATTCCACTTTCTTTTGGATTGCAGAAAAGACAAGGGTTATTAGGATCTCTCATGATGACTAGCTGTATCTTTTGCAGTTGCTAATAGCAGATTTGTAATGTCTAGAAAGAATATTATAAAATTTTAAATTTTTTCTATTCCATTTTATCTGATTAATGGTTTTAACTGAGGCAACTCCTTTTCCAGAACCAATTAAAATAATTTCATCAAACTCTTTTAAAGAATTGATGGAAATATCTTTTTTTATAATCTTTTTAATTTTAGATCTAAAAAATTTATAAGTGATACCTTTATAAAATTTATTTATTGGTGAAAAAACTTTATCATTTTTCACAAAAAGTAAATTAGAAGTTCCTGTTTCAAAAATTTTATTATTTGAACATAGTCCAATATCTGCTCTTGAATTATCTAGTTTTGTTAAATGTTTTAATATTTCTTTATATTTTAAATTTTTAAATTCAGGTTTTTGTCTTTTTAAATTAACTAGTTTTAAATCAAAATTTAATTTGGGTTTAATACGTTTTCTCAATGAAATTGATAAAGTTTTTTTATTTAGAGCTATTCTTAATAAGTGATTATAATTGGTCTTTGAATTTAAATTTTCATTTATTATATTTAAAATATCTTTCTTCAAAGTTTTTTTAAATATTGAGTAGGTCTTTGACGATTTAATGAGATTATTAATGTGTTCGTTAAAAAAAAGAATTTTTGATGGTTTATCAAATATCCACATTGTTGAGAATACACCATGACCTCCCCAAAGATCATTAAATTCAATTTCTTTAAGATCTTTAAGCCGATAAGATTTTTTTAATAAGTAATTTACCATTTAAAGTTAAAAATGACTCAGGGTGAAATTGAAATCCATAAATTTTATCAATGTTATTTTCAAATGACATTGCGGCTTCTGAAATAACACATCTCATCGTTATGTCAAAATTTTCTGCATAAAAAGGTTCTTTTAATTTTAAAGAATGGTAACGACCAACCTTAAATTTAGTTCCTGCATCAAATAAATTGCTTGATTTATTTACTAATACTTCTGATTGGAAACCATGATAAATTTTATTTTGCTGAACTATTTCAGCACCTTCAGAAAATAATATTTGCTGAAATCCTAGACAAACTCCAATTATTCTTTTTTTTCCTTTGTATTTTTTATAAATCTTTGAAGTTAAAGGGTAATCTTTGGGTGAACCTGGTCCTGGAGAAAAAACAATTGTAGATGCTTGATTTAATTTCGATTTATCAATTTTACTAAAGTCATCACATTCCACATCATCAAATAAAGATAATTGGTGAACAACATTATGAGTAAATGAGTCTTTGTGATCAATTACATATATCATTTATATAAATCTATTAATGCTTTTGCTTTAATAAAATTTTCATTAAATTCATGTTTTGCGTTGCTATCTATTACAACACCTGAAGCAACTGAAATTTCAGAAATATTTTTGTAATTTAATATAGATCTAATAATAATATTAAATCTCATATCTCCATTAAATTTTATGAAACCAAAACTGCCTGTATATATATTTCTATTTTCTTTTTCTTGGTTGTTTAAGAGATTAAGAGTGTTTATTTTTGGACAACCAATTACAGAACCACCGGGCATCATAGCTTTTATAATATCAATATTCTCTACTTCTTTTTTGAGTTTACCAGATATTAAACTTACATAGTGATAAAGATCTTTATATTCTTCAACATATTTTTCTTTTTTTAACTTTACACTTCCTGGAACACAAATCCTTGAAAGATCATTTCTTTCCATATCAACAATCATATTATGCTCTTTTGTCTCCTTAAGATTGTTTCTAAAAAAATTTAATGCTTTTATTTTGTTTATTTTTTTAGTCTTTCTTAAAGTTCCAGCTATTGGCTTTGTTGATATAGATAAACCTTTTTTTGTAATCAAGTTTTCAGGTGAACAACTTATAATTGAGAAGTTTTTATCTTTAATCATAAAAGCTTCAGGGGCTAAATTAGACTTGGCAAGTCTACAAAAAAAATATAAAGGATCTATTTTTGATTTATTCTTGTATTTTGTGCATATTTTAATCTGATATGTCTCACCAGATCTTATTTTCTTTTTAAACTTATTAAAAATTTTTGTATAGGAATTTTGATTTATGTTTATCTTAAAATTTTTAGCTATTTTCCTAGTTTTATTTGATTGAAAAATAAGATCTTCTTTTAAACTTATTTTAGACTCTGGTTTATAAAAAATTCCTCTTGGAAAATTTATACTTTTTTGTTTTGGTAATTTAACCCCTATAAGGTTATTCAATAATTCGTACCCAAAAAAGCCTATTAATAAATCTGTATTTTTATAATTTTTTTTAAGCTTAAATTTTGTGTTTAAAAATTCTTTTATATTTCTATTATTCAAAATTATTTTTTTTGAAAAATCAGTATAAAGATCAAAACCTTTTGTTTTTTTGTAGATTACATAAGGTTTATTTGAATCGTTAATTCTATCTAAATAATTTTTTCTAATCAATTTTCTAAACTGTTTGAAGTCTTGCAACTTGTTTTTCTGTTATGGGTAGATGTATCAAGCCTGCGAAGACAGATAAAGCAATAGATATGTACCAAGCATAATCATATGACCCGTATAAATCATGGAATACTCCTCCAAGGTATGCTCCAAAAAAAGAACCAATTTGATGACTCAAAAAAACAATACCATACAATAGTCCAATATATTTTGTGCCAAATATAAAGCCTACCAACCCCATTGTAGGAGGAACCGTTGAAAGCCAAAGAAAACCAAAAGCCATACCAAAAAATATAGCTATGATGGGGCTAGGTGGAAGAAAAATGAATATAGCAATTACTAAACCTCTTGCTAAATAAATTATACTAAGAATTATTTTTTTGCTAAATTTTTGAGCTAAATATCCAGATGTAAGTGTTCCAAATATATTAAACAAACCTATCATTGATAAGATTGTGACTGTACACCATTCAGGTAATCCCCTATCACTTATATAAACAGGGATATGCGTTGCAACTAAGGTTATATGCCATCCACAAACAAAAAAACCTAAAGTTAAATAAATAAAACTTTTATTATTAAAAGCTTCTGTTAAAGCCTCAATAGCAGTTTGGTTATCATTTATTTTACCTCCAGCAACATTTTTTGGCGTAGTTAGAAAGAAAGCTAAAATTAATCCTATAAAAATAAATGCTGCAAAAATTAAAAGAGTATTTTCCCACCCATTTTCAACAAGCGAGTATCTTACAAATACTGGAGATATAAAATATCCAAATGAGCCTGAAGCTGTAACAATTCCCATAGCTAAAGTTCTATTAGACTCAGGAAAATGCTTTGCAACAACTGAAACTGGAATACTTATCGCTGTTGCTCCAAGTGCAACACCAATTAACACACCTATAGCAGTTACAAAATATAGGCCTGTATTATACTGTGAGTAAAGCAATAAAATACCTGCTAGATAAAAAACAAAACCAATAGATACAGCTATATGTCCGCCATACTTATCTGTGATAACACCAAACCATGGACCAAAAACACCCCAAAGAAGCATTTGAAGTCCTAAGGCAAAACCAAATTGTGAGAGAGTAATTCCTAAGTCAGTTGAGAAATCAAAATAAAACATTCCAAACGTTTGTCTAATTCCAAGAGATATGATTACAATCGCGCAAGCTGATACTAGAGTAATTAGGACTGTTTTATTTTTAATAAATTTTTCAGCTGACATTTAAGATCTATCTTAAATGTTTTAGTGATTGCTTAATATCAGCAATAAGGTCACTAGGATCTTCAAGTCCAATATGCAATCTAACGATATGTTCATTTTTTGCTAATTTTAGGTAACTTCTATTTCCTTGTTCTCTAACATTTTGGTGTAATGCCAAACTTTCAAATCCACCCCAGCTATAACCGTGTCCAAATAATTTTAAATTATTTACAAATTTAACAACTGCTTTTTCACTCTTTGCTTTAATTCTTAAACCCATCAAACCTGAGGCACCTGAATAATATTTTTTCCACATTCTAAAATTGTAAGAGTCTTTTTTGTAGGGATACAATAATTTTATATTTTTAAACTTAGATAAAAACTCAGCCACTTTTTTTGCATTTTCTCTGTGCCGATCCAATCTAACATCTAAAGTTCTCAGTCCTCTTGTAATTAAATACGCGTCATCAGGACCTAATCTTAAACCAGTTACTCTTTCTGCAGCTTTAACTTTAGCAAAAACTTTTTTGTTAACTGCTAAGCTACCACCCATTACATCAGAGTGACCAGAATAATATTTTGTTGCTGATACAATTGACATATCAAAACCAAGCTTAATGGGTTTTAAAAAATATGGAGTTCCCCAGGTATTGTCAATTGCAGTTAAAATTTTATTTTTTTTTGCTATTGAAATAATTTTTCCTAAATCTTGAAAATCAAATGTGTTGCTTCCTGGATTTTCTACAAAAATTAATTTAGTTTTTTTCGTAATTGCTTTTTCTAATGTTTTAAGATTGTGTGGATCATAAAAAGTTGTTTTAATATTAAATTCTTTTAAAAAATCTTGTGATAGCAAACGTGTTGGACTGTAAACTGGATCAGCTACTATAATTTCATCACCAGGTCTTGTAACACTAAAAATTGCAAGAAAAACAGCTCCAAAACCTGTGGGTGTTAAAAAAGTAAAATAACTTTCTTCTAGTTTGGATAAAATTTGCTGCAATATATGAGTTGTTGAAGTTCCTTGTCTACCGTAATCAAAGTGTCCACCTGTAGGGTTTTTTTTTGCTTTATTTTGCATTTTTCGAATATCTTGCATTGATTTGAATATAATTGTTGAGGCTCGAACAACCGGCGGATTAACAGACTGATTGTGAAAGTCTTTTGCAGTATGCTTTAAAAATGTCTTGAAAGAGTTACTCATAATAAAATTTGATATGTTAAGAAGAGAATGCTATATCCCGTAAAAAACGTCAATAAAATTAATAAATAGGATTAAATGAGTTACCCAAAGAAACACAGAGGCCGAAGAAAACAGGGCTCAAAAAAAAGAAGAGCTAAGAGAAAAAACAAGAAGAAATAATTCCTCTATTCTTTAATCCAACCACCCCCAAGCACTCTATGACCAAATTGGTCTTTACTATAGAACACGCATGCCTGTCCAGGTGAGATACCATCTTCGGGATTGGTCAAATTAACATGGGCAGTATTATCATCTTTTAGATCTACTTTTGCTTCAAGAAGATTTCCTGTAGATCTCACTTTGACAAATATATTTTGATCTAAATCTTTTTTATCAGTTAATAAATTAAGATCTTTAAGAGATATGTCTTTTTTTCCAAGATTTTCTTTTGGACCAACTATAATTTCGTTATTATCTGAATTTATCTTTAAAACATAAAGAGGCTCTACATCAGAAACTTTAATTCCTTTTCTTTGTCCAATTGTAAAATTAATAATACCATCATGGACACCAATTACTTTTCCTTCTAAATTCTTAATATTTCCTTTTTGAAAGGAGTCTGGTCTAAATTTTCTAATTACTGATGCATAATCTCCGTTGGGTACAAAACAAATATCTTGGCTATCAGGTTTATCAGCAACATTTAAATCTAATTCTTTTGCAATCTCTCTTGTTTTATCTTTTAGCATTCCACCTAGAGGAAATCTTAAGTAATCTAATTGTTCACGTGTCGTATTAAATAAAAAATAACTTTGATCTCTGTTTTCATCAATTGCTCTATACATATTGTTGGTGTTATTTGCTGTAATATTTTTTACATAATGACCTGTTACTAATGCATCTGCATTAAGATCTTTTGAGACTTCAAATAAATCTTTAAATTTCACTGTTTGATTACATTGAACACAAGGTATTGGAGTTTCACCATTTAAATAACTATCAACAAAATTATCTATAACACCTTGCTTGAACTTATCTTGATAATATAAAATTTTATGTTCAATTCCCAATTTGTGAGCAACACGTTTTGCATCCATTATATCTTGTCCTGAACAACATTGTTTAGATTTAGCCACTTCTTTTACATCATCATAAAGTTTTAAAGTTATTCCTATAACTTTATAACCTTCATTTTTCATAATCCCGGCTACTGTTGAAGAATCTACTCCACCAGACATAGCAACAACTACTGTCGTATCCTCAGGCTTTTTATCAATTCCAATAGAGTTTAATTCTTTATTCATAAGGTGGTATTTATACTTATTTACAATATAAGTTAAATTAAATGATTTTAGATTATGAGCCAGGTGACAAAGTCACTAATCCAAACAATAAAGATTGGGGTATTGGGCAAGTTCAGTCTATCATAAATGATAAAGTAACAGTCAATTTTGAAAATGCTGGAAAAAAAGTAATCAATGCTAAAAATGTAGAATTAAAACGAATTAAATAAATTTAGAATGGAAATAAAAAGAATAATAGAAAAATTAGTAGATCCTTTTTTAAAAGCTGGAGATATGTCGATAACTCTTAGAGAAAAAGGTTTAAAAAAAGAAATAAAATCTGACAACACACCTGTAAGTAATGGTGATCTTGAAGTTAATAAATTTATCACCAAAAATATATCTGAAATCACACCAAATATTCCAATAATATCTGAGGAAACTTCTGATAACAAAGATAATACTCAACTAAAAGATTTTTGGTTGGTTGATCCTATTGATGGAACTTATGATTATATAAATAACCTTGAAGAGTTTACAATTAATGCTGGTTTAATAATCAATAACAAGCCTGCAGCAGGATTAATTTATGCACCTGCAAAAAGAAGAATGTTTTATTCATTTGGAGAAGGAAGTGCTTTTGAGTTAACTAACGGACAAACTATAAATTTAAGTGATAAAGTTATTGAAAATAAAAGACCTATTAAATTTATTTCTTATTCAAATAAAATTAAACCTGAAATTCAAAAAATATATCAAGATATTGGTGTAGTTGAAAATGTGAGAATGAAAAGTTCACTAAAATTTTGTGCAGTTGCAGCTGGTGAATATGATGGATATGTTGCAGAACCAAGAGCTTATGAATGGGATATAGCTGCTGGTCATGCCATACTAGTTCATTCAGGAGGAACTGTTACAGATTTTAATGGAAATGAAATTTTGTATGGAAAAAAAGATCTTAAAAATCCAAGTCTAATTTTAAAAAGTAAAAATATATTATAATGGATGAACAATTAAGAATTATACTTATCATAATAGTTTCTGTTTCGATTTTTGGGTTATTAGTTTTTGTATTTGTTAAAAACTATGTAAGACAAAAAATTAATAACTTAGTTGAAGAAAAAAAAGATAAAAAATCTAAAGTAGATTAATTATTTTAAGATATTCATCTTTTTCTATATCCATTACTTTTCTTGAGGTTTCAAAATCAAAACCATTTCTAGCTAATAAAGATATATCTTTTTTATAAAACAAAGTTCTATTGTCTTCTGCTCTAGCTGGCCCTATTCTTTTTTTTTTACAAATTTTTATAGCTGAAAAAAAATCTTGATCAGAGTTATCTTCTTTAATTTTATCCACAGTATCTTTTATAAATTCATCATGAATTCCTTTTCCTATTAAGTAGTTTCTAATTTTGTTAATAGAGTTTCCTCTTTGAATCATACTTTTTGCTTTGCTTTCAGAATAAAATTGATCATTTATAAATTTACTCTTTTCAAGGTCTGAAAGGACAATATCGATCAATTTATTGACGTCTTTTTTTCTTACATCAGAAGAAGAAAGCTTCATATATTTCTTCAGCAAATAAGTTTTTAATTGCTGTTTTGAAGGTGCGTATTTTTCAACATAAGCAAATGCAAAATTTCTCATCTCTTCTACAGTTACTTGCAGTGTTTTTTTTCTATTTCTTATAGGAATCATGGTTAGATTTTATATAATATATCTAAATGATCGAACAAATTTATACCTATTTTTCAATCGAGATGCTTTATATGTGGATCAACTTAGGAGTATTGCCATTTTGGTTTATGCTAATTTTTTTTCCTCAATCCCATTTAGGTAGAATTTTTGTAGCCTCAATATTTCCAATATTTGTATTAAGTGGTGTTTATATTTTTGTTTTATATAAATCTTATTTAATTGGTTATGATTTTATTGGTAATTTTACATTATACTTAGGACTAGATGACCTCTCTAGACTATTTGAGGATCATTTGTATCTAATGCTTTTTTGGACACACTTTATTGCAATCAATCTATTTGTAGGTGGATGGATCGTTAAAGATTCTCAAAAGTTTTATATCAATAAGATCTTAGTGGCAATCCCGTTGATAATTACTTATTTAATTGGACCAATTGGTTTATTCTTTTATTGGATCATCAGAATTTTCTATGCAAAAAGAATGAACTTATATGAGTAGTTATATTGATTTTTATTTTGATATAATTAGTCCTTATTCATACATAGCTCATAAAAAAATACAAAAAATCAAAGAACATCAAAAAGTTATTTTTAATTATAAACCCATTTTATTAGGTGGTCTTCATAATCTAGCAGGAATTAATGCTCCTGCTTTTAATAAATATAAAATAAAAAATTTTCAAAGTGATTGTGAATTAGTTTCAAAAAAAAATAATATTTCTTTTAAATGGAATTTTAAATTTCCAATAAATTCACTATCGATAATGCGTGGGTATCTTTCTGTAGAAGAAAGTCAAAAAGAAGATTACTTAAATATATTTTTTGATGCTTATTGGAAGGATAATTTAGACCTATCATCAGAAAAAGAAATTTCAAAATTATTAGAGAATCTAAAAATAGATAGTAAAATCTTTTTTGATAAAATCAAACAGCAATCAATAAAAGATACTTTAAAAAAATTTACAAATGATGCTTTTGAAAAAGAAGTCTTTGGAGCACCTACTTTTATTATTAATAATAAAATTTTTTGGGGACAAGATCGTCTAGAATATGCTCTTGAAGAATTAAATTAAATTATACTATTTTGAATTTACTTTGGCTAATTGAACCAAAGCCACCCTCGATATGTGATATTTTTTCATACCCCATATTTTTTAAAGCTTTAACTGCTAAAGCAGATCTTACGCCTCCAGCACAAAATAAAACCATTTCTTTATTTTGATCTAAAATACCTTGTTGAAATAAAGCACTATTAGGATCCAAATAAATTTCCAACATTCCTCTTGCTACATGAACTGAATTTTCAACTTTACCAGTATTTTCTAATTCACGTGATTCTCTGATATCAATCAGATTACAATTATTTTTTTTAACCATTTCAAAAGCTTCATTTGCATTGATCGTTTTGATTTCTTGCATAGTTTCACTTACTAAAGTTTGAATAGATTTTATATTCATTAATTTTATTATATGTTATTTTAAAATAAATTAAACAATTGTGCTTCCAAAATTTCTAAAACCTTATCATATTAAACTATCAAATCTTATTAGAATTGGTCCTAAAACTGATGGCGGGTATATAATAGACAAGAGGGTGTTGAGCAAAACAAATATACTAATTACCTGTGGTTTAAATGATGATTGGGAGTTTGAAAAAAGTTTTTTAAAAAAAAAGCCAACTACACAAATAACTACATTTGATCACACGGTTAATCAGGATTTTTGGATCAAAAGATTTAAAAAGGATATAATATCTTTTTTGTTATTGAGGAAATTAAGAATAATTAAAATTTTAGATATATTTAAATATATAAATTATCGTCTTTTTTTTTTAAAAAATAAAAAACATTACATTAAAAAGATTGTATTTAAGAAAAAAAATGAGAAAGAAATAACTATTTCTACAATTTTAGAAAATTATGAGAAGGTGTTTTTAAAAATAGACATAGAAGGTGATGAATATAAGATCTTAAATGATATTAAAAAAAATTCGAAAAAAATAATTTTTTTAGTTATTGAATTTCATGATTTACATAAAAACATTCATAAAATTAAAAAATTTTTAAAAGGATTGGACTTAAAAATTATTCATATTCATGCAAATAACTATGGTGGTATTGATGAATATAGTAACCCTAAAGTTATAGAGTTATCATTGTTAAACACAAAGAAGATTAAGGTAAACAATGTGTTTAGTAAAAGAAAATATCCTATAGTAAATTTAGATTATAAAAACTTTAAAAGAAGAGATGAAATAAAAATCAAATTTAATGAATAAAAAAATTTGTATTGTATATACCCATCATAAGTTAGGTGACTTAATTTGGCAGCTTCCTTATATAAAAGCCATAAGCGAATACTATAATCAAAGTGTAGATTTAATATTAAGAGAAAAGACGCAGGCAAAAAAAATATTAAAAAATGAAAAGTATATTAATAATATTAATTATAACAATTTCAGAAAAGGAATTTTTTATTGGATTGATGTCTGGAAGTTGGTTCAAATTTATAATCAAAATAAATACAGTCATGTTTACATATTAGATAAAGTTAATAAACCAGCAATAGCAGCTAAAATAGCTGGTATAAAAAATATAATTGGCCCTGGTATTGGAAATCAAAAAAAATATCTTACTACAGATATTTTTTTAAATGATGATGATTGGAAATTAAATTATTCTGAGCAATCTAAAAAATTATTAAAATTACATAAAGTAAATTTAAATAACCCCTATCCTCAATTAGATTTTGATACAAAAGAATTTAATCAAAGAAATTCCGATCTTTTGCTTAATGGCAGAAAAATAGCATTCGGTGTAGATTCTTTTGAAGATTATAAAATGTGGTATGAGGAAGATTTTGTAAAACTTGCTGAATTACTTCATAAAAAAAATATGTTTGATTATGTGTATCTTGTGTGTGGCCCAGATAAATCTCACATAGCAAAAAAAATTATTAAAATATCTAAAAAAAATTATTTTATTGATTGTTCAAAAAAAGATCTTACAGGAGTAATAACTGCCATAAAAAATTCTCAGTTTTATGTTGGAAACAATTCTGGACCTTTAAATTTATCAGCTGCTCTGGGAGTTGAGTCTTTTGGATTAATAGTAAATGATGCTATAAGTGAACTTAAATATAGTAAAATACAATTTATAACACCTAAGAACTATAAAGATAATACTTGGATTAGAGATAGAAAAAACATGAAAACACTTACACCTGATACAGTTTTTAACTTCATAGAAAATAGAGTCAAATAAAAATGAAAGCAGTTAACTTCACTTTACCATCAACTAATAATTCTAATTATTCTCTAAAAAATTCTTTAGGAAAATATGTTGTTTTATATTTTTATCCAAAAGACGACACTCCAGGATGCACTATTGAAACTAACGATTTTAATAAATTGCTTACTAAATTTAAAAAATTAGAATGTGAAGTATATGGAATTTCTAAGGATAATTTAAAAAGTCACGACAAATTTAGAGATAAATATAAGATAAAATTTGATTTATTAGCTGATGAAGAATTAACGGTGCTTAAAAAATATAAAGTTTGGGGTAAAAAAAAGTTTATGGGTAGAGAGTTTATGGGTGTCCTTAGAACTACATTTTTAATCGATAAAAAGGGTAAAATTTTAAAAATCTGGGATAACGTTAAAGTTAACGATCACGCAAAAGAAGTCTTAAATACATTAAGAGATATTTCTAAATAAAAAGGCCCCAATCAAGGGGCCTATTTATTAACTTAAAGAGAGAGAAGTTAAGTTATTTTATTAGTCTCTAATTGCGTATGCTCTTACACCAATCTCAGCAACATCCGTTCCAAGTTTTTCTGCTTCTTTACTAATTCGTAAACCAACAGTTGCTTTCAAAACTTTAAATATAATAAATGAAAGTATAAAACTGAAAGAAGATACTGCAAGCACACCTGTAAACTGTGTTCCAAAAGATGTGTCAGCATTAGTAAATGGAACTATTAATGTTCCAAATATTCCTGCAAACATATGAACTGGAATAGCACCTACAACATCATCAAGTCCTCTTCTTTCTAAAAATTTTGTACCAAAGTACATAATTAAAGAACCTAAAGATCCAATAACAATTGCTAAACCTGGAGTAGGACTTAGTGGTTCTGCAGTAATAGCAACCAAACCTGCTAATGCTCCGTTTAGCATCATTACTACATCTGTTTTACTATCAAGTAGTCTAGTAACTACAGCACCAGTTACTACACCAGCAGCACCAGCTAAGTGAGTATTAACTGCAATTTTAGTAATAGCAGTTACATCATCAAATGTTCCCATTGCAAGTTGACTAAATCCGTTGAATCCAAACCAACCAAACCACAAAAAGAATGTTCCTAATGTAACTAAAGGAATACTTGAAGCTGCAAAAGGTACTAATGATTTAGTTTCACCTTTTTTGCCAAATCTACCTTCTCTAGCACCTAAAACTATTACCCCTGCTAAAGCTGCTGCTCCACCACAAGCGTGTACTAAAGTTGAACCTGCAAAGTCAGAAAAACCAGATGTTGCTAACCAGCCACCACCCCATTGCCAGCCCATTGAAATTGGATAAATAAATCCACCCATTAATGTTGCAAATATAAAGAATGGCCAAATCTTTATTCTTTCCGCAACTGCTCCAGAAACTATAGATACTGTGGCACAAACAAACATTGCTTGAAAAAACCAATCAGAACTATCTGAGTAACCTGTTTCAATACTTGAGTTATCCCCCCAAGTTGTAAAGGTACCTATAAATCCACCTTCTGGAATTCCATAGGCTAAGTTATAACCAAATAAAAAGAAAACTATTGAACAAATTGCAAATTTTCCAACATTTTTAGCTGCAATTGTTGATACACTTTTTGTAGTAACCAAACCACATTCAAGCATACAAAAACCTGCTGCCATTAATGCGACTAAAACAGCACCAATATAAAATGCTAAAGTATTAAAAATATATTGGCCCTCTGCAGATATTGTAGTTTCTGCATTAACTATTCCACTCAAACTAAATAAAACTATAAAGCTTAGAGAAATTGTTGTTATTATTTTTTTTAATTGTCTCATAAGACCTCCCGTTAATAAGAAAACTTATAATTGGGTCTTAAAAAAAAACTAACGCTGATAGGGTAAATTTGCTATGCAGTATTTGCATATAGAAACAGCCCTAAGCGTATTTAAAAACGATAGGGCTGTTAAAAAAAAATAATTATTTATTGAATACTTCTTTTAAAGCTTTTGCTGGTAAGAATTTTACTTTTTGAGAAGCAGCGATTTGAATTTGTTCACCTGTTCTCGGGTTTCTTCCAACTCTAGCTTTTCTCTTAGCAACTTTATAAGTTCCAAATCCAGCAATTTTTACTGTATCGTCACCTTTTAGTGCATCTAAAATAGTGTTGGTAATTGTATCAAATGTTCTTTCAGCATCAGCTTTACTCAAATTTAATGAGCCTGAAAGTGATGCTACTAGTTGTTTTTTGTTCATTTTAGCTCCGGTTGTGTTGGTTAATTTCTATACTTGTCATAAACGTTGTTAAATCAAGCTTTTTTTTAGTGTCTTAATTTTTTTTATATACAATATCTAGTTGTAATTGAAATAAGTATTGATTTTACTTATCTTTTTAACGTTTTATAAAATAAGTTTAATTGAATAAACCAAGGTCTTTTAGGTCATTAAACGTTGTAAAAAACATCAATGATAGCAACAAAAACATACCGATTCGAAAAAAACCTTCTTGAATTTTTTGAGATAAAGGACGACCTAAGACTTTCTCGAATGCATAAAACATTAAGTGCCCACCATCCAACATTGGTATTGGAAATAAGTTAATTAAACCAAGACTTATTGAAATATAAGCCATAATAGAGATAAAAGGTAAGATACCAATTTCAGCAACTTGACCTGTTATTTTAGCAATTCTGATTGGTCCTCCTAATTGTGAACTATCCCCTGATCCCGTTAACATAGTGCCGATATATTTAAGAGAGGAAGTGCTTACAAAGTACACTTCTTTAACAGATTGAATTAATGCTTGAGCAGGACCAAGTTTTACATGGTTAATTTGATTGTTTACTGCTCCAAGTTTAATGCCAACCATTCTTTTATTAACTTTATTCCCTAAATTATCATCACTTAAAACTGTATTTGGTTTAATTCTAAGTAAGTACTCTTGATCAAATCGCTCAACTTTAAAATCAATAACATCACCTGTTGAAGTTGTTATATATTTTGAGACATCCATGATGCTTTCAACTTTGTTGCCATCAATTTCTAAAATAATATCATTATCTTTAAGCCCACCAATCATTGCAGGGCTATCTTTTTGAACTTCATTGATAACCGCAGGAGTAAAATCTTTACCAACAAAGGTATAAATACAAAAAAAAATTGCTATCGATAATAAAAAGTTAGCTAAGGGTCCACCAAATACAATTAAAGCTCGTTGATATAATGGTTTTATGACAAATAACTTTTCTTGGTCTTCTTCATTATATTGTTTTAATATTTTTTCATGATCTGCTTGAGAAAAAACATTACGATCCCCAAAAAATTTGACATATCCACCAAGTGGGATCCAACATATCTTCCAACGTGTACCATGCTTGTCATTCCAACCAAATATTTCTTGACCAAAACCTATTGAAAAATCAGTAACCCCTACCCCATATTTTCTTGCAAAATAATAATGACCATACTCGTGAATAAACACGACAACTAAGATCAAGATTATAAATGGAATTATATATGTAAGCATAATCTATATTTTAATTGGTTGATTTTAAACCCCCTCAACTAAAACTAGATGAGCTTTGGCTGCTAATTCTCTTACCGCTTTAGCCGCTTGGTATTTTTCTGATTCATAGAATCCACGAGCAGCATCAATACTTTCAAATTCAATTAATACAACAGTACCTAGATTATCACCTTCTCTTACGTCAGGACTAGGTTCACGAACTAGAACTTTGCCACCGTGCTCTCCAATAGTTGGGCCAGCCATTTGTTTAAACTTGTCCATACCTTCTTGATCGTGTTCTTTAAGATGTGCTATCAAATATCCTTTGCTCATAATTTTCTCCTTTATGTTTTAATGTAACAAATCCTGAACCATGAGTCTAATTGCTTTAAAAAAATTATTTACCTTTAAACTTAAAATATAAAGAAAATAGAATAAGACCTACTAGAACAACTACTACAAATATTCTTAAGTACTGATTAAAAAATAGATCTATCAATTCAATCATGCGTGTTTTAAATCCTTAATGGTTATCAATTAAATTATCTAAAAATTTACTACAACTATTAATTTGCTCAATACTTATAAACTCATTTGGCTTATGTGCTTGATCTATACTTCCAGGTCCACATACAATAGTTGGTATATTAGAACTATTTTTAAACAAACCAGCTTCAGTTCCATAAACAACTTTTTTATGTTTATTATTTCCTAACAATCCTTTAATTTTTTTTACAAGATCAACATCTTCACCCATGTCTAAAGCTGGATAATTAACTTTTTCATTGAAACTAATCCCTGTTTTAGATGAAACTTTATGCATATCTGTTATTAATTTTTCATTAGCATAATCTTCAATTTTATTAATCAATTGTAAGGGATCGTCGTTTATTAAATTTCTTATTTCAAATTCAAATTCACATAAATCAGGTACTATGTTTAAAATAGTTCCACCTTTAATTACGCCTGTATGAAGAGTAGTGTGTGGAACTTCATAATCATTATCAAAAGGTCCATTAATTGATTTTTCTTTATTTAGTTGATCAATATAATCAATTAGTTTTGAAGCATAATTAATAGCGTTAACACCATGCGGTGCTTGCCCGGAATGACATGCTAACCCTTCAACTTTAACGTTGTAGGCATGTTTTCCTTTATGGCCTATCACCACCTCCATACTTGTAGGTTCTCCTACAATACAAAAATCAGGTTTAATTGATTTTTTTTCAATTAATTCCAATAAACCATGCACACCAACACATCCAATTTCTTCATCATAAGAGAAAGCAAGATGAATTGGTTTAGATAATTTTTTTTCAACTATTTGAGGAACACGACTTAAAACTAAACCAATAAAACTTTTCATATCAGAGGTTCCTCTACCGTACAGTTTTTGATCTTTTTCTATTAATTGAAAAGGATCACTGTCCCATTTTTGGTTAGTAACTGGAACAACATCTGTATGACCAGAAAGCACAATACCCCCTGAAGAATTAGGACCTATGGTTGCAAATAAATTAGCTTTATTTTTAGTTTCATCATAAACCAACTCAGATTTAATTTTGTATTGGTTTAAATAATCTTCTATGAACATAATTAGATTTAAATTTGATTTAAAACTTGTGGTGTCAAATCCAATTAATGTTTTAAGTAAATCTAAAGATTTTTTTTCGATCATGAGTTTATAAGTCCCCTGGAACACCATAGCTGGGTGATTCAGAAGGATTTAAAGCTCTAGTTTTATAATCTTTCATTTGAGGTTCAAACGCTTTCCATAGTTTATAAAGTTCCTCTATAGGTTTGCTTTCCAACCAATCAATTCGTAAATCAACAAGTGGCCAAAGGGTATTATCAGCAACTTTAATTCCAGCAGAATGAACTGGTCCTTCTTCTCCACCTTCATCTAACCCTGCTTTAAGAGCAAGCAATAATCTTTCTGCGAGATGAACATTTGGATTATTATTAAAATTATCAACCATCGCTTTAGGTACCATTTCAGACTTAAGCATATTGCCCGCCGCAAGACAATTTGATCCCTTTTCTAGACCACTTATCCCTAGGATTTTTGATCCAGTATGCTGAGAAGTATTACCTTTATTATCTATTAAAAGTAATTGTCGATATTCAATATTTTTTTCCTGCTTTATAATTTTATCAATTACCTCTGTAACTTCTAAACCTTTTTCTAAATAATCTAACATGAGCTTTCCTAGGCTAGGATCAGTAACGTTTTGCGTTGAGGCTGCACCCACTCCTGCTCTTACCCATGGACAACGACTAGCAACGCTTATACTTGACGATGAGATTGCAACACCAACCATGTTTGTTTTCTCACATCTTCCAATTAATGAAAAGGTCATGTTGGAATTACCGCTGTCGCATCAATTTCAACTAACCATTCTGGTCTAGCTAAACGTTCAACAACTAAACCTGTTGAAACTGGATAAACACCTTTTGTATATTCACCAATAACTTGATAAATCGCTTCTCTATTTTTAATGTCAGTAATATAAACAACTATCTTTACTAGATGGTTCATTGTTCCACCGGTTTCTTCAATAAGTTGTTTTATATTTTTCATTACTTTATGAGTTTGTTCAGCTGGATCCATACTAGCTATATTACTCCCATCATCTAAGTTTTGAGGACACTGCCCCCTCATCCAAACTGTTTTACCACCTTCTGTTACTACCGCTTGACACAAATCGTTATTAAGATTTTGTTCAGGATAAGTGTCTTTAGTATTAAACTTTCTAATTCTTTTGTGCGTCATTTACTTTTAATCATTTTATTTAATATATTATTTTTTTTGAAAATTTGTTCAGCTAAATACTTGGCATCTTGCCAAACACCCCAAATAAATGATGATCCTCTCATAGATAACCATGGTAAGCCAATGAAATATACTCCATTAGCTTTTGCTACCCCTTTATAGTGATCGGGTTTACCCTCTTTATCAAAAGTATCCACTTTCAACCAACTAAAATCATACTGATACCCAGTTGCCCAAATAATTGTTTTTATTTTTTCTTTATTAAGATCTATTTCTAATATTGGGCTAGTTACACAATCAGGATCAGGTGTAATATTTCTAGCATCAGGTTCTTCAGGAAAATCTAGATTATTCTTCTCAATATATTCATCAGCCTGTTTTAAAACAGCTAAATAACTTTGGTCCCCTATATCTAAATTAATTTTTAAATCATTTTCAAAGTATAATTTTCCATTTTCATAATTTTTAGTTACTCCCACTAAGGACATTCCTTGATTTGCAAATTTTCTAAAATCTATAGTTTTACCTCCATCATAACCGCTGACAGCAATTGTAACATGTTGAGTATTTGGATCAGGAGTTTTTTTTTGCCAAACTCCTAAAGCTCCAAACCACCATACATTGTCTTTTCCTCGATACCTTCTAGGGGGTCTATTATGTGGACCTATAGATAAATAAACCTTTCTACCTGATAACATTATTTCTTGAGCAATTTGTGATCCAGATGAACCAGATCCAACAACCAAAACAGCTCCTTCTTTTAATTGGTTTGGATTTTTGTAAAATTGAGAGTGCATTTGGTTTACATCAATATTATCAGGAACTATGGGTGGAATGATGGGTTTTTGAAAAGCACCTGTGGCAACTACAATATTATCAGCCTCAATATTTCCTTCAGAAGTTTTAACTAGAAATTTTTGAGTACTATTATCTCTTAATACTTCTTCAACATTTACATTACTTCTAACTGGAACATTAATTTTTTTTGCAAATTTTTCAAAATAAGAAACTACAACATCTTTTTTAGCAAAATAGTTAGGTGAATGATCCTCAAAATCTAAAGTTGGAAATCGGTCATGCCAGGCAGGTCCATTTGCAACAAGAGAGTCCCATCTGCAAGATCGCCAACTTTCTACAATACGATTTTTTTCTAAAATTAAATGCTCTACTGAATGGTTTGATAGATGTTCACTTATTGCAAGACCAGCTTGGCCTGCTCCCACTACCAATGTGTTAATTTTTTTTATATTTTGTGAATTACTCATAAATTTTTAACTACTTTTATTTCAAAGTTCAATTTATCTCGCCAATCCATTAAGGATAAACATTTTTCTTTATAAGTTGTTAAAGAGTGGGGTTGGAAGCTTTTATGGTATCTTATTTTTAATGGCATTAAAATTTTAGACTCATCGGATTTACTTTAAAGATCCACTTAATACATATTTTAATATTCGAACTACTTGCTTTTGGTCTGAGGCAACAGCTGAGGCTGCAGCATCTATTTCCTTTAATGCATGTTGATGATCTTCATTTTGTATAACAATAAGTGATTTATTTAATGCAGATGCATATCCTGCATCGAAAGCTGCATTCCATTGTTTGTATTTTTCACCAAATTTAACAACAACCACATCGCTATCTTTAATAGACTTTTTAGTTCTAATTGAATTGATATTAGCGCCTTTCCTATCTTTCCAAATATTTTTCTCCTCTGGGCCTAATATTTCAACCCCACAATCATCTGAGGATGCATGATCGGTTACAGGAGATGAAAATTGAATATCTAAATTTTCTTTTTTACAATTTTCAATTATTTCTTCACGCCAATTAGTGTGAATTTCACCTGCTAAATATACTTTTAACATTTATTCTCCTGTTTATTTTAATTCTTTATCTTAAGTATATCAGATGTTTAGTTTATCTTTAATTGCATAAAACCACACAGCCAATCTAAAATAAAAAGTCCTTAATTGAGGAAAAATAAACTTTTTGGGTAATCCTTTATATATCTTAGAGATATCAAGTTCTTTACTGTTTGATGAAAAAACTAGTTTAGATAGTTGTTTTCCGGTCCAAGGGGCCGCACTAACGCCTACCCCATTATAACCAAATCCATAATAAATCTCTTCATTATCAATTTTACCAATAGATGGGGCAAGCTTTTGGGATAAAGCGATCAACCCTCGCCAATTATAATCAATCGTGACATTTGACCATTGAGGAAAAATATCTTTTAAAAACTTTTCCATCTTTTTTGACATAACTAAATTTGACTGGTCACTTCCTGTTAAATCTCCTCTAGTTCCAAATAAAATTCGATTATCTGGCAACTTTCTATAATACCACAAAAGGTTTTTAGTATTAACGACGGGTGAAAATGTTTTAAAGTTATGAGCATTCAATTCATCCTCATTAAGTTTTCTTGTTACAATTACGTTTGAGATAACAGGCAGCACCCTTCCATCCATTTGTGGGATTAACCCTTCTTGATAAAACCCATTCGTTGCAACTACTATCTTTTTAGATCGAATAGACCCTTCTTTAGTTTCTAAAACATAAGATCCATTTTCTTTATTAATTTTATCTACTTTGGTGTGTTCAAATATCTTTAATTTTTTGGATAAAGCATGTTTTGCAATTCCATTTACAAATTTAAGAGGATTGATTGCAAATGCTGGTTTATATGAAAACGCTCCATATTGTTCAGTTCCTTGATGTCCAATTTCATCAAATTCTTCTTTTGAATAAATTTTAGTCTCAATATCAAACTCAGATTTATAAACCTCAGCTTGCTCTTTTATTTGTTCAAATTTATTTTTATGATGCGCAACTACATAACTACTATCTCCTGATACATCACAATCAATATTATATTCTTTAATGATATCTTTTGTGTGATTGGAACCTTCTACTGAATTTTTAAAAAACTTTTTTGTCTCCTCCATTCCATATATGGATTGCATCTGTTTAAAAGACATCTTGCTTGGTGGTAAGCAGTTAAATCCAGCATTTCTGGATGATGCACCCCAACCTATTTTTCCCGCTTCAACTAAAATGACATCTAAGTTATGATTTTCTATTAAATTTATTGCACAAACTAATCCTGTATATCCACCACCAATCACCACAATTTCTGAATTAATATCTTTTGTTAATTTTTCTAAATTTAAATTTTCACTTGAGACATCTTCCCAGTAACTACTCACTGGTGTATTAAATTGATAGATATCAGAATGATAAATATTGTTCATATTACAATTTGGATTGTATTATTTAAATTATACCGAAATACAGTTAATTTATAATTACTTTACTACTCTTTTACTTAACCATTGACTATAAATACTAAACAACTATATAACTAGTTATATAACTATGTTGAATACTAATAAAGCAGCAGAAGGATTTAATGCAGTAGGCTCAAAACATAGGTTAAGTGTTCTTTTGGAGCTAGTTAAATTAGGTTCAAAAGGCTTAACAATTGGAGAAATACAAGATCTTCTTAATATACCATTATCAACACTGGCTCACCATCTCGATTATTTAAAAAAGGCAAATTTAATTAAACAAGTAAAAAAAGGTAGATCCATTTTAAACTTTGCTCAAATTAATCATATTCAATCTTTAGCTGATTATCTTTTAAAAGAATGCTGTGTAAATGAAAATAAAAGAAAATAATGAAAGCAGCTTTTTAAGAAATATTAATAATTTTAACCTTAAAATTAAAAATGTTTGGACACTTGTATTTTTAATTCCATTATCAATTTTAATAATTATTCCTGAAAATTTTAATTCAATTTTAACTTTTGCCTTAAAGGCTTTAATGGGAACTATTCCTTTTATTTTATTTGCTATCAGCTTAGTTGCATATTTAAAAGCAACTGGTGCCGAAAGCTTAGTTTCAAAAGCATTTAAAGGAAAAGAAGTTAGAACAATTTTTATCGCAACATTAGTGGGTGGTCTTGCTCCATTTTGTTCATGTGAAGTAATACCATTTATAGCAAGTATGCTAGCTTTAGGAGTTCCGCTATCTGCTGTGATGGCTTTTTGGTTATCTTCACCTTTAATTGATCCTCCTGCTCTGTTGATCACAGCAAGTGCTCTTGGTTGGGATTATGCAATAGCAAAAACAATTTCAGCATTAACTATTGGTTTAATTGGTGGCTTTGGAATTTATTTTTTAGCAAAACTTGGGATGTTTACGAGCCCATTAAAAGATCAAAATAGATCTAGTAGTGGCTCATGCTGTGATACTAAAGATCCTTTTAATCAAGAGCTTGTCTTAAAATTTTGGAATAATTCAGAAAGAACTAAAATTTTTAGAGATGAATTTATAACGAATGGATTATTTTTATTAAAATGGTTATCGCTTGCTTATTTAATTGAAGCATTAATGGTTCAATTTATGTCTGCTCAAATAATTGGAAGTTTTTTGTCAGGAGATGGATTGTCATCTATTGTTATAGGAGCTTTTGCCGGTGTACCTGCTTACTTAAATTCTTATGCAGCACCAGCTATTGTGTCAGGATTAATTGAACAAGGATTGAGTGCTGGTGGTGCTATGGCTTTTCTGGTTGGTGGAGCAATCAGTTCTATTCCAGCAATGACAGCTGTTTGGTCTCTGGTGAACCGCTCTACATTTATCGCTTACTTAACTTTCGGTTTTGGAGGAGCTATTTTATGTGGAATAGCTTTTCAATTTTATGTTAATTTTTAAACGATATTAATCTATTTTTTGAATTAATGATGTGCTGTTATTCGTAGGTTTGTTTACATCTTTTGAAACTTTATGAAAAATAAGATCAGGTTTATTACATTCCTTTAAAAATGCTGAACCTTGTAACTCTAAATTCAAGTATCGATTAATATCTGTTTGATTAATAATCACAGGTTGACGGTGATGTATTTCAGTGATGTTTTCTTTTGCTTCTTCTGTAATTAAACAAAATTGATCTTCTTCAAAAATTCCTGCAAAAAATATTGGTTTACTATCTTTTCTTGTAAAATAATGAGGTGTTTTCTCATTTTCTTCTCTTTTCCATTCATAAAAACCATCAGCAACTGCAACACATCTATTATTTTTAATTAGTTTTTTAAATGAAACTTTCTCATCAATAGTCTCTAATCTTGCATTAATTAAAGCTTTAAAATCTTTATCTTTGGCCCAACCTGGAATTAAACCCCATTTAAGTGCTTCTAAAGTATTTCCATTTTTATATTTTTTTATAACTGGAAGTTTTTGATATGGGTGTGCGTTATAGTTTTCAGTATCCTCTACTTGAATTGCTGATTTAACTAATTTGCTAGTTTTAGTAACTGGGTTTTTAACAACATATCTTCCACACATGTATATATTTTAGCAAATAGAATAGATTAAGTCGATATGGTGGTTTTAAGCATATTGGCCAGCAACATAGCCAGAAGACCAAGCCCATTGAAAATTATATCCACCTAAATGGCCTGTTACATCGACAACTTCACCAATAAAAAATAAATTCTTATGCTTGTTAGACATCATTGTTTTTGATGATAATTCTTTAGTATTAACTCCTCCTAAAGTGACTTCTGCTGTTCTATACCCTTCAGAGCCTGTTGGATTGATTAACCAAGAATTTATATTTTCACTTAGTTGTTTTAATATTTTATTAGATAGTTCAGAAATATTTCCACTTACTTTATTTTTGTTACAAATAATTTGAGCTAATCTTTTGGGCAAAATTTCACTTATGATATTTAAGATATCAAATTTTGGATTTAACTTTCTTTTTTCTTCTAATAAATCGTAAACATTTAATTTTGGTGAAAGATTAACTTTAATATTATTACCCTGTTTCCAGTAAGATGAAATTTGCAAAATAGAAGGACCACTTAACCCTCTATGCGTAAATAACATTCCTTCTTGAAACAAAACTTTATTAAAAGAGACTATCGCTTCAACAGAAAGTCCTGTTAACTCTTTACACATTTCTAATATCTTTTCACTAAACGTTAAGGGCACTAATGCGGGTAAGGTCTCAATAATATTATGATCAAATTTTTTAGCAATTTCGTACCCAAAAGAAGTGGCGCCAATTTTAGGAACTGATAATCCGCCAGTTGCAACAATTAAAGACTTTGATGAATATTCTTCAGTTTCAGTTGATACAAGATACTGATCATTATCTTTATCAACATTCTTTATAATAAATTCTTTTAAAACAGTTACATTTGCCAATTCACATTCTTTAAGCAACATCTCTACAATTTGCTGAGCACTATGATCACAGAATAATTGTCCTAATTTTTTTTCATGAAATTTAATTTCATGTTTATTGATTAAATTAATAAAGTCATTTTGAGTATATTGACTTAAAGCAGATCTTACGAACTTTGGGTTTTGTGAAAGAAATTTATTAGGATTTGTGTTGATATTAGTAAAATTACATCTTCCTCCTCCAGAAATTCTGATCTTTTCTCCTATTTTTTTATAATGATCGACGAGCAAAACTTTACGGCCACGTTTTCCAGCCTCAATCGCACTCATCATGCCAGCAGCCCCCGCTCCAATTATAATTACATCGTATTGAATACTCATTATTAGTAGTGAGTTTTATTTACCAAATATTTTTAATTTAACTCCATAATCAACAGCTAAACTGTAATCAGGATCGTTATCACTATCAACTACCAACTGACCTGTTTTACTTAAAAGTTTATGACAATCTTTAGTTAAATGTCTTAACTTAATTTTTTTTCCAAAACTATTATATTTATGAGCAATATCTTCTATTGCCTTTAATGCAGACTGATCAATTACTCTAGATTTTGCAAAATCAACTATAACCAACTTAGGATCATCTTCTGGTGTAAATAATTCTAAAAAACTATTCGCTGAACTAAAAAACAAAGGTCCTTCAATTTCATAAACTTTAGCACCCTTGTCTGTTTTTGAAGGTCTTTCAATAGCTCTAATTCTTGAAGCTGTTTTCCATGCATAAACTAATGCTGAAACAATCACTCCTACAATCACTGCAACTGCCAAATCTTCTAACACTGTTACAACTGTTACAAGGACTGTAACTAGTGCATCACTTTTTGGAACCATAATTAAAAACTTAATTGAATTCCAAGCAAAAGTTCCAATCACCACCATAAACATTACCCCTACTAAAGCTGCAATGGGGATCATCTCTATATAGTTTGAAGTATATAAAATAAAAATTAATAAAAATACTGCAGCCGCAATACCAGCTAAGCGAGTTCTACCACCTGATCTTACATTAATCATTGACTGACCAATCATGGCACAACCACCCATTCCACCAAAAAAACCAGTTACTGAATTTGCAAATCCTTGCGCTATACACTCTTGGCTAGCTCCACCTCTTTTATTAGTAATTTCTCCTACCAAGTTTAGAGTTAACAAGCTCTCTATTAATCCAATCGAAGCTAAAATAAATGCATAGGGGAAAATAATCTTTAATGTTTCAAAATTTAAAGGAACATTTGGAATTGAAAAATTAGGCAAACCTCCTTTAACACTCGCTAAATCTCCAACACTTGGAATATCAATTTTAAGAGCAAGAACTAATATAGTTGTTAAAAGTATTGCAACTAAAGTTGATGGAACCACTTTTGTAAGTTTGGGCAAAAACCATATAACAAACATAGTGAGCAATACAAAAACAATAGAATAAATTAATATATCTCCTGAAATCCAAACAGATTGTCCAAGATCATTTATAGTTTTAAACTGACTTAATTGAGAGATGCCAATTACAATTGCTAGTCCATTGACAAAACCTAACATCACAGGCTCAGGTACCATTCTTATAAATTTTCCTAGTTTAAAAACACCAGCTAACAATTGTAAAACTCCCATTAAAACAACGGTTGCAAATAAATATTCAGCACCATGTTCGGTTACCAATGAAACCATAACAACGGCAAGAGCACCTGTTGCACCTGATATCATTCCAGGTCTACCACCAAATACAGCTGTAATTAATCCAACAATAAATGCAGCATACAAACCAGATAAAGGTGCAACTCCTGCAACAAAAGCAAAAGCTATCGCTTCTGGCACCAATGCTAATGCAACTGTTAATCCTGATAAAATTTCTACCTTAAATAAAGAAAAAGATACCCCACCTTTTGGAATATAGTTCTGAGCATTAAAACTTAAAGATCTAGCAAGTGTCAACATTGCCTTAGATGGAGGTGTGGTTTTTTTCATCAAGTGATTGATTTTAAAATTTTTAATTAATTAAATTGATTGTCTTTTAATTAACTCTTCAATTTGTTCAATCATTACCTTGGATGATTTCATTGCAGGGTAAATTTCTTGAGCTTTTTGATAGCTTCTCTTTGCTTTATCATAATTCTTTAACTTTATATTAACCATACCTTGCCCTGCTAAAGCTCCAAAATGTCTTTCTTCTAATTCTAGCACTTTATCAATATCATCTTGAGATTTTTGAAACTCTCCAACCATATAAAATACTGTTGCTCTTTTATTCCAAGCCTCAGCCCAATTAGGGTCTAATTCAATTGCTTCAGTAAAAACATCGATTGCTCTATTTAACTGTTGATCTTGAACTAACCTTGAGCCTTCATCTAATATCGATGTTAATTTTTGATCCGTAGGATGAGTACTCCATAACATCCAAATTTGCTGTGCTATTCCCGATGATAAAGATGGAATGTTTTTTTTTAATTCTAGAAATAATTTATCAAGTTCAACATTTCTATCATTGGCGCTTAAGGATGAGGCTGAAAAAAATAAAATGATAATTGCCAGAATCTTCTTCATGAAAAAAGATAACAAAAAAATAATATTAAGTCTTTATAGATTTTCTAAGATGGCTTTTTTTAGAGTGTTACCAATGATAATTGTGCCTTGGTCATTTGGATGCATGCCATCACTTAAATTAAATTCAGGCTTTTGAGCTACACCTTCAAGTAGAAATGGGATTAGTTGTAAATTATGTTTTTTAGATAAATCAGAGAAAATTTTATCAAAAGATTTCTTATACTCAAAACCATAAGATGTTGGTGCAATCATGCCAGCTATGACTACTTTGATATTTTTGTTTTTTGCAATTTTAATAATTTCTTCTAAGTTATTTTTTGTCTCCTTAGGGTTTATGCCTCTTAGCATATCATTAGCTCCAAGACCTAGAATTATAAGATCAATATTAGTTTCTGATAAAGTCCACTCAACTATATTTAATCCACCTGCAGAAGTACTTCCTGAAACACTACCATTAACAATTTCTATTTTGTGACCTTCTAACTCTAAACTATTTTGCAAAACTACTGATAAATGTTGTTCCTTAGGTAATCCATAGCCTGCCATCAAACTATCTCCAAACAAAATTACTTTTTCTATTGCACTAACCTTTATGGTGACTAGACAAAATACAATTATTTTAATAATAAAACTTTTATTCATGAGCATTCTTCTTAAATTAAATAAGGTAAATCTTAAATACCAAACTGGTAAAGATAATATCAGAGTTTTAAAAGATATTAACTTAACTACCAAGAAAAAAGAGACAATATCTATTGTTGGTGAAAGTGGTTCAGGAAAAACTAGTCTTATTATGTTAATTGGAGGCTTAGAAAAAGCTACTACTGGAAAAATTTTTTTTCAAAATCATGAGATTACAAAATTAAGCGAAGATGAAGTCTCGGAAATAAGAAGAAAAAATATTGGGATTATATTTCAGTCATTTTATTTAATCCCAAATTACACAGCGGTTGAAAATGTAGCCTTAACTCTTGAGCTGAATAAATTCAAAAATCCAGAAAAAGAAGCAAAGCTATTATTAGATCGATTTGGACTTAATCATCGATTTAATAATTTACCAAGCCAACTATCAGGCGGAGAACAACAAAGAGTTGCGATAGCAAGAGCGATTGCAATGAAACCAGAATTAATCTTAGCGGATGAGCCTACTGGAAATCTAGATACTGAAAATTCAGTAATGATTTCTGATATATTATTTAAATACGTGAAAGAAGAAGGTTCCTCACTCATTATGGTAACTCATGATCCAAAATTAGCTAATAAAGCTAAAAGAAAAATTAGAATTAAAGATGGAAAAATTAAATAATCCGTCTGAATTAAATCTAATTATTAAGTATGCTTTAAAGGATTTAAGCAGAAATTATAAGAAGTTATCAAGCATCATCATAACTCTTTTTATCAGTCTTTTCATTTTAAGTGCCATCTTCACCATTGAAGATAGTTTAAAAAAAGAATTAAATGATAATGCTAAAGCCCTGTTAGGTGGCGACCTTGAAATTGACTATAATCGTAATGAAGGAAGTCTTAAACTAGTTAATCAAGTTAAAGAATTTGCAACCATTTCTCAAATGATTGAATTTAGCACAATGGTCTCAACAATCGGTAGAGAAAAGAATAAATCTCTTTTTACCAGAATAAAAACTGTAGATACTAAATATCCTTTGTATGGTTCAGTTGATTATGAGCCAGCAGGTGCATTTGATAGAATGCATAATGAGCCCAATACTTTGCTAATAAATGAAAGTTTATCAAAAAATTTAAACTTAAAAATTAATGAAAAAATTAGAGTTCAAAATCAATTATTTACAATTATAGGAGTTGTAAAATCTGTCCCTGATGTCAGTGGGTTTGTTGCTTTTGGTGATTGGGCACTTGCAGGAGATCAAACATTAGAAATTTTGAAACTTAATGGAATTGGTAGCTTTTTAAATTACGAATACAAAGTAAAATTCAATGAAACAGATGATGCTGGTAAAATAGAAAAAAAAATAGAGAATATATTTAAAGATGATCAAAAAGTTAAACTTAGATATCCTGAAAATTCTGCAAGTGGATTAAAGAGAATAATCAACAATTTTTCACAGTTCTTATCATTAGTTTCAATTAGTGCGATGTTGATTGCAGGAATTGGGATAGCAAATACTCTTCTCTCTTTTATTAATCAAAACAATATGTCTATTGCAGTTAGAAAAGCAGTTGGATTTTATTCAGGTAATATTAAAACACTCTATTATCTTCAATTATTTATCTTACTTTTAGTAATCACAACTTTTGCTTATGGCTCAAGTTTTTTAATTGTACCTTTTGTCGATCAATATTTATCTGACGGATTAGGGCTAAATGTTTCCCCAGTATTTTCGATTATAAATTTTATTAAAATATTTTTAGTTGGGTTATTAGTTCTTATTATTTTTTCAGTCCCAACCATTAGTTCAATCGATCAAGTAAAAGCCTCAAATTTATTTAGAAATGTATTTCAAAATTTAGAATTTTATTATTCAAAAAAATCTGCAGCTTTAAGTCTAATATTATTATCTATTTTAGTTTTATTATTTAGTTTTGGATCTGAACGCCCTATTTATAGTCTTGGATATTTTGTGACTTTTTTTGTTTGTTTAATAGTATTTTTTTTACTTTCAAAAATAATCATTTATTTTTTAAGAAAATTTAAATCTACTTCTAATATATCTTTAAAAGTATCGATTAAAAATATAACCCAGACAAAAAGTATTACTCCAATTACAATTATGTCTTTAGGTTTAGGAGTTACTTTGCTACTTACACTCGCGTTAGTTGGTACTAATTTTCAAAGAGAAATTGCAAAATCCATACCTGATATTGCTCCTGATTATTTTTTTGTTGGTATTCAAAAGGGAGAAAAAGAAATTTTTGAAAAAAATATACTGAATATGGATGCTAATGCAAAAATTGAGGTAGTACCGATGGTGTCATCTGGGATTATTAAGATTAACGGGATTAATCCAAATACTTATATAAAACCTGATAATGATAGTTACTGGGTAATTGGTAGTGATAGAAGATCTTCATGGGTAGATGAAGTTCCAGAAGATAATCCATTAACTGAAGGTAAATGGTGGGATCTTACCAAACCTAACCAACTTCAAATTTCTTTAGATGCTGAAGTTGCAAAAAATTTAAATATTAAATTAGGCGATGTATTCACGCTAAATATTTATGGTAGAGAAATTGATGGAGAGATAGTTAATTTTAGAGCGGTTGATTACCGTGATCTCAGTATTAATTTTGCTATGTTATTTAATCCTCAATTTGCAAATAATATTCCTCATGAATATTTAGCAACTGCAAAATTTGAAACAATTGAAAAGTTTGACGAGACTTCAATGTTAGATGTATTACCTAGTTTATCCATGATTAAGATTGCAGATTATTTGAATAAAGTAACTGATGTTTTGAACAAAGTTTTCATAGCAGTTACTCTTATTTCAGCAGTTACTATTATTATAGGATTAATTGTTATTTCTAGTGCTATTATGGTTCAAGGAAAAGTTAAAGAATATCAAAATTTAGTATTTAAAATTTTAGGGTTTTCAAAAAAAGAAGTTATTTTATCTTCCTTAATCGAATTTTTAATAATCTTTAATTCTGTAATATTGATAGCAACCTTTTTTGCGGTAACTGCCTCTAAATTTATTATGGAGAATATTTTTGAATTAGTCTGGGCTTTTGATTTTAAAGTTTTATTTAACATAGGATTGAGTATTGGATTGGTTACCTTAGCATTAATAATGATTACAAATTTAAAATACCTAAATCCTAAGGTTTATCCAATGATTAGGAACCAGTAGATTTCAATATCTCCAATGGAAGTGGTGCGTCAGGATATTTAACAATACATAATTCTTCATATTTTTTGCAAAAATCCATCAAAACTTTATGTACGTTATCTTTATTATTAAGATTTAAACTTTCAATCATTTGATCTCTCTCTAGTCCAAGTTCTTTAATCTCATTATTATTAACAAACTCACCAGTTTCAATTTCCCAAAAAGTGTTTTCTAACTCTTCATTACTTAACTCTTTTAGTTTTTTCTGAAGCTCATTAATTACCTCGTCATCAGTTTCTTTATCTTTCATGGGTGAATTTATTAACTTGATTAAACGCTTATCATTCAATCCATCTATAAAATGATCATAGGGTCTTCCTTCAGACAAATCTCTAAAATGATTTGAATTCAAATAACTATTAATTGCAGCCTTAGTGGATCCTTTTTCCTTACCTTTTATTACTGCTATTTGTACATAGACTTCTTGATGAATATAACTATCTAGATGTTCTTTTATTTTTACAGGTATCATAATTCTTATAAATTTTAGATATGCAAAATTTAATGCTCTTTTCTGTATTTTGAATGGCAAGCTTTGCAATTACCCCACATTAGCTTACCTAATGTGCCCTTAATATTTTCTGCATTTTCAATAACAGATGCTAATTCAATCATATCATTAGAAGATTTTTCCATTAAAGAATTAAACTTATCCTTTTCCTCCCAAATTAAGGGCAAAACTTCTGTCTTAAATCCTTCTTTAGTATTATCAGGAAACATTTCTATTAAAGTTTTATAATTTTCACTCATTTCAATCATTAATTTTTTTGCTTCATCAAAATCCCCACTTGATGAGAGTGATTGAACTTTTTTAGCTGTATTATAATTTTTTTTGAATAAAGCTTTTCTATTTTTAATTATTTCTTCTGATGATTGTTCAGCATTAACGCTTGGACTAATAAATATTGAAGTTATTAAAAATAAACTAATACCAATATTCTTAGCAATATGTTTAATTAGGCTATGCATTTGAAAAACACACTAACAGAGTATGGTTTAATTTCAAAATCATTACATTGGCTGAGTGCAATATTACTTATTGGACAAATTCCGCTTGGTTTTTATTTAGTAGATTTAGATTTTGGACCAGAGAGATTAAATATAGAAAATATTCATGTGACAGTTGGTTTGTCTCTATTTTACTTAGTTATTTTAAGATTACTTTATAAAATTTTTAATCCAACACCAAAATTAGAGCCAAGTATTTTTAAAGGTCAAAAATTTTTAGCGAAGCTAAATCACATACTGCTGTATGTGACAATTCTATCAATCACAATATCTGGAATTTTTAAAAAATTATTCAATGGAGAAACAATATCAATTATTTTTAAAAAAATTAAAATTCAAGATAATTTTGAACTTGGAGAATTATTTTATGATGTTCATGTTTTTTCAAACTATTTAATGATAGCTCTTATCATTATTCATTTAATGGCTGTGATTACCCATAAATTATTTTTTGGTGACAATTTATTAAAAAGAATTCTTTAGCTAATGAATATTTTTTGCATTCTTTATAATATGATGCAGGTTCAACCCTCTATCACACAATTTTATCAATCCTGTAATATTTGTTATTCCTAAATTTTTTGCTTTGTTTAAAAGAAACAAAAACAATCTAGCTGTTAACCAGCAATCACCTAGGGCAGAATGTCTAACTTGATCATCAGCTTTTATATTAAAGTGTTCACATAAACTTGTTAGTTCATAATTCTTTAAATCTGGGAAAAGGCCTGCAGTAAGATGAATTGTATCAATTGGCTGAATAACCTTCATTCGATTAGCAAGATTACTATTTTTAGCATTGTTTTTTAAAAATTTAATATCAAAATCAATATTATGACCAACTAAAACACTCTTTTTAATAAACTTTAGGATTTTATTTTCTATTTCAATTAATGTTGGTTTGTTTTTGACGTCTTCATCCTTAATGTTGTGTATCCTAGTTGATTGTTCTGGAATTTTTATTTGAGGATTCACTAGTTCATCCAAAATCACATCTTCTCTGATCTTAAATTCACTAATTTTAATAGAAGCAACAGATACAACTTTATCTCCCTTAGACACTCTCAATCCTGTTGTTTCTGTATCCAAAATTGCAAAATTAGATTGCTCAAGTGTTACTCGATTAAACAACTTTTGTTTTTCAAAATAATATTTAATCTTATTAAAAATACTCTTCACCAATATCTACTCTTACCCTTTGTTTTAATTTTCTAATTTGTTTAAGATAAATTTTTAAAACTTTTTTTTCTCTTTCAAGTAAAGTTTTTGGATCAATAAAATTTTTAATTGTTAAACCTTGTTTTGTTCTTTCAACTTGATTTTTAAGTAAAATATTTGACATAAAACGATGAGCATTTTTGAAAAAATCTACTTCATCAACAGTTAAAACCTTCAATTTATTGAGTTCATTTAATCGCTCAAATGTTGAAATTTTTGTAACCTTATGTTTGATTGAATATAATCTAATACTTTCTACCAACGGGAGTGTTCCTGTGTGTTTTAGGTTTAATAATCCTAAATTTTCCTTATCATTTTTTTCTAAAATAAATTGACCAAAAAAACCAATTGCGGCATCACTTTGTTCTTCACTAAAATACAAAAACTTTAATAATTTTTTTTCATGCAGTTTTTCGTTTAAATAAATCTTTAAATTTTCAGCTAGTTCTTTTTTACCATAAATAGATCTAAAATCGTAAAGCATATCAATATTTCTCATATCTTGAGGGGTGTGATTATCTAAAAATTGAGTAATTTGATTTTTCCATTCTGATACGCTTTTTCTCCACAATGGATTACTTGCCATTAAGTCTCCTTTACAAAAAGGAATATCACAGTCATCTAAGGTTTTTGTAAAATCCTTAGCAAGTTCATTAAAATATAAATCTACTTTTTTTGGGTCTTCATTGTTAGTTTCATAGATTATTCCGTTATCCTGGTCAGGATGCAGAAAACTTTCCATTCTTCCCCCTGAGCCCATAACAATGACTGAATATTCTGGGATTTTTTCTATTATATTTTTTTCCCCAACTCTTTTTTCTGCCAATCGAATTGCTCTACGGTAGATGACATTGTTTAAAAAACTTAATAAATATGAAATATCACCTGGATAAGCATTTCTAACTAACATGTTATTAGCTAAAATCACTTGTTGTTGTTTAATTTTAATTAAACCTGAAACGTCTTGCTCATCATAAGTCATTTTGTCAATTTGATTCACCACATCTCCTAATTCAGCTTGCAAAGCTGTATTCATATCAATCATTCCCTGTATTTTTAAACTCATATCTAAAACAGGAAGATGATTTAAATTTAATTTTCTCATTTTGCCTACCGCATGAAATAACAAATCATCCTCATAAACGAATTTAACTGGATGTGTCATAACCTGATCAACTTTTGTTTTCTCATCAGCACTAAAAGCGACCCTTTTAAGAATATCTTTTTCAGTTATTATTCCGATCATTTTTTCATTTTCTTGAATTATGACAGTTGATTTTTTTTCTTTTCTTAGTTTCTCAATAGTTGTTTTAACTAGTTCATTTTTTTCAACCAAGATAAAGTCATCAGTCATATAATTCATGACTTTATTAGTAAACAAATCTACACTGTTAGATCTTTTAGACATTTCTAGATATAATTATACATTGCAACTTATCGTTAAATATAATTTTTTTTTTAAAGTTTGAATTAATTTCATTCACTCCCTTTTTGATTTGATTTAGATCAAATTCTAATAATATTGAAATATACCTATCGTTAATCATTTGAAGGTATTTTGACTTTAAAATTTTAACTTTATAAATAAATTTTTTTGTCTTACTAATTTTGTTGTTTTTCTTTAGTAGTGCAATTATCTTTTTATCCCTATTCAAAGATTTTTTAAGTTTACTGTTCATTAATTTGAATGTAGGGATTTCATTTTTATATGGATCTAAAGTTAACACCATAATAACACCATTTGGTTTTAGATATTTTTTACAAAGTTTAATTAGTTTTTTGATTTCTCTTATTTTCAACAAGTGAATTGTTTGTTTTATTAAGATTAAATCAAAAAACTTTTTGTTTTTGTCTAAAAAATTTAAACCATTTGATTTTTTAAATCTAATTCTTTTATCTTTGTCTTTGTGGTCTACAATATCGATACCTGTAGGTTTAGATATTAACTTTAATTCATTATATAAGTTTCCAGAAATTTTGCCCCTTCCACACCCAATATCTAAAATTTCAGATTTAGAATCAAGATTGCTGTTTTTAATTAAGAATTTACTGAAAGATTTAATATAATCTTTTGAGGACAACCAAGTTTTATTATCCCAATTTTTTAACGATACCATTTTGTTTTTTTTTATAGAAATCTGCTCTTATTGAAATCAAAATAATCAATAAAACTAAAGGAATACAAGCTAAATTTATCTCATTCCAACTAAATTTTAAAATAGAGTAGCCTGCAGTTAAGCTTGCGATAGATTGTATGGAAAAAACTAATACATCGTTAAAACCTTGTACTTTAAATTTCTCACTTTCTTTATAACAGAGCACTAACAAACTAGTTCCTCCAATAAATAAAAAATTCCATCCAATGCCTAATAAAACTAAAGCAATTAAATAATTGATGAATGTTTGGTCATAAAAACTTAAGAAAATACAAATTAGATAAATTAATGCTCCTGAATAAATAATTGTCGAATGTCCAAATTTCTTTATCAATCTACCTGTAATTAATGATGGCAAAAACATTCCTATTATGTGTGATTGAATAACAATACTCGTTGAACCTAATGTAAATCCATGCATTTTATACATACTTATTGGTGTAGCAGTCATAATGAATGACATAATTGAATATGCAAAAGCAGCTGTCACAATTGCTTGAAGGATAATTGGGTTTAGTAATAATTCAATATACGATCTTTGATTTCCCTTAGTGTTTTCTTTAGGTTTTGGGTTTTTATCTGCTCTATAAAAGACTAATAGAAAAACTGGTATAATAGTTAAGACTGCTAATGAAATATATGATCCTGTATAAAGATGATCTGAAATTATATTTTTTGAAAAATTTGCAACGTTAGGACCTATTAAAGCAGAAAGAATTGTTGCAAGTAATAAAATTGAAATAGCTCTTGAGCTTTCATTTTTTTCAACTGTTTCAGCTGCAGCAAATCTATATTGATGGGTAAAAGCAATACCTGTTCCAATTACAAAACATGAAATGCAAAATAAGATAAAATTTTCAGTATAAATTGAATAAGCTCCAAGCAGTGATGCTAAACTTGAATATGTTGAAGATAATATAAATCCTTTTTTTCTTCCAATTTTACTCATTATCTTTGCTGCAAAAAAAGAAAATACTGCTGTACCAACAATTGATAATGATGTCGGTAATGTTGCTAGTGATGCAATTGGTGAAATTTTCAATCCTACAATTCCACTTATAAAAACTGTAATTGGTGGTGCCGTAAAAGAAAAAACTTGGCAAATAGTTAGAATAATTAAATTTTTATTGAGCACTTTGTTTTTTAATAGTTATTTTGAATTGTTAATGACAAGCAATTCCAAATTTTTTTAAACGCCAATAATTATAAGGCCAAGGTGTTAAAAAACCTACTATTAACATGATTGGCACTACCCACCAAGTAAGCATTGCCCCACCTGTTAGCAGATAGTCTGTAATATTCATTGTTATTTCCATACTTATCATCGAAATAAAACTCATACCCATTGCAGTTTTAAGTGCATTTTTAAATTCAATATTTTGTTTCACCAAAATAAAAGTTTCCAAAATAATACTAGTAATTAAGCCATTAATAATTGCTAAAATCATTATACCCAAAATTGGAAATGAAATGTTTGATAATTGAAAAAATAAGATTGTACCAAAATCTCCAATGGAACAACCAATCACACACCACATAGTATTTTTTGCACTTGTTTTCCAAGTGTGTTTACAAGTCCAATCAAATGTGGAGGTATTCATAATAATTTGATACTAATAATGTTAAATGATTTTTAAACAAGTATTTGACAAAAAAACTTCTACTTATACTTATCTAATTGCTTCGGCAAAAGGTCGCGAAGCTGTAATAATTGATCCAGTTTTAGAAAATGTTAATGAGTATATTCAGCTGTTAAGAGATCTTGATCTAAAACTTGTAAAAGTCATTGATACACACATTCATGCAGATCATGTAACAGGTGCCTCTAAATTAAAACAAGCCACAAATTGTGTCACACTTATGGGAGAGCATACCCCCGCTGATGCAGTTGAAATCAAAGTAAAAGACAATGAACTAATAAATATTGATGGTTTAGACATTAGATCCATTTATACGCCAGGACATACAACAGAAAGTTATAGTTTTTTGTTAGATAATTATCTTTTTTCAGGTGACGCGCTTTTAATTAATGGAACTGGCAGAACAGATTTTCAAAATGGAAGTTCAAAAGACTCTTACCATTCTATATTTGATAAACTTTTAAAATTGCCAGAGGAAACTCTTCTTTACCCCGGTCATGATTATAATGGTGAAAAAGTAAGTACTATTGGTAATGAAAAAAGATTTAATCCTAGATTGCAAGTAAAGAGCGTTGATGAATATATTGAAATTATGTCCAACCTTAATCTATCTAAACCAGACATGATGGATAGTAATGTTAGCAAAAATATTCAATTAGGTGCTAACTAAAAACAATAAAGATTAAAAACCAATAAGAAATCAATCCAGACAAAATAGTTGCTATAATATTCTTTGAAAAATAACCAACAATTACCGCAACTATAGCTCCAAATATTTTAGGATCATTCATCTCAACAAATGTTCCAAAATCATTTATAAAAATTGCTGGAAATATTATTGCTGGAAATACTGCTGAAGGAACATACTCTAATACTGCTTTAATTTTATCTCCAAGCATGTCTCTATCAATTAATGCAATCATAGTCATTCTGGTAAAATAAGTTAATATTCCCGCAATGATAATTGAGATCCAAGTCATTTTTTAAACCTCAATATTAATGAAGCTACAATTAAAGCAATAACTGGTGAGATTATTATATAAGATTTAAATGGAGCATCAAAAAACAATAAAGAACTTAAACCACAAGTGATCATAACAATTAAATGATCAATTTTTTTTAAATCTTGAACAACAATAGCTATAAAAGTAAGTGGTATTGTAAATTTTAACCCAAGTTCTTCAGGAACAAATGATCCTAAAATAATACCTGAAAGTGTTGCTATTTGCCAACAAACCCACATCGTACCTCCTGTTCCAATCAGATGGTAATGTAAGTGCTGCTCATTTTTATTTTTTTTAAAAAACTTATTAGATTCAGAAAATCCTTGATCCACAACAAAATAGGAAATTAATAACTTTTTAATAAATGATAATTTGTCAAGATATTCTGATAAAACTGCTCCATATAATAAGTGTCTTGAATTAATAATTCCAACAGATGTAATAGCTACTAAACTAGATGCACCTCCTGAAAGTACTTGTAAAAATACAATTTGTGATGCTCCACCAAAAATAATGATCGACATTGCATAGACTAAATATGGACTAAAACCAAGTTCAACTCCAATTGCCCCACAAATAATTCCAAATGGAATTACTGACAGCATGTGTGGAGAAATATCCATCATCCCCTTCGCAAATAACTGTTTTTTTGAAAACATCTGCCTCTTTTATTAAAAACAAACTATGTGATCAATATTAATTGGTCTCTTAATACCAAATTTTTCATCAACTTCATGTTGGTGCATATGGTGGGAGTGTACAAAAACTGGTATCAACAAATCACTTCCAGTTTTTAAAGTATAGATAAAGTTGGTGCCTCTAAATTTTCTATCTACAACCTCTAGCTTCAAATTACTCCGATCGTCATGCTCAAGATCTTCTGGCTGTAATAATAATTGAACATCAGAACCTTTTGGATAATGTTTAGTGAAATTTCCATTTATTGTTCCAAGATCTTTATTTTCTAGACTATTTTCTCCAGTAACTTTTGCAGGAATTAAAATCCCTCTATTTAAAAAATTTACAACTTCTACAGAGTTTGGGAAATGATAAACATTATAAGGGTCATCATATTGTTTTAATTGGCTATCTAAAATTATTCCACATTTACTTCCAAGATAAAACGCTTCATAAGAATCATGTGTAACTATAATTGTGGTAATTTTTAAATCAGTCAAAACCTGTTTTAGTTTAACTTGAATTTCTTCTTTAAAACTTTGATCTACATTTGATAATGGTTCATCTAATAAAAGTAAATCTGGTTTAGAAAGTAACGCTCTTGCTAATGCCGCTCTTTGGGCTTCTCCAGAACTAATTTGATGAGGAAATTTATCTTTAACATGCTCTAAATGAAGAAATTTTATAACTTCGTTAATAGTTAAACTTTTTTTCTTTTTTTTATTTCTTTCCGCTCCAAATTGAATGTTTTGAAGAACATTATAATGTGGAAAAAGTGAATTATCTTGAAACGCTAGTGAAATATTTCTATTTTCTGGTTCAACATGAACATCTTTAGATGAAATAGTTTTATTTTTTAAGGAAATTTTTCCTGATTGAATTTTCTCTAAACCAGCTATAGTTCTTAATATAGTTGTCTTACCAATTCCTGATGGACCTAGCAGGCAAACAATATCTCCTTCATTCTCAATATTTAATGAAACATTATTAACCTTATTTTTGTCACTTGCTGCAAAAGTAACATTTTCAATTTCTAAAAAGTTTTGTGACATATACCAATTAATCCTTAAGAATATATCTAGATGTAATTAAAATAAAGAAACTTGCAATAAGAATAAGAAATAACGATGGCGCTGCAGCGCTTTCAAGTAAATCTTGAGAAGCGTAAATGTATGCTTGAGTGGCAAAAGTTTCAAAATTAAACGGTCTCATTATTAGTGTAATTGGTAACTCCTTTATAATCTCTATAGAAATCAAAATACCAATCAATAGAATAGAATTTTTTAAGTAAGGTATATGGATATTTTTAAAAGTTTTAAATTTTGAGTATCCTAATAAATAAGCACTTTCATCAATCGAATAACTTATCTTTAAATAACCAGACTTAATCCCGTTGCTTGCTAGTGAATAAAATCTTACGAAATAAACTATGACCAAGCCTAAAATTGATCCAATAAAAATAGATTTGATATTTTTGAAATCAAAAAAACTAATAACATTATCATCAAACCATGAAATAAAAGTGATAAATGCAACAGCCAAGATTATTCCTGGTATCGCATAACCAGAGATCGAGAAAGTAGTTAAAATTTCTAAGAACTTACTTTTAGATAATCTATTTCCATAATTTGAAATAAATGCAAAACTAATTAAAACAAAACTAGATAACAAAACTAAGATTATTGTATTTGAAAACAAACTAATTAGATCTAAATCAATTAAATGTTTTGGGAAAATAATTGTCCAATAAAGCATTTGAAGGACAGGAAACAAAAAGCTTATAAAAAAAATTAAAAAACAAAAAGAAAAAGCCAATAAAGCTTTGTAACCATGCAAAGTTGTTAATGATTTTTTCTTAAATCCTCCTTTTGTAGGAGAATGATATTGTGCTTTTTTTCTAGATAAATTTTCTAATACAAATAATCCAAGTATAAAAATTAATAGATAAAAAGATAACTGATTTGCTAACGCTAGGTCATCAAATGAAATCCATGCATTATAAATTCCAGTTGTAAGAGTAGATATTCCAAAGAATGATACTGATCCGAAATCAGATAATGTTTCCATTGCAACAAGGGACAATCCAGCAACTATTGCAGGTCTTGCAGATGGTAAGATTATTTTAAAAAATGATTTTTTCTTGCTAAAACCAAGATTTTTTCCAAGTTCTATCAAATTTTGGGACTGATAATGAAAAGAAGCTCTTGTTAATACATAAACATATCCAAATAAAGAAAATGAAATTGCAACTATTGCTCCTGCCATACCATCAAACTTTGGTATTTGAGAATTATAATTACCCTCTCCAAACAAACTTTTTAAAATTGTAAACGCTGTTCCATAATTTTCAAAAAAGGCTGTTAAAGAATAGGCATAAATATAAGCTGGTACTGCAAAAGACAAAATCAATGCCCATTTAAAAAAATTTGAGCCTGTAAATTTATAAAATGAAACTAGGTAAGCACATGATACCCCAATTATAAAAGTTAGGAATAATACCCCTAGTAAAAGAGATATAGAATTGAATATATAATCGTAAAGAAATGTATTTTTGATAATCTCAGAATAATTGCTTGTGCTATCAAAAAAGCTAGAAAATACAGTAACAATCGGTATTGCTACAGCAATTGAAATAAAGAACGAAGTTAAATACCAAATATTTATCTTTCTTAAATACATACTTACCCTTTTTTTATTTAGTGAACATAATTAATAGAAGGGTAAGAACTATTAAATTATGTTCACTTTATTGAAAATTAATCTTTTTTGCTAAAAACGTTTATGAGATGATCAATCTCTTCACTTTTTATATCAGACAATTTTCTATTATTTATTTTAATTTCAATTTTTTTACACTCATTTGCACATGGTTCACATGTTATCTGACCTACTTGTAAACCACTTGCATTAGAAGAATTATTTTTATTAAAATTAAATAAATTTTTTTCCATTATTAATTACTTCCACTTAGCAGCTAGCATGCACTCCAATGCTTTTGCTTGATTTTTTCCATAATTAACAACTTTAGTATTTAAATCTTGTTTAAAACCAAGACCCATTTGTTTTACTAAATCATGTGGTTCAACACCATCAATCATTGGATATTCAAATGTATTATTAACAATGTGTTCTTGCGCTTCTTTAGTTAATAAAAACTCAAGAAGTTTTTTTGCATTTTCTGGATTTGGTGCATTTTTTAATACTCCACCACCACTAATATTCATGTGAGTTCCTCTATCACTTTGATTTGGAAAAAATGGTAATACTTTTTTAGCTGCCGCTTGTTGTTCGGCTCCCTTTTTTCCAGATAGCATTAAAGCTAAATAATAAGTATTAGCTACAGCTAAGTCAGCTTCTCCAGCAGCAACTGCTAGTATTTGAGCTCTATCATTTCCTTTAGAGTCTCTAGCCATATTAGCAACAATGCCTTTTGACCATTCACAAGTAGCTTTTTTTCCATTATTTTTTACCAATGATGCAACAAGTGATTGATTGTAAATATTATTCGACTTTCTTATAACAATTCTACCTTTCCATTTAGGATCGGCAAGGCCTTCGTAACTCATTCCATTTAATTCATTGGCATTAACTCTTTCTGGAGAATAATACATAATTCTTGCTCTCTTAGCTATACCAGTCCAGTTAGTAGATCTAAAGTTTTTTGGAACAGCAGCTTTGATTGCTGAAGTCATTGAATTTTGAAACATTCCTTTTGCATCAAATGCACCTAATCTTCCTGCATCTGCTGTAATATAAATATCAGCTTTAGAGTCAGCTCCCTCCTCACTTATTCTTTTTTGAAGAGCTTTATCTTTTCCTGATACAACGTTTACTTTAATACCTGTCTTAGCAGTAAATTTTTCATAAAGTTGAATATCTGAGTCGTAATGTCTTGCGCTAAATACATTTACTTCAGTAGCAAAACTTAAATTGGTAAAGAATGTTAAAATTATTCCTAGTATTGTTATTTTTTTCATTTTATCCTTTTCTTTACCCTTATTGATTTGCGACTGAGAATTATTCTCAATGCGAATGATTATCAATCGCATATATTGTCGCAGTTGTAAAGCTCTTTATAACTTAAATTTATAGGAAGAATAAAAGGTGGTAATTATTTCCAATCACCAATTTTACTAAACAAAAAGTTTCTAAATGCTTGAACTCTAGCAGTATTTTTGAGTGATTGAGGATATACGAAATGTGCCTCTGTAATAGGTCCTTCTGATTTAGGTAAAACTTTAATAACGTTAGATGAATTAGATACCAAGTACTCAGGCAAAGCAGCTAACCCAACTCCAGACTCTACTGCTAAAAGTAAACCCATAACACTATTTACCTTCATAACTGTTTTTCTTTTTTTTCCATCGTGCATACCAAGTTTTAATGCCCAATCAGGATTATAAACTGGTGAAGGAGCACCTTTTCCAAAAGAAATAAAATTATGTTTATTTAAATCAGCAATAGTTTTTGGCATACCAAATTTTTCTAAATATTTATTAGATCCATAAATATAATATTTAATATCTACTAATTTTTTTTGAATGTAATTCAATTGTTTTGGTCTTCTCATAAAAATACCAATATCTGCCTGACGAGTACTTAAATCTAATTCTTTATCGTCAAAAACTAGTTCAATTTCTATTTCAGGGTTTAACCTCATAAACTCTTGAATTCTAGGTGTTAACCAGTGTGTTCCAAAACTTCTTACTGTTGTAATTGTTAGTTTTCCAGTTGGCTTATTTTTCTGATCACCTAAAGATGTTTCAACTTCTTTTAATTTGCTGATTACTTCATGGGCTGTCTTAAATACATATTCGCCATTTTCTGTAAGAGTTAATCCCCTTGCATGTCTTTCAAACAATTGAACTTTTAAATCTTGTTCAAGTGATTGAATTTGTCTGCTTATTGCTGATTGACTTAGATTAAGATTTACAGTCGCATTGGTAAAACTTCCTGCTTCAGCTACAGCATGAAAAATTTTTAATTTGTCCCAATCCATTATTTATTTACATCAATTAAATATCTACCTGACGTTTCTCCTTTTAGCATTTTAGAGTAAATATCTGTTAATTCATTTAGGCCAATTGTTTTAATAGACTCTTCAAGTTTATCAAAATCAATTACATTCGAAACTTCATTCCAAACAAATTCTCTTCTTTTGATTGATGCTGTGACCGAATTTATGCCCCATAATTTAACTCCACGAATTATAAATGGCATTACTGTTGTATTTAATTTGTAATCAGATGCATTTCCACATGCAGCAACAATTCCATTGTCTTTTGTTTGAGCTAATGCATTAGCTAAAATTTTTCCACCCACTGTATCCACTACTCCATCCCACCAACCTTTGTCTAGTGGTCTTGGATCTTTGTCAAAATCGTCTTTATTTACAACTGTTTTTGCACCTATTGATTTTAAATAATCCTCGTTTGATTTTTTTCCTGTTACCGCTGTTACATCATAACCAAACTTTGATAAAATCATTACAGCAATACTTCCAACACCCCCTGAGGCACCAGTAACCAATACATCTTTTACTTTTTCACCTAATAATAATTCCTCTCTTGCTTTAATTGCAAAGCAACAAAGTAATGCAGTCAAGCCTGCTGTGCCCATAATCATTGACTGTTTTGAAGATAGGTTTTTTGGTTTTTTAACCAAAAAATCTCCACTTACTTTTGCATATTGTGAAAATCCACCATAATAAATCTCTCCCACTCTCCAACCTGTTAAGATTACCTCTTCATCTTTTTTAAATTTATCATTTGTACTTTCAACAACTGTTCCTGAAAAATCAATACCTGGTATATGAGGAAATTCTTTAACTAACTTTGCACCGTTATTTAAAATTAATGCATCTTTATAATTTAAACATGAATAATCAACTTTAACAGTTACATCACCATGTTTTAAAAAACTTTTATCAATTGATTTAACTTCTCTTGTAAAGCTTTCACCCTCTTGATTGATGATTAATGCTTTAAATTGATCTGACACTTTAATCTTTTGCTATACTAATAAATCTTAGATATCTATTTTGATAACTTAGATCATCTTTAAATTGACCCAAATAATAATTTGTTACAGTTGATGCTTGTTCCTTTTTAATACCTCTCATGGTCATACATTGGTGAGTTGAGTCAATTGTTACAGCAACTCCCTTAGCATCCAAAGATTGCATTAATGTTTTTGCGATTTGCATTGTCAATCTCTCTTGAGTTTGAAGTCTTTTTGAAAAAACTTCAACTACTCTTGCAAGCTTGCTTAAACCAACAACTCTTTCTTTTGGAATGTAAGCAACATGAGCCTTACCAATGATTGGTGCCATATGATGTTCGCAATGACTTTGAACAGAGATGTTTTTTTGAACAACCATATCGTCATATCCATCAACATCTCCAAATGTTTTGTCTAAAATTTTGTTTGGATCTTCTTTGTAACCAGCAAAATATTCTTTATAAGCTTTAACAACTCTTTTTGGTGTTTCTAATAAACCCTCACGACTTGGATCTTCACCCATCCAAGCTAATATGGTTTTAAAAGCTTCTTCTGCTTCTTTATCTGAAACTTTATTAGTTTCTAAATTTTTGTTGTCAGTATCTTTTACTAATTTCATAGCGCCTTTTTATACAGTAATTACTTAATTTTAAAATATTTAATATATCGAGATATGTGCTAAATAATCAATGCATATGTTCAAAAAAAGAGAAAATGTCCTAGAAATTGAAGAGGGAAATCTTCTATCCCCTAAATTTGATAATGATGGTCTAATTCCTGTAATTACTATGTGTTCTAAAACAAGGGACGTTTTAATGCACGGGTATATGAATGTTGAGGCTTTAAAAAAAACAATCGAGACAAAAGAAGCTCATTATTTTAGTAGATCAAGAAAAGCCATTTGGCATAAAGGCAAAACTAGTGGGTTTACTCAAAAGGTAACTGAGCTGAGAATTGATGATGATCAAGATTCTGTTTGGATGACAGTTGATATTGGGGATGGCTCAAGTTGTCATGTAGGATATAGATCATGTTTTTATAGATCTATTCCGATGGGGCCAATAGATAATGGTCGAGAAATAAAGATGAAGTTTGAGGAAAAAGAAAAATCTTTTAATCCAGAAGAAGTTTACAAAGGTCAGCCCAATCCAACAAAAATTTAAATGAGTGATAAACAAAAAAATGTTCTAGGTGAGGATCTAGAAGAGTGCTCTAATAATCCTTTAACAGGCTGGTATCGGGATGGTTGTTGTAATACAGATGATAATGATCATGGTATTCACACTGTTTGTGCAAAAGTTACAACTGAATTTTTAGAATGGTTAAAAGTTGCAGGTAATGATTTAATCACTCCTCACCCTGAATTTGGATTTCCTGGTTTAAAAGATGGTGATGGATGGTGTGTTTGTGCAAGTTGGTATGCAAAAGCAGTTGAAGCTGGTAAAGGTTGCCCAGTATTTTTGAAAAGAACTCATAAAAATACTTTAAAACATGTGCCTATTGAAACTTTAAAAAAGTTTGCAATAGATTTATCTTAAACTACATATTTCCATATTTAGGCCCGCCACTACCTTCCGGTGTCACCCAAGTAATATTTTGAGATGGCTCTTTAATATCACAAGTTTTACAGTGAATACAGTTTTGAGAATTAATTACAAATTTATTAACATCATTTTCTTTTTGAACTTCATAAACACCTGCTGGACAATATCTTTGAGCAGGTTCATCAAATTTTTCTAAAGTATAACTAATTGGTAAATTAGGATCTTTAAGTTTTAAATGAACAGGTTGGTTTTCTGTATGATTTGTGCCAGTTAGATAAACAGAACTTGTTTTATCAAAGGTAACAACATTATCATATTTTGGATAATCAATTTTTGGCATCTCATTTGCTGGTCTTAAAGTTTCGTGATCAGCATGCTTGTGTTTTAAAGTAAAAGGTAACTTTCCTTTAAATAAAATTTGATCAATTCCTGTAAAAATTATTCCAAGTATTAAACCCCAACTAAAACTTGGTTTTACATTACGAGCCGCATGAAGTTCTTCATAAACCCAGCTTTTTTTAAATTTTTCCTCATAAATTGATAAGTTTTTATTTTCTTTAATATTTTCAAATATTGTTTCAGCAGCAATCATTCCACTCTTCATTGCTGTATGAGAACCCTTAATTTTCGGCATATTTAATGTTCCTGCATCACAACCAACTAATAATGCACCTGGCATAAACATTTGAGGTAAACTTTGAAGGCCTCCTTCGATTAATGCACGCGCTCCATAAGAAATCCTTTTTCCTCCTTCAACTATTTTTTTAATTGCTGGATGGGTTTTAAATCGTTGAAACTCATCGTATGGGGAAAGATAGGGGTTTTTATAGTCTAAGCCAATAACATATCCTAAAAATACTTGCTTATTTTCAGCGTGATATATGAAGCTACCTCCATAAGTATTATTGTCTAATGGCCATCCCGCAGTATGCATTACCATTCCTTCTTCATGATTTTTATCTTCTATTTCCCAAATTTCTTTAAACCCAATTCCATACTGTTGGGGATCTTTATTTTTTGAGAGATTAAATTTTTCAATTAATTGTTTTCCTAAGTGACCTCTACAACCCTCTGCAAATACAGTTACTTTTCCTAATAATTCTATACCAGGCTCAAAACTATCTTTTTGATTACCTTCTTTATCAATACCCATATCTTGGGTCGCGACACCTTTAACAGATCCATCTTCGTTATATAAAATTTCACTCGCTGGAAATCCTGGAAATATTTCAACGCCTAAGGTCTCTGCTTGTTCTGCAAGCCATCTGCATAAATTTGCTAAACTAATGATATAATTGTTATGATTTTGTTGAACCTTAGGAAGCAACCAGGTTGGCCAGCTTAATGATTTTGTTTTACCTAAAAATAAAAATTTTTCTTTTGAAACTTTAGTTTTAATCGGTGAATTAAGTTCTTTCCAATTTGGTAAGAGTTCATCTAATGCTCGTGTTTCAAAAACATTACCACTTAAGATATGCGCACCAATCTCTGATGCTTTTTCTAATAAGCAAACGTTTAAATTTGGATCAAGTTGTTTGAGTTTAATTGCTGTAGATAATCCAGAGGGACCTCCTCCAATAATTACAACATCATATTCCATCGACTCTCTAGCCATATGATATTTTTATCTTTAAGAATTATTTTTGTATAGTGTTTAATTTGTTCAGCTCTTCTAGGAACTGTGGCAAAGCTTCAAATAGGTCTGCTTCTAAACCATAATCTGCAACGCTAAAAATTGGAGCTTCTCCATCTTTATTAATTGCAACAATTACTTTGCTCTCTTTCATGCCTGCTAAATGTTGAATAGCTCCTGAAATCCCAACGGCAATATATAAATCTGGAACAACTACTTTACCTGTTTGACCAACTTGGTGGTCATTACTAATATATCCTGCATCAACCGCTGCTCTTGAAGCTCCTATTGCTGCATTTAATTTGTCTGCAATAGAAGTGATTAATTTAAAGTTGTCTCCACTTTGCATTCCTCTTCCACCTGACACTACTATTCTTGCTGTGCCAAGTTCGGGTCTATCTGATTTAACTTCTTCTCTTTTAACAAATTTTGTTAACGAAAACTCTTCTCCCGCTTCAGCAGCTTCAATTGGTGCTGATCCCCCTGAGTTTTCACATGGATCAAAAGAAGTTGGTCTAATAGTAATACATTTTTTTGCATCAGAACTTTTAATAGTCGCAAAAGCATTTCCTGCATAAATAGGTCTAACAAAAGTGTCTTGGGACTCTACTTTAATAATATCACTAACTTGTGATGTATCTAATTTAGCAGCTATTCTTGGCATTAAATTTTTACCAAATGTATTTGCTGAACAAACTATATGAGAATAATTATCTGCAAGTTTTGTAACAACTGGAGCAAAATTTTCTGCTAAAAAATTTTCATAATGAGCAGCTTCAACTGTGATTACTTTTTTAACCAAGGGTAGTTCTGAGGCAGCTTTTGCAGCATCACTACAATTATTTCCAATAACTAATGCGTGAACATCGGTATCAATTTGAGATGCTGCTGTAACAGCATTTAAAGTAAAAGATTTAAGCTCTTTATTGTTGTGCTCTACTATTAATAATACTGACATTATATTACCTTTGCCTCATTTTTTAATTTTTGAACTAATTCAGCAACACTTGAAACCTTAATTCCAGCTTTACGCTTAGGGGGTTCTTCGACTTTTATCTGTTGTATTTTAGGTGCGGTATCAACTCCTAAATCTGATGCATTCATTTGTTCAATTGGTTTTTTCTTTGCTTTCATTATATTTGGCAATGAAGCGTATCTTGGTTCATTTAATCTTAAGTCGCAGGTTACGATGGCTGGAGTATTGATTTCGATAGTTTCTAAACCTTCATCAATTTCTCTAATAACTTCTAATTTTCCATCTTTAACTTCAATTTTTGAGGCAAAAGTTGCTTGAGGCCAATTTAATAATGCACTCAACATTTGTCCTGTTTGATTGCAATCATCATCAATTGCTTGTTTACCCATAAAGACTAAATCTGGTTTTTCTTTCTCAACAATTTTTTGTAAAATTTTTGAAACAGCAATGGGTTCTATTATGCCTTCTGCTTTGACATGAATTCCTCTATCAGCTCCAACAGCTAGTGCTTTTCTGACAGTTTCCTGAGATTTTTCTTCACCAACAGTTACAGCAATTACTTCTGTTGCTTTTCCACTTTCTTTAATCTTTACTGCTTCTTCGATTGCATTATCATCTGGTGGATTTGTTGACATCTTAACGTTCTCAGTTACAACACCTGTACCATCTTCTTTTACACGTATTTGAACGTTGTAATCAATAACTCTTTTAACAGCGACTAAAATTTTCATTAAGCTCTCAATAAATTATTTTCAGAATCGTACGGGCTCTCATCTAAAACAGTAGCCTCATACATTTCACCCAAAATATCAACTTGTAATTTGTCGCCTACATTAGCATGCTCTGGTTTAACCATAGCAAGGGCAATAGATTTATCTAATCTAAAACCAAATTCACCACCTGTTGCTCTTCCAACAACTTTGTTATCTTTATAAATTGGGTTATTTCCCAAAACATCTGCGTCTTTAGTATTGTGAATTTCAAGAGTAATAAGTTTGTTATCAAAACCTTTCTCTCTCCATTTATTAAGAGCCTCTAGACCAATAAAGCTTCCTTTATTAGGATGAACAAATCTATCTAACCCAGATTCGTACGGCGAATATTCAATTGAAAGTTCAGTACCAACTAGTTTGTATGATTTTTCTAATCTTAAGCTGTTCATTGCTCTTATACCAAAAGGTTTAATACCTAGATCTTTTCCAGCTTCCATTAATTTATCAAAAATATGATTTTGATATTCAATTGGATGATGAAGCTCCCAACCTAGCTCACCAACAAAATTTACTCTCATGGCATTAACAGGAGCATATCCAACATCGACATTTTGTGCTGTTAACCATTTAAAATTCTCATTTGAAAAATCATCAGTAGATACTTTTTGCAATAACTCTCTTGATTTAGGACCTGCTACAACCAGCACACCTGTGCTGTTAGTTAGATCTTCAAAGGTAACACCTTCATCTGGCATCCATTTTTTAATCCAATCATGATCTAATCTTAAGTTTGCTCCAGCAGATACTAAATAGAAACTATTTTCAGACTCTCTCATAATTGTAAATTCTGAATGAACCCCACCCTTGGTATTAAGGGCATGACACAAACCAATTCTTCCAATTTTTTTTGGCAGTTTATTTGCTACTAAATGATCTAAAAATTCCTCAGCTTTTGGACCTTTAATTCTGCATTTTGCAAATGCAGTCATATCTAAAAGACCAACATTGTCTTTTACATTTTGACATTCTTTCTTAATGGCCTCAAACCACTTAGATCTTCTAAACGACCAGTCATCTTTTTGCTCCATACCATCTGTTGCAAAAAAATTAGGTCTTTCCCAACCAAATTTTTGTCCAAAAACTGCCCCTAGATCTTTCATTCTTTCATAACAAGGAGATGTTCTTAAAGGTCTTGCAGCTGGTCTTTCTTCATCAGGGTAATGTGTAATAAACACATGACTATAAGCTTCTTCATTTTTAGCTTTTAAATAGGACTTAGTTGCGTAATCTCCATAACGTCTAGGCTCAACACCAAGCATATCAATAGTTGGTTCACCATCAACAATCCATTCAGCTAATTGCCATCCTGCTCCACCTGCTGCGGTAATTCCAAAACTATGTCCTTCGTTAATCCAAAAGTTTTTTAATCCCCACGCAGGTCCAACAATTGGATTGCCATCTGGTGTATAACAAATTGCACCGTTATAAACTTTTTTAACACCGACTTCTCCAAACGCAGGAACACGGTGAATTGCTCCTTCTATGTGTGGTGCTAATCTATCTAAATCTTCTTGAAACAATTCATACTCTGAATCTTTTGAGGGACCATTAACATAACAAGCTGGCGCACCATCTTCGTATGGACCTAAAATTAATCCACCTGCTTCTTCTCTCATGTACCATCTGTTATCACTATCCCTTAGAACTCCCATTTCTGGTAAGCCATCTTTTTTTCTTTTTTGAATTTCAGGATGTGGTTCGGTTACAATGTATTGATGCTCAACTGGAATAACAGGAATATCTAAGCCTACCATTTTACCAGTTTGTCTTGCAAAGTTTCCTGAACAAGAAATAATATGTTCGCACTCTATAGAACCTTTGTCAGTTTCAACAACCCAACCATCTTTAGTTTGCTTCATTGAAAGTACACTTGTGTTTCTATAAATCTCTGCACCTAGATTTCTTGCACCCGTTGCCATTGCTTGTGTTAAATCAGCAGGCTGAATATATCCATCTTCTGGGTGTTGGATCGCACCAACTAAATCATCTGTATGACACAAAGGCCAAATTTCTTTTACTTGATCTGGTGTTAAAAATTTTACATCGACGCCAATAGTTTGAGCTACACCAGCATACTGATGATACTCATCCATTCTATCTTTAGTACTTGCTAAACGAATATTTGATACAACACTAAAGCCAACATTTTTTCCAGTTTCTTCTTCTAATTTTTTATAAAGATCAACCGCGTATTTATGAAGTTGTCCAACTGAATAACTCATATTAAATAAAGGTAATAATCCTGCTGCGTGCCAAGTAGATCCTGATGTTAATTCTTTTCTTTCAACAAGAACAACATCTGACCAACCTTTTTTTGCTAAATGGTAAAGAGCACTAACACCTACTACTCCACCGCCAACTACTACAACTTTAGTTTTTGTTTTCATTCGCGATTCCTACTAAATTTTTTGAAATAACGAAACAAAATTGTATCTGTGGATAATTAAATTGAACTCCCTAGTGGGATCGGATTTGAGACCATGCTCGTCAACCAACAGTCTTTAAGTTCGCCCTCTTCAGTATACTTTTCAACCTGCCAATTGAACTTATGATAGATTTTATTTTTATCTAAAATAACTACCTCAAATTGAGCCCATATATCGCTACTTCCAAGCTGGGTAATTGTGTGACTCAAATGATTAATCATCATCTCATAGGAGTTGCCCTTTAACATCCTTTTAAAATTACCTAGGGGACCAGTAACCTTTTTGTTGTTTGGGTGGGCAAAATTCCATGTTTGCTCTATACCGCTGTCTTTAAATTTAAGGTCATTTTTCTGAAGGCCTGTTAGCTGAATTTTAACCACTTCTTTAGGACTAATATTACTACTTGGCTTTAATATTTCTGCTCTAGATATTGAAATTGTGATTAAGAGTAAAACTAAAACTTTAAATATCAATGGCAGTCTTTTTAACATCATCTAAAAATTCTTGTCTTTTTGCATCACTAACAAATGGTACTGCAAAATATCTTCTATAAACAATGTTATATATGCCACACATATGAAATACTCCTCTTTTTAGTCTTCTAATAGGAAGATTTAAAAAAAAAGTCGTAATTGCTAATCTTGGAGATCCATAAGTGCAAAAAATAATTGCTTTTTTTTGTCTCAAATTTCCAATCGGATAACCATAGTTACCCCACAACTGTTTAAATCTAAACGCCCAAGGTGGTGCTAATACTTTATCTATCCAACCTTCAACTATTGCTGGCATCCTAAAATTCCAAATTGGTGCAATTAAAACAATTGTATCGCACTCTTCAATTCTTTGGCGATGGTTTAAAACATCTTCACCAGGTTCTTCACCTGCAAAAACTGGATCAAATTTCTCTTTATACAAATCGACAACATCAACTTTGTTCCCTTTTTCTTCAGCTGTTTTTATAAAGGTATCTCTTATTGCGGCATTAAAAGATTTATCATTATAATGCCCATAAACTAAAAATATTTTTTTACTCATGAATTTTAATTATCAAAGTTAATTAACTTTACTAAATAAAAACCTGAAAACATTGCTATAACAAATGTTATTGAGTGAATATCTGAGAGTGCAATGGATGATATTGCTGGTCCAGGACATAACCCAATTAATCCCCATCCAGCGCCAAATATTGCTGATCCTAAAATAAGTTTATTATTAATACTTTTGTTATTTGAATAGTTAAAATTTTTAGCAAATATTGGTTTTTCTTTTTTTTTGATTATATGAAATAGTGGTGAGGATACTATTAAAGCACCAATCATAACAAAAGCCAAAGAAGGATCCCAGTTTCCAAACAAATCCAAAAAACCTAAAACTTTTTCAGGATTAATCATTTCTGAAATAACTAGCCCAATACCAAAAACAATTCCTGAAATTAATGAAACTAATTTATTCATATAAAACTTTTTACTAGTACTGTTAATATTCCAACAATCATAAAAGTTACAGTTGCAACAATTGATCTAAGTGAAAATCTTCCACAACCACTAATGCCATGACCACTTGTGCAGCCACCACTTATTCTAGTTCCAATTCCAACTAAAAGACCTGCAATTATTAACAAAATAAAAGAGTTTGAAATTGTGATTTTAATTTCGTTATTAGCAAACAAACTATAAAGAATTGGTCCAATTACCAAACCTAATAAAAATAATATGTTATCAAATCTATTATCTTTATTAGTTAGAGCATTGGCAGCTATTCCACTTATACCTACTAGTCGACCATTAAATAAAAAAAATACCCCAACGGCTAAGCCAATGAGTATGCCTCCAAGAGTTGCTGTAACAGGTGTAAAATTTACTATATTCATTTAATTGTTCAAAACTGGGAATGCTTGTCTAATTTTTAAAAAATGTTTCTGGTATTCCATTTTAGTACATTTATTTTCTATATATTCAATATCATTTTTCTCAACTAACTCTTTTGCATTCTCATCTTTTATACCTAGTTGTAACCACAAAACTTTTGCTCCAATCTTTACAGTGTCTTCTGCAATGGTAAATACTTCTTTAGAAGGTCTAAAAACATCAACTATATCAACTGGTTCTTTTATATCTGTAATTTTTTCAAACACTTCCTCACCCAAAATTTTTTCACCTTTAGCTCTTGGGTTAACTGGAATAACTTTGTATCCATATTTTTGCATATATTTCATAACTATAGTTGATGGTTTGCTGGGATTTTTACTCACACCTATCATTGCAATAGTTTTATATTTTGTGAGAATATCCTTGATCTCAGACATAAATTATTTATTTTTTTTTATCTGATCTTCACAAAATTTTCGAGCTTCTTTTAAATCTGTAATCTTTGACTCTGATAATTTTTGACTTCCAGCTAAACATGCATCTACAGCTCTTTTGAGATTGTGTTCTTTAAAACTCAAAGCAAAATACATTCCTGAAATAATAAAGATAATGATTAAAATATTTTTTTTGTTTTTCATTATTTGTTTTTCCATTTTGGTTTTCGTTTCTCTAAAAAAGCAGATATTCCCTCTTTAGCATCCATTGCCATCATATTTACAGTCATCATTTTACTTGTATATGCATAAGCTTTGTTTAATGGCATTTCTAATTGTTTATAAAAAGCTTGTTTACCGATCTTAATTGTTAAATTTGATTTTGAGGCAATAGTTTTTGCAACTTTTAGTACCTCATTGTCTAATTTTGATTTTGAATAACAATCATTAATTAATCCAATTTCTTTTGCATAATTTGCTTTAATAGGTTCTCCAGTCAACAACATCTTCATCATTGGTTTTCTATTAATTTTTCTACTAACAGCAACCATCGGAGTACTACAAAATAACCCTATATTAACACCAGGAGTAGCAAACAAAGCATCATTGGCACTGTAAGCTAAATCACAGCTTGCAACTAATTGACATCCAGCAGCAAAAGCAGCTCCATGAATCTTTGCAATTACTGGCTTTCTTCCCTCAACAATTTGAAGCATTACTTTTGAACAAAGATTAAATAACTTTTGGTACTTATCTCTTTTGTTTAATCCTCTAACTTCTTTTAAATTGTGTCCTGCACTAAAGCCTTTACCAGCGCCTTCTAAAATAATAACTTTTAATTGTTTATCAGCATCAAGTTTTTTAAAAGCTTTAAGTAAATCTGTTAAATTTTTAAACGATAAAGAGTTATATGTTTTTTGCTCATCAATAATAATTGATGCAATTTCATTGGTTATTTTTTTTATCTTAATATTACTTATCATATCAATCAGCTAAACCATCAGATCTAGCTTGATTTCTTTCTATATGAATTGGTAGAACTTTTCCATAAATAGCTTCTGAATGTTCGGGAGTGTTAACTCTCCAAGGATCCAATACATAAGCTGGTATACAAAGATATCTTGGTTTATTTCCTTTTACTTTTGTAACTCTATGCAGTGTAAATCTACCCTTAAATATTTGTAAATCTCCAGGTTCTAATTTTAATTGTCGAACCTTTGTTCTGTCACCATCTAGTACTTTTTTAACTTCATCAAAATTTTCTTTTCCTGGCTCTCTAATAAATGGACAATATTCAAAAATTCCGCCCTCATCAGGTTTTTGTATCATTATACTGAGTGTAAATTCACAGCTATCAAAATGCCAAGGAAGAATTCCTTCCGACCTCATTACATTGTAAGCATGACAAGCTAATGGATCTGCCCATCTATATATTGGTGAGATCCCTAGACAAGCGGATACAAATTTTAAAAGTTCTTCCTGCTCGTATAAAAATTTCATTTCAGAGCCGTTGTCAAAAAGATCTGAGTTTAAATATCCATTGTCTCTCTCTAAAAAAGTTCTTTTGGGATGGTTTGGAGATAAAAAAGGATCATCCTTAGAGTTAAGATATGGATTAATACTTTTTTTAGACATAAAAACTTTATCAATTTTTTTTTCTAATTCAAAATTCATAGTCTCAATTGACTTTGGTAAAATAAAATTTGGAATAGTAGAGCAGCTAAACTGCTCTAAATCGTCTTTACATTTTTTAATTATTGCTTGTATCTTGCTGGAAGATAGATCGTGAATTGGATAATTTTCTAAATCTACAATAGTTTTTAATCTATCGTTCATTAAAATTTATTCCAATTTTCCTTCTTCTCTCATCTTAGCTCTAATTTTAGTAGCTGAGATTTCCTGAATTTCTTTCGAAAGTTCAATTTCTTCAATTTTGTAACCAACACCACGTCCATAACAAATGTTGGTGATATTTGGCACAAGCATTACTTTAAATTGACCTTCAAATTCAGGATTTAGCTTGTCTTCAATATTTTTTTTAACTGTTTCAAAATCAAAAGGATTGTCATCAACTCCTTGAACATCTCTAATTTGAATACAAACTTGACCAGTTTTTTTTACAATTTCTTTAAATAAAGTGTAATGACCATCATGAAATGGTTGCCATCTTCCTAGCATTTGTGCAGTTGGTTTTTTATTATCCCATTCGTGAGCCATTATTTTATCTCCTTTAATATTTTTGGTGCCCAATTTTTAGCATCTTGTGTGGTCACATGAAAGTTAAACTTATCAGGTTTAACAAACATTTTATTAGTGTCATCAAATCTTCCTTCTTTAATAGTATCAACCCAAACAACAAAATCTGCAGCAAATAATTCTCTTGCTTCAGGTGTTGGGCAAATAAAATCTGCTACAACAAAATTTCCTCTCTCTTTTAACTTTATTGCAAAGCCTGCCATCCTTTTTGCTTGTCTTTTTCTTCCCTCAACAGAAAAATCCCAATCATTAGCTTCTTTTCTAACTTCATCTGCATTTAATCTTTTTGCATTAAGCAATGGTGCTAATTCTTCAGCTAATGTTGTTTTTCCTGAGCCAGGTAGGCCCATTATTAAAATAATTTTCATCTTTATAATAAACTATTTGCTACCCATTTATGAAATTGATGAGTTGGTTGATCCATAACTGGTGAAAAGTTTCCACCGTTATAAACTGGTGAACCTCTTCCTTTCTGCATTCCTTCTATTGCACTTATATCTTCCAACATAACATCCTTCCAAAATCTTGCATTTTCTTTTCTTAATTCTTTAAGCTCTTGTCCATTAGCGCTATTTTCACCAACATAATACATTTGCATATGTTCTTTAGTTTTATTTGTTGCAAGTGGTTCCAGCCAAAATACATAAAAATGATCCAAGTGCAATCCAATCATTACATTTGGGAAAAGTGCAATATATTCAGAATTTTTGAGTGATTTTTTTTCCCAGTTTTTAAATGTATCAAATTTGTTATTTCCTTTAACTGGTTGCTCGTATTTCTCACTTCCTTGTCCCGCAAATCGATTTGGTAACCCTTGAATATGATAATGATCATTAATATTTGATACTTTGTTTAGTTCTGGGTGAATAGTTGGTAAATGATAACTTTCACAATAATTCTCAATTGCAAACTTCCAATTACATTTAACTTCTAAATCAAATGAACCATGGTCTTTGGAATGAATTAATAATTTTTGATCTTCATGATTAATGAATTTAGTCCATCTTTGTTCAAGTGGATTGATATATTCTTCAAATTCAATTTCATTTGAATTAATATTAACAAAAATAATATCCATCCATATATTAGATCTAATTTCTTTTAGATTGCTCTGATTCTTTTTAAATTGATCTGAATTATGAATATTTAAACCTCCTATATGAGGGGTAGCTACCAAGTTTCCAGTAAAGTCATATGACCAGGAATGATAAGGGCATCTAATTACATTCTTTAAAGTGCATGGTTTGTCTATAAGCTTGAAACCTCTATGGCTGCAGACATTGTGGAATACTCTAATATTAAGATCTCTGTCTCTAACTATCATCAAAGGAATCCCGAGTAGATTGTATGGTTTGGCATCTCCAGCATTAGGTATTGAGCTACCCACTCCTATTACTGTCCATTTATCACAAAAAATCTTATCCCTTTCATATTCTAAATATTGCTCATTGGTGTAGCATTCGTTTGGAAGCCCATTTGCAGTCTCAATAGATTTGTCCACATTCATCAATTTCTTAATATCCAAGATTTTTGAGAGAGAATTATTTTTAAGATTTTGGTCCATAAAAAAAACTACCATGGCCATAATTTTTGGCAACAAATTTCCATTTTGGAACATGTTGAATTTCTTTGACAGCTTTTTCAAATAAGATAATGATCGGGAAAAAATGAATTTTTCATTGGAAATTGGTCCACACACTGACCTAGAAACTTTACCTCCTGTGAAGGATGTTTATGTTACAATGTTACCAGGTGGTGATTATAAAGAAACTGCCAATAAATCGGGAGACCTTGTAAAAAAAGGTTTTAATCCAGTTCCACACTTTCCAGCTAGATCAATTAACAATGAAGATGAATTAAAAGATTATGTTTCAAGATGTAAAGATCAAGGAGTTAAGCAAGCTTTAGTAATTGGAGGTAGTAGAGAGCCAATTGGAAAGTTTGATAGCTCATATCAAATTTTAGAAACAGGTTTTTTTGAAGGAATTAAAATTGGTATTGCAGGTCATCCTGAAGGAAGTCCAGATATACCAGAACAAAATTTAGAAAAAGCAATGATGGATAAGAAGCCTTATGCTGATTACATAGTAACCCAATGGTTATTAGATAGTCAACCTATTGTTGATTTCATTTCTAAACAAAGCGTACCAGTGCATGTTGGAATTACTGGGCCGATGAAAATATCTAGCTTAATAAAATTTGCTAATATTGTCGGGGCGAAAAATTCCATTAACTTTCTTAAGTCTAATTTTACTAAGGCGTTAGATTTATTGAAACCTAAAGACCCTAATGATTTAATTGGGAAAGTTAAATCACATACTGATAACTTCCACATTTATACATTCGGCGGCTTGAAGGAAACAAACAAGTGGTTGAAGGAGAATAGTTATGTCTAATGAGTTTGACTATACTAAGTTAAAACATGCTACTACAGTTGATCAATCAGATCGTGCAGTACCATACAATTTAAGACAAAGTGGGCCAACTAAAGTTGAAATGCTTATCTCAACAAGAGTAAGAAAATCACCTTATTGGCATTTATCAATGCAGGCAGGTTGCTGGAGAGCAACAGTTTATAATCGGATTTATCACCCAAGAGGATATGTAAAACCAGAAGATGGTGGAGCAATGGTTGAGTATGATGCAATTGTAAATCACGTTACTATGTGGAACGTTGCTGTTGAAAGACAAATCAGAGTTAAGGGTCCGGATGCAGAAAAATTTACTGACTATGTAATAACTAGAGATGCAACAAAAATTTCTCCTATGAGAGCAAGATATGTAATCTTGTGTAATGCATATGGTGGAGTTTTAAATGATCCAATTCTTCTTAGAATTTCTGAAGATGAATTCTGGTTCTCTTTATCAGACTCTGATATTGGTATGTACCTTCAAGGGGTAAATGCTGATGGAAGATTTGATTGTACGATTGAAGAGATTGATGTCAGTCCAGTACAAATACAAGGACCAAAATCAAAAGCTTTAATGAAAGACCTTTGTGGGGATCAAGTTGATTTCGACAATATGCCTTTCTACGGTTTGGCAGAAGTTAAGGTGGGTGGAAGAAGTTGTGTCATTTCACAATCTGGTTTCTCTGGAGAAGCTGGGTATGAAATATACTTAAGAGACTCTACTTTATATGCTGAGGATATGTGGAATGCTGTTCTTGATGCAGGTAAAAAACATAGCCTAATGGTTATTGCTCCTGCTCACCATAGAAGAATTCAAGCAGGGATTCTTTCATGGGGTCAAGATATGGATGCTCAACACAATCCGTTTCAGTGTAACCTAGGTTACCAAGTTTCATTATCTGGAAAAGGTGAATGGAACAAAAAAGGTGATTATGTTGGTAAAGCTGCTTTAGAAAAGATGGGTGCAGAACTTAAAGATGGTAAAAAACCTTACAAGCTTCAATTAGTTGGACTTGAATTAGGTGGAAAACCAATTGAAGAGTATGCTCCTGATTTTTGGCTAGTGTCACCTGAGAATGGTGGAGATCCAGTTGGATTTATCACCTCTCCTTGGTATCACCCAGAGAAAAAACAAAACATTGCTATGGGATATGTGCCATTTGATGGAACATTAAACTCTAATGGCTTTCCAAAAGGTACTGTTGGAACTAAATTTAAAGTTCATCTACCTGAAAAATACTCTGACACACCAGGAACACCTGTTGATGCAGTAGTAGTGGATATTCCATTTAAAGAGTCTTTCAACGCAAATACAAGAGAAGTTGTAAAAGGCTAAATCTATTTTGGGGGAGCTTTATTAAAGCTCCCCCCATTTTCTCAATGACTAAAAGTTTTTTAATCGTAATTTGCATTATTATTGCGATTGCTTTAATAATATTCCCACTAATAGTTTCATATAAAGCACAAAAGAATAAAAAAAATAAAGATTAATGTTTGGTGAATTTTTAAATATAGTTTTTAAATCAATTAAATTAGATAAGTCTCTTTATACAGATAATAAAAACTTTGGAGAAGCTTCAGTTTATTTTGCTGGACTTATAATGATCTTAGACGGAATTGCTGGTGCTGTAGCCGCAAACACAGTCATTAAAACTGCAGTTGCTATGTCAGGACTTACATCAATTATAACTTGGTTAGTTTGGGCAATCTTTATTTATGTAATTGGCGTTAAACTTTTTCCAGAAAAAAAAACAAAAGTTCCTTTTAAAAAAGTTTTAACTGCAGTTGGATTTGCTCATGCTCCTGGTTTACTTAGATTTTTTGCAGTAACTCCCAACATGATGATACCAATCATTTTTCTTACACAATTTTGGATTTTTGCAGGATTAATTATCTCTACCAAACAAATATTAGGATTGAAATCTAATATAAAATCGTTTGGAATAGTATTTTTATCTTTTTTGATAATAGCATTCTTGTCTATTTCTTTTGTAATGAGTAGAATGAATATGCTGCCAGTAAATCAGATCAGCTAAATTGGAAAAATAGTTTTAGAAACTTTACAGGATGAACACAGTTTATAACTAGTCAAAATTAAATTTTGAGAAACACTTTCATCTTCTTTCTTACATTCTTCACAAATATTATTTAATTCTTTAGCAATTTCTTCATTATATTTTTGCTCTGATTTATCAGTCATTATCTGTGAGTCCTGCCCCAGCGGCACCTTGTTTTAAACTATCACTTTCTTCAACAAAAGTATTTTCAGCTAATTTATACAAGCTATTCCACTCTGAATCTGTGAAATTATCTTGGTTATTAATAAATTTGATCTCAATTTCATTTGCGAATTTAGGAAACTCTTTATTAAAAATATTTGAAGAAATATTTACATTTAAATTCATCAAAATTTCATTTTGATCAAATTTAATATATATTTTTTTTCCACTTATTTCTGATGCTCTGCTTAAAAATGATAAAAATATAATTGGATGTGCAATTTTCTTAAATTTAATTGTCTCAAAATTTTCTATCAATTTAATTTGATCCAAAAAACTAATGCCAAGTATAATTGGGCAGAAAGCTTCTGAAGAAGGTTCGTTTTTTTCGCTAATTAAATTTAATTCTTCGAAATTTTTTTTATCTTTCTCTTTATAATAATAATTTAAATTTTTAATTCCTTGCAATCCAAACATCTCTAATAATCGTATAGATTTTCCTACCTCTTCAGAATTTCCCCACGAGAAACCAACTGCTCTACTTGCTCTTTTAGTTGCAGTTTCAATTTCACTTAAAGATCTCATAATTAATTATTAGTTTTATATACCCATTGCTCATCGTAGTTTTTTAATTCATCTGGCAATGGTGCGCCTTGGAACATGCAAATTCTTAACCATTTATCTGATCTTGGATCAAACTTTAATGCACCAAAAAAAGACAATTTAAGCCTCAACATATCAATAGGGACAATATTTTTACCAATTGTATTATCTTGAATTTCCGAATATGGAAATTTTTCTATTATAAAGGCTCTTCTAACAACGTGTCTTAATTCTGAGTTTAAGGATAAAAATTCAGCAATAGATGTATTATTTTTTTCAGACAATAATTTTTCATAAAGTTTTTTTATATCTCTTGCGACAGCAAGTGGCTGCTCAAGCTCAGATCCATGTTCCTCAAATCTATCCGCTAACCTAGGTTCTTCTTTATTTTTAGAAATAAACCAGAAATTTTGATGATTTTCTTTTTGATCAAAATTAATATCTAAAATATTTGGATATTTAATTTCAATAATGTCTCTTAATTCTTGCACTGTTCGATTAGTTGGAATGTTAAAGTACTTATCTTCATCAGAGCTCATATTGCTAACTAAAGGGTTTATAATATTGTTATAGGGTTCCATCATTATAGAAACGATATATTCTATACATTCTTCACAAGTGTTTTGCTCTAACCACAAATATATTTCATTAAATGGATATTCAGTTTTAAAATCAAAATTATTTTCAATGTAATTTATAAATTTTTCAACATTCTTGAGGAGTAAGTTAATTTTTTTTTGTTGATACTCACTATCTGTATTCCAGCTAGTAATATTTTTTATAGATTTTTTCACACAATCTATAAAAAGTTCACTATCCTCATTTTCAACAATTTTTATTTCTCTAATTTCTTTTAATGCCATTTCTCTGCTAAGGATCCAATTATTTAACAATGTTGGATGATTGACTATAAAAGGAGCCATGCCAAGGCCTGTTGAGTTACCAATACCTAAATTTTTACAAATTTTCTTATCTAATTTCACTGCTTTTTTTGGGTTTTTGCAATGCGCAACATAATTTACCTGATCAAAAGTAAATTGTCTTACAAGGTAAACTAACATCATCTCTAATCTGAAAGGACCATTAATTTCCTCTCTATTTTTAATTCTAAATCTATCAGCAAGTCCAAATTTACCAGATCCATAAACTGCTGTGGTTCTATACAAATAACCAACTTTAGATAATAAGTTTACATCAGGTTGTTTACCCTCACTTAGACTTTCTACAACATGGTTAAAAACTCTTACTGATTTGTTGGCTCTTGAAAGAGTTAACTCTTTAAACGTAAGTCTCCCTACTTCCTGTTTGGGAACTTCGTCTTTTAATCTTTTAATATCGTCTTTGCTTGGAACACCATCATGCAATGTAAATGCCGCATCCCATTTTGTAGCTATTACTCTGTCTGACCTTTCTTCGTCTTTAATTTCGTTAGCAAAACAAACTAACGAATAAACTCTGTCTTTTTTTTTAAATGAATATACCGCTTCCCCATAACCATTTTGGTCAAGATTAAATAAATCTCTTTTATAATCCCAGTCTTTGAATTCACTTAAAAAACTTCTTAAAAACGATAATTTTGATTGATGAAACGATCCTAACCTTGACAATTTCATTATTGTATTTGGATCTCTTAATTCAATTTTCATAACTAGATTGATTTATAAAAATTATACCAGTTGTTTCCTAGTATTCCATATGTCTCACTATCTGAAAATCCTATCTTTTTAAGGCCATTTTCAATATTTTTAAATCCTCTAGCATCTTCAAACCATTCTGGTTGTTTTGGAAAACCAGGTTTATTTTTAGATCCTTCTCCATAATTTTTACTTTTAGACCAAGTTCCATTTCTCATCCATTCAACTACAGTATCTGGTTGATCCAAACAAAGATCTGAACCTATACCAATATTTTTTAAATCCATAATTTCAGCTGTTCTAGCAACCATCTCACAAAAACTCTCAATTGTGCAATTAGTGTTATCTTTTAAATGATGAGGATATAAAGATAGCCCCAACATACCACCACTTTCACTTAATGCTTTTAAAAGATCATTAGATTTATTTCTTTTTGCAGCATGCCAAAATGCAGGATTTGCATGAGTGATTGCTATTGGTTTTTCACTTAATTCAATTGCATCAAATGTACTTTTTTCTGCAGAATGAGACATGTCAACAACTACACCTACCCTATTCATTTCTTTTATTGCTTCACGGCCAAAATTTGTAACTCCACTATCTATTTTTTCATAACAGCCCGTTGCAAGTAATGATTGGTTATTATAGGTAAGCTGCATGAATCTACACCCTAGATCATAAACCTTTTCAACTAAATTGATATCATCTTCAATTGGTGAGCAGTTTTGAAAACCAAAAAAAATTGCTGTTTTTTTTTCAGAATTTGCTTTTTCAATATCTTTATAGTCTCTTCCAAGGAATATTAAGTCAGAGTTTTCTGAAAAAAGTATTTCCCATTTCTTAATTTCTTCTAAAAGTTCATGATAATCTTCGTGATAAACAATTGTTACGTGGACCGCATCTAGTCCTGCAGATCTATTATATTCAAAAATTTTTCTAGACCAATTACAGTATTGTAGATTGTCAATTTTAAAATTCATATTATGAGTAACTTTAATCAAAATGGTTTTTAAATACTATTAATTTTATTGAAATTTTAAGCTAATTTTGAAATAAGACTTTTAGTATTCTTCATGAAAAAAAATAAACCTTTAAAAGTTTCAATAATAATGGGTAGTCAATCTGACTATAAAACCATGCAACTTGCTGAAAAAACACTAAAAAAAATTGGAGTTTCTTTTGAAACAAAAATTATATCAGCCCATAGAACTCCTAAAAGAATGTATGAATACGCTTCTGCTGCTGAGAAAAATAATATTGGTGTTATTATTGCTGGGGCGGGTGGATCTGCTCATTTACCAGGTATGATTGCTGCGTTAACTCCTTTGACGGTTTTAGGCGTTCCAATAGAGAGTAAAAAACTTAAAGGATTAGACAGTTTGCTATCAATTGCTCAAATGCCAAAAGGTATTCCTGTTGGAGCACTAGCTATAGGTGAAGATGGAGCAATAAATGCAGCCTTATTAGCTGCGTCTATAATTGCAAATACCAACCCTGTTGTTAAAAAAAATTTAAATAATTTTAGATTGTCACAAACAAAAGCTGTTAAAAAAAAACCTGAATAAAAATGTCTAATATAACTCTTGGTATTATTGGAGGTGGTCAGCTTGGTAGTATGCTTGCTATTTCAGCTAAGAAACTAAATATCAAAACTGTTATTTATTGTGATGACCCTGATGCACCTGCACAAAATTTTTGTGATGAATTTATATCAGGTAATTACAACGACAAAGAAAAGGTTATTAAGTTTGTAAATTTAGTGAATTATGTAACTTATGAATTTGAAAATATCCCATTTAAAACATTAAGCGAAATTAACAAATTAAAACCTGTTTTACCAAAACCTTCCGTCAACAGACTTATCCAGCATAGATTGGCAGAAAAAGATTTTGTAAATAATTTGAATATTAGAACAACTAGATATGCTTCAGTAGAAAATAAGTCTGAAATAGAAGCTCTTGAAGATCTTTTGCCTGGTATTTTAAAAACAACTACTCTTGGATATGATGGTAAAGGCCAACATCCAGTTAATACAGTTGAAGATTTCAATTCATTAAATATTGATTATTCAAAAGGTTATATTCTAGAAAAATTAGTTAAATTGAAAAAAGAGATTTCAATTATCATTACAAGATTTAACGATCAAAAATATGAAATTTATGAGCCAATAGAAAATAAGCACGAAGATCAAATATTAAAATTTTCAAAAATTCCTGCAGATATAGATAAAAAAATTTATGATCAATCTAAAGATTGGGCTATGTCAATTGCTGAAGAACTTAAATATGTTGGAACATTGTGTGTAGAATTCTTTATTGATAGAAATGACAATTTATACGTTAATGAAATTGCTCCAAGAGTTCATAATTCTGGTCATCTTACAATTAACGCATATAATGTTAGTCAATTCGAAAACCATGTTAGAGCAGTTTGTGGTTTAGAACAAATACCTTTAAAAAAGATATCAAATGCAACTATGGTTAATTTAATTGGCGATCAAATAACAAATTATAGAAAATTCCCTAAATTCAGCGACAATGAATTCTTTTTTGACTATTTAAAAAAAGAAATAAAAGAGAAAAGAAAGATGGGTCATATTACAACTTTAATATAAATGTTAAAATCAATAGAAGGTAATTTTGATAATCCAGAAGTTCATGAACTGCTTACAAAACATTTCGTTGAATTAAGAGCTGCTTCGCCTGAGGGAAGCGCTCATGTATTGGATATTACTGGATTAAAAGACAAATCAATAAAATTTTGGAGTTTGTGGCAAGATGAAATGTTGATGGGATGTGGAGCTTTAAAATTTTTAGAAAAAGATCATGGAGAATTTAAATCAATTAGAATTCATGACAATTTTAGAAGAATGGGTAATGGAGTTAATGTAATTAACCATTTAATTAGCGAAGCAAAAAAGCTAGATATCAAAAAACTAAGTATAGAAACTGGTGCGGGTGAATTTTTTAAGCCTGCTAGAAAACTATTTAAACAGTGTGGTTTTGAAACATGTGATCCTTTTGCTCATTATAAAAAGGATATAAATTCTGTTTATCTAACAAAGTCTATATAAAGTAATTATTCTCTAATCAATTTAGTTGACAAAACCCAAATAAATCTAAACAAAGCCAGAATTACTTAATTATAAGTAATAAATAAATATAACGAAAAGTAAGAAGATAAATATGAGTCTACAAGGAAAAGTAAAATGGTTCAATCCAACCAAAGGTTTTGGTTTTATTGAAAGAGAAGACAAAGAAAAAGATGTGTTTGTACATGTTTCAGCAGTAAGAGATGCTGGTATGAACGGTTTAGATGAGGGTCAAGCTTTGACTTTCGATGTTGAAGATGGTCCTAAAGGTCCTTCAGCAGTTAACTTAAAAACTGCATAATATTCACACTTCCTATTGGCTGAGATAATAATTTTAAAACTAGAGTTTTAAATAATTTGTTTTAGCCAATACCAAAAAATAAAATCAAGCTTTAAACACAATTTTCAAATAGATTAATTAATAGTACAGTAGGTATTATTAATATGAGTGAAAGATTCATTAAAAATATAAACGATTTAAATTTCCAGCCATTTGACAATTATGGCAAACCAGTCGAAGGAATGAGCTGGCACAAATTAAGTTATGATAAAAGTAATGGAGGGTTTGGCACTTACATACTAAAAATGGATGCCGGTGCTAAAAGTTTGCCTCATATTCATCAAGGTTATGAAGAGTTTTATGTAATTGAAGGCGAGCTTCAGGATGCAGATGGCAAAGTATTTAAGAAAGGTGACTTTGTAACTTTTGAACCTGGCACAGAACACAACTCTCATACTAAAAATGGTTGCCTACTTATTGTTTTTATGAGAGGTATAAATAAATCAATCTAATATTAATTATTCAAAAAATATGATCGGAATCTTAGGGGGAATGGGAACACAAGCAGGTTTGGATTTTTGCAACAAGCTTGCAGTATTAAATAGAGGAAAAATTGATCAAGAATACCCTTTATTCATTCTTTACAACAAATCCAATATACCAGGTAGACCAGAGTCCATTGGGGTACAAACTAAAAATTTATCAAATAGATCTTCTAACAACACAAGTAAAAAAAAATATCAAAACGTTTTAAAAAGTTTACTTCAAGGATGCAGATTACTTGAAAAAAATAAATGTAAATTTATTGTTATTCCATGCAATACGGCGCATTATTGGTTTGATGATTTACAAAAGAAAATCAATATTACAATTATAAATATGCCAAAAGAAGTTTTTAAATTTACAAAAAAAAATTGTAAGAAAAATTCAAAAATTGGCTTATTGGCCACTGAAGGAACATTGAAAACTGGTGTTTATGATAAGATTTTTAATAAAGATTATAATTTAATTCAACCATCCCGAAACCTTCAAAAAAAATCAGTGAATAAGGCCATAAAATTAGTCAAGATGGGTAATGTGAAGGCTGCAGCAGAGACAATACAACCTGCAATTAATGAATTGATCAAAATGAAATGTAAAAAAATTATATTAGGATGTACAGAGCTTCCAATTGCAATATTTGCATATAAATCTTTTAACAATGTCAGATCCTCTAAAATTTTTTTAGATCCTAATTTAATACTTGCAAATTCTGCAATGGCTAAACATAAAAGATAATTTATGTCAGTTGATAATGACAAACCTTATGTCTTAAGAGTTGCTGAATTAATTTATTCTAAGGTAACAAAAATTAAAAAAGAAAACCCTGAAATGTCTAATATCCAAGCATTTGAAGTTTTCATGACAACAAAAGATTATGATTTAATTAGCTCAGGAGAATTTCACGATAAATGGTTTTTAGAGCTAAAGACTAATAATTATGTAGACAAAATTACTGGTAAGAAAATTAACGATGAAACTATTAGACTTTTAGAAATCCAAAAAGACTCTATGGTTAAATTTTTGATGAAAATACCAAAACTTTATTACACTAAAAGTCATTTTCCATTAGAAATATCTCAAAGAGCATTTGATCATCTTTGGAGAGTTTGTGAAAGCTTTGAAATGTGGTGCAAAGAAACCAAGCAAAATAATTTGATAACTCTTAATATTTTAGATTAATTTAATTTCAGTTTTTTTCTTGTAAGTTCAAATTTTTTTTCAACAAGATTGGTAAATTTTTCTTTAAATTTTTTGTTTTTCTTCTGACTATCTAAAGCACTCTTAAAATGTTCAAGGGTATTTTTACCTGTTTCATTTTCAATGACTGTATTTGCGCCATATTGAAACCCTGCTTGTAAAACATTTCCCGTAGTCGCAACAGTTATTCCAGGTCCTAACATAGCAGTAGTTTGTAGACAGCCATTTAAAAAGATAAGAGAAAAAATTATAAAAAATATTTTTAAAAATTTCATAAAATTAAATAATTAATACATATCTGTTAATACAACTCAAGCTAGAAATAGTTCAATTTAGGTATTTTTATGAGATAAAATCTAATTTTAAACTATAAACCAAAAATGATAAAAATTTTTCCATTAATATTTATTTTATTATGGTCCTCAGCTTTCATTACTACAAAACCAATAATTGATAATAGTGATCCATTTTCGGCCCTTGCTTTTAGATTTGCCCTGGTAGCTTTTGGATTTTTTTTATTTTCTCTTTATTCAAAAGAAAAAATTTTTGTTAGAAAAAAAAATTTTTTTGAATCTTTTTTTAGTGGAGTTCTTTTTCATGGTTTTTATCTTGGAGGTGTTTTTTATTCGATTTCAATTGGTATGCCGACAGGAATTGCGGCATTAATAGTAACTCTACAACCAATTCTTACAAATGCTTTAAGCGGACCTATTTTAAATGAAAAGGTTTCTATAAAACAGTGGGTAGGTGTTTTATTGGGATTTGTTGGTGCAGCACTTGTTTTAGGTTTTGATATTGGGTCTAAAATACCAACAGCTGGATTAGTTGCAACAATTATAGCATTAGTTGCAATTACATTTTCTACTTTGTGGCAAAAAAAATTAAGTAATAATTTACCTCTATCCGTGAGTAACACATATCAAGCGCTAGGTGGATGTGTGTTTCACTTATTAATAATATTTTTATTTGTTGATCCTTATATTGATTTTACACAAACTTTTTTAATTGCAATAAGTCATCAAATAATTTTAGTATCATTTGGTGCTTTTACAATATTGATGTTTCTAATAAAAAATAATTCAGCCAGTAAAACTGTTTCAATATTTTTTTTAATCCCAGCTACTTCGGCTTTTATGGCGTGGTTATTCTTAAATGAAAATTTGACTAATTTAGATTTAATTGGATTTTTAATCACCTCAATTGGTGTTTATATTGCAACGAGAGATTAAAGATTTTTAATAAAATATTTTAATGTTACAGAGATTTATAACCAAACTCTAACGATGCATCAGTAATGGAGTGATACAAAGACTCTCCAAAACTTCTTAAAGCAAATAATCTAACTTTATCAGGGTTGTCGTCTATCATATCAATTGTAAGTGCTATTCCATTATAAGTAGAATTTATTGATTTATTTTTTTCCACTATATTAAAATTAAAGGGACATCCTTTCTTTAAAACTTCTTTTACTTCTTGACCTTGTATTTCGATTATAGCTTTTGAATGAGACAAATCTGTTATGGCAAAATCTGTTTCTTTAAAATTTTGTAAAATATTTGTAAGTAAATCTTTTTTATTTGAAACCAAAAGCCAATTTTTTGGTCCATTCCATAAAATTCTTGTATCATTATTATTTGATACACTTAGTGGTTCCTCTTTTAATTTTAAACCATCTATATCAATACTTTCAATTGAAATTATAGAGTTTTTATACTGAACTATTTGAACTATTAATAAATTTTTTATCTCAGAGATTTTTAAAACATCATTTTCATTTTTACTTTCATAATCACCAAATTGACCTTCTGAATGAATATTTGCTAAAGCTGATTTTAAACTCACGATCTAACCCTTTCACCTTTTGGATCAACATAGTGTGAAGAAACTATCTCAACTGGAATTACTTTATTTTTAAGTGGTGACATTACAAATAACTTTTCACCAATCATATTTTTTCCATTTTTTAGTATGGCTAAAGAAAATGGATTATCATGTTCAACACTCCAGCAAGATGCTGAGATGTAACCTAATTTTGGATTTGGGAGTGGTGCATTTGAGTCTTTGACTAAGTGTGAACCCTCTGGAATACTTGTTTTTTTATCTATAGGAACAACTCCAACAACTTTTTGTCTGTCATCAGCAGTAAATGCTTTTCTATTTAAGGATCTTTTTCCGATAAAATCTTTCTTTTTACTTAATAGTCCCTCTAAAGAATTATCATAAGGTATTGTTCTTCCATCTAGTTCGGATCCAGCAACGTGTCCCATTTCAATTCTAAGTGTTGATAATGCTTCTGTTCCATAAGGTTGAATTTTAAATTCTTGACCAACTTCCATAATTTTTTCCCACATAAAGTTTCCATTATCAGACTCGACATTTACTTCATATGCAAGCTCACCTGAAAACGAAATTCTAAAAATTCTTGCTTTTACACCAAACAAATCTCCTTCCATATAACCCATAAATGGCAAACCTTCATTGGAGACATCAGAATTTGGAAATAATTTTTGCAACAAATCTCTAGACTTCGGTCCAGCTATTGCAGCTCCTGCCCATTGTTCTGTAGTTGAAACTACATTTACATTTAACTCTGGCCATACTAATTGCAAATAATACTCTAAATGTGAAAGAACATTTCCAAGCTTGAGCAGTAGTAGTTGTCATGTGATAATGATTTTCAGAAATTCTAGTGGTTGTTCCGTCGTCCATAACTATTCCATCTTCCCTCAACATCACACCATATCTTGCTTTACCAACTGGTAACTTTAACCACGCATTTGTATAAACTCTATTCAGTAACTCTGCTGCATCTGGTCCTTTAATGTCTATTTTACCTAATGTGGTTACGTCACAAACTCCAACATTAGTTCTTACATTTTTTGCTTCTCTTTTTGATCCTTCAAATAAATTTTCATTTCCTTGCTTATAATATCTTGGTCTTAACCAAACACCTGCATCAACAAAAACTGCATTGTTATTTACATGCCATGAATGCATTGGTGATTTTCTTGTTGGTTTTGAGTGTTTTCCAACTTCTCTTCCAACAATTGCACCTATTGAAACTGGTGTGTATGGCGGCCTAAAAGTTGTGTGACCAACATTTGGTACTACTTTATTTTCAATTTTAGATACTAATTGTAAACCGTTTAGATTACTTGTTTTACCTTGGTCTGTTGCCATTCCAAGAGTTGTATACCTTTTAACATGTTCAATTGATCGATACCCTTCTTTAAGCGCTATTTCAACATCAGAAACAGAAACATCATTTTGAAAATCTAAAAATCTTTTATAATTTTTTCCTTCAGGTAGCGGTACGCACCAAAACTTATCATGGGTTGTTGATTTTTTTTCAATAACGTTTGGAAAAGAAATATTATTATCATTATTTGTAATTTTTTTTGAAAGTTTATGACCAGCCTCAAAAGAACTTTTTAGTGTTTCATCTAATGTATAAGTTCCGTTTGCAGCCCCTAAGGTTTTTTCATTTTGTTTTGAAGTTCCAGGGACAAATGCATCAATATCTTCGTTAAATTTTGTTTTATTTCCTGATTGTGAGGCCAAATGAATAGTAGGTGTCCAAAAACCCGAGACACATATGCAGTCACATTTGATATTTTCAATTGTTCCAAGCTGTTCCTTATCATCTGAAATTTTGGCAATATCAGCTGATTTTACTTTTTTATATCCTTGAGCAGCAACCACTACATAAGAAAATTTAATATTTATCCCTAAATTTTTTGCTTCATCAATTATTTCAGATTGTGGATCTTTTCTTGTATCTAAAATGACTGGGTCAACTCCATTCTTTTTAAACTCAATTGCAGTTTCATAACCACTATCATTATTTGTAAATATCAATGGATTTCTTCCAACTAATACCCCATAGACTTTAAGATATTCTTTTGCTGCTGATGAAAGCATTACACCTGGTGTATCGTTATTACCAAAAACTATTGGTCTTTCAATTGAACCTGAAGAAATCAAAACTTCTTTTGCTCTAATGTACCAAAGTCTTTGTTTTGGATGAAATTCTTTTGTTTTTGGAAGATGATCACTAATTCTCTCAGACATCACCAACATGTTGTGATCATAGTAACCAAACACTTGAGATCTATTTTTAACAATTACGTTAGGCATTTCTTTAAGCTCTGAGATTATTTCATCAGCCCATTCCTTACCTGATTGATTTCCTATGTTTACATCGCTGGTTAGTAATGTTCCCCCATGTCTGGCTTTATCTTCAGCTAAAATAACTCTTGCACCATTTTTTGCTGCAGCATATGCACTTGCTAAACCAGATGGTCCTGAACCTGCAATTAATAAATCACAATATTCATATTTATGCTCATATCTTTCTTTGTCATGCTTGGTAGATGTAACACCAAGTCCTGCTGCTTTTCTAATAAATGGCTCATAAACTTTATACCAAAAGCTTTTAGGCCACATGAAAGTCTTATAGTAAAAACCAGCTGGAAGAAAAATCTTTAAGAAATTATTTATAGCACCAATATCAAAGTTAACACTAGGCCAACAGTTTACACTTGTTGCTTCCAATCCTTCAAAAAGCTCTTGTTCTGTCGCTTTAATATTGGGTTCTGTTTCACCGTTTCTATACAATTGTACGATTGCATACGGTTCATCAACCCCTGCTCCAAAAAAACCTCTGGGTCTGTGATATTTAAAACTTCTACCCACTAAATGGACACCGTTAGCTATTAAGGCTGAAGCAAGAGTGTCACCTTCATATCCATTATAAGTAACACCATTAAATTTGAATAAGAGTTTCTTGTCTCTATTGATTAAACCAATATTATCTAATCTATATCTTTGTGACATTATGAAATTTCCTCATTAGCTTTAAGGCTATTAAAAATTTCATGGGTAGCTGTGTCTCTCTCAACCTTTATCCATTGTCTACAACCTGACAAATGTTGCCATAATTCCCAATGTTTTCCTCTAAGACTTTTTCTATTATAGACAAAGTTATCCCAATCTTGATCAGATATTTCTTTATCAAGCTCTGGTCTTTTTACTGTTGCATCTCCACCGTAAGAAAATTCATTTTGAGATCTCATTCCACAGTGGGGACATTTAATAAAAAGCATTTATGAAATCCAAGTTTTTGTACCAAGTCCCTTTTCATCAAGAAGATGGCCTGTATTAAATCTATTTAAACTATAACCAGCATTTAATTTATGAACTCTATCTTGCGCAATTGTATGGGCAAATGTCCAACCCGATACAGGAGTTGCTTTAAATCCACCATAACACCATCCACAATTTAAATACAAACCTTCAATATGTGTTTTATCAATGATTGGCGAACCATCCATTGACATATCCATTATTCCACCCCAAGTTCTAAGCATTTTTAATTTACTTAAAAATGGCATCATCGCAATTCCTTCTGTAAGAACATGTTGTAAAGTTGGTAAATTACCTCTTTGTGCATAACTGTTGTATCCATCTAAATCACCACCCATTACCATTTCACCTTTGTCAGATTGACTTATATAAAAGTGTCCAGCTCCAAAAGTAACAACTCTATCTAAAATTGGTTTTACTGGCTCTGAGACACACGCTTGAAGAAGATGAGTTTCAACTGGTAATGTCATATTTAGTTTTTCTGCTAAAATATTTGTGCTTCCCGCAACACATAGTCCAATTTTTTTAACTTTAATGTCACCTCTTGAAGTTCTTACTCCATTAATTTTTCCACCAACAACATCAAACCCTGTTACTTCACAATTTTGAATTATATCAACTCCCATTGAATCAGCTTGTCTTGCATAACCCCAAGCTACAGCATCATGTCTTGCGGTTCCTGCACTTGGCTGCATCAGGCCACCAAAAATTGGAAATCTTACATTTTCAGAAAAATCTGCCATTGGTATAATTTCTTTTACTTGCTCTCTATTTAGTAGAACTGCATCAATTCCATTCAATCTCATTGAATTTCCTCTTCTTGCATAAACATTCATTTGTGCATCTGAGTGTGCAAGATTAATAATTCCTCTTGGAGAAAACATTACGTTGTAGTTTAAATCTTGGCTCATCTTTCTCCACAGATCCATTCCAAACTCACTAAATAACGCATTATCATCGTGCATGTAATTTGATCTTATAATAGTAGTATTACGCCCAACATTTCCCCCACCAATCCATCCTTTTTCGATTATGGCTACATTGGTAATGTTATGTTCTTTTGCTAGATAATATGCAGTTGCTAAACCATGACCACCACCTCCAATGATTACAACATCATATTCTTTTTTTGGAGTAGGATCTTTCCAGGCTAGATCCCAGTTTTGATGACCTGAAAAAGCGTTTTTAATAAGATTAAAAATTGAATATTTTTGCATCAGTTATTTTTATCTCAAAGAATATAAATAGTTCTTATTTTTTTTATATATATTTTTTAGAAGTTTCCAAAGATCGCAAAAAAGGATAAGAAGTCATCATTATAAATTAATAACTTTAGGATTTTAAATGAGCGATGTTAAATCAGATATTCAAATAGCTAGGGAAGCTAAAATGCAACCTATAAATGATATTTTAGCAAAAATAAATGTACCTGATGAAAGTGCTGCTTTCAGTCCTATGGGAAGACACATTGCAAAAATTAATTTAGAATATCTAGACACTTTAAAAGATAAACCAGATGGTAAATTAATCTTAGTTACAGCAATCACTCCTACTCCTGCAGGAGAAGGTAAAACTACTACATCAGTCGGATTAAATGATGGCTTAAATAAAATTGGAAAAAAATCTATAGTTTGTTTAAGGGAACCAAGTCTTGGTCCATCGTTTGGAATGAAAGGTGGGGCCGCAGGTGGTGGATACGCCCAGGTTGTTCCTATGGAACAAATTAACTTACATTTTACTGGAGACTTTCATGCAATAACCTCTGCACACAATCTTCTATCAGCTTTAATTGATAATCATATCTATTGGGGAAATAAATTAGATATAGATGTTAGAAGAATTGTTTGGAAAAGAGTAATGGACATGAATGATCGTTCTTTGAGAGAAATAAATATTAATTTAGGTGGTATCGCAAATGGATTTCCTCGGGAAGATGGATTTGATATAACTGTTGCATCAGAGATCATGGCGATCTTTTGTTTATCGAATGATTTAGAAGATCTAGAAAAAAGAATAGGGAATATTACAATAGCGTACACGAGAGATAGAAAACCTGTTTATGCAAAAGATTTGAAAGCTCAAGGTCCAATGACTGTATTATTAAAAGATGCTATTAGACCTAATGTAACTCAAACTTTAGAAAATAATCCTGCGATTATTCATGGTGGTCCATTTGCAAACATTGCTCATGGATGCAACTCTGTAATTGCTACAAAAACAGGACTAAAGCTTGCTGACTATGTGGTGACTGAAGCAGGGTTTGGTGCTGATCTTGGTGCAGAAAAATTTCTTGATATAAAATGTAGAAAATCAAATCTTAAACCGAGCTGTGTAGTAATTGTTGCAACAATTAGAGCATTAAAAATGCATGGTGGGGTTGCCAAAGATGATCTGAAAAATGAAAATGTAGAAGCTCTAAAAAAAGGATTGATTAATCTTGAAAGACATATTGAAAATATAAAAAAATTTGGGTTACCTGTTGCTATTGCAGTTAACCATTTTATTAAAGATACTGATAATGAAGTAAAAGCTTTAATTGAATTTTGTGATGGATTGGGAGTTAAGGCAAGTCTTTGTACTCACTGGGCAAACGGTGGTGAAGGAATAAAGGAACTAGCGGCTCATGTTGCTGATTTATGTGAAAAAAATGAAGCAAAATTTAAGTTTTTATACGAGAGCAAAATACCTTTATTTAAAAAGATAGAGACAATTGCAAAAGAGATTTACAGAGCAGATGAGGTTATCGCTGATACAAAAATTAGAGATCAACTTAAAAGTTTTGAAGAAGCTGGTTATGGTGAATTACCAATTTGTATTGCAAAAACTCAATATAGTTTTTCAACTGATCCCAGTCTTAAAGGTGCACCAACAGGTCATGCATTACCAGTTAGAGAAATAAGGCTTTCTTCTGGTGCAGAATTTATAGTTGTTGTTTGTGGGGCTATTATGACAATGCCTGGACTTCCAAGAGTTCCAGCTGCTGACTCTATTAAGTTAAATAAAGATGGTGAGATTGAAGGACTATTTTAAAGTTAATTCTTTATATAATGAAGCCAATTTCTGACTTCACATGTTCTATCTTTAAAATTTAATAATTCGTTTTCAGATTTAATATATGAAATGTGTTTCTGATACTCATCCTCACTTAAAAAATCTTTATTATTGAATAACCTTTCTTTACGGCCAGCAATAAGATTGAGCATTTGAAAATACTCATAATCAGGATGATATTGTAAGCCGATTACCTCAGAATTTCCCGCATTAAAGATTACACCCATTACATTATTAACTTTATCACTTGATAAAAGAATAGCATCCTTTGGTAGATCACTTACTTCATCAAAATTAAATGCTGGTGATGTAAAAATATTTTTTTTATCTTTGTAGATAAAATGTTTCTGACCTTCGTTATTTATAACCACGTTTGATGCAATTCCAATATGCGCACCATTTTTTCCAGGGTTTACTTTACCCCCTGCTGCCGTTGAACAAACTTGTAATCCCCAACAAATTGCTAAAATCTTATTTTTATGATTAAAACAATTTGATGCAAAATTGATATGTTTTTTAATTATATCTGTCATATCATTTAGTCTCATTGCCCCACCAGTAAAAACTATACCATTATATTTGCTCATATTTTTTATAGCATTGGCTGTCTCATTATCATGACCAGGATTAATGATTTCTATATTTATTGTCGGTTCTATTTTTAAAATTAAGTTTTTTAAATTATCTGCTGCAGAGGCCCCAGCGGCTTTAATAAAAAATTCACTATCTTCTTTAATATTTCCTTCAACGATTAAAATATTTAAATCCATTATTTAAAACAATTTACCAGTCATACTATGTTGGTACATTATCTTCATATCATTTTCAGTCAATTTTTTTGGATTACCACCAGTAGATGGGTCGGCCAATGCCATTTTTGATAGTCTATCAATATCAAAATCTTTCTCATCTATCACTTCTGATAATTTGTGCGGCATGTCTAGTTTTTTTCTTAAATCCAATACCCATTGAATAAAACTATTAAAAGAGCAGTCTTTAAATTCCAAGTAATCACATATCTTAATTATTTTTTTTTCTATTGCATCTTTGTTGTAAGTTAAAACGTAAGGCATAAATATTGCATTTGATAAACCATGATGAATATTATTTAAAGCATTCACAGGATGGCTTAATGAGTGAATCGCTCCTAAACCCTTTTGAAAAGCAGTTGATCCCATACTAGCTGCTGTTAACATATTTTGTCGTGCTTCAATGTTTGAACCATTATTAACAGCTTCTAATAACCATTCATTTATTATTCTAATACCTTCTAAAGCAATACCATCAGCCATTGGATGATAACCAGGAGCACAGTAAGCTTCAAGATTATGAGCAAGTGCATCCATGCCAGTTGCGGCAGTTAATTTAGATGGAAGTCCAACTGTTAAAACTGGATCTAAAATTACAATAGAAGGTAAAAATTTTGGATGAAAAATAATATTTTTGACACCAGTTTCTTCATTTAAAATTACAGATGCGCGACCTGTTTCTGAGCCTGTTCCTGCGGTAGTAGGAACTGCAATAATGGGTGCAATTTTTTCTGCATTTGCTTTCATCCAATTATCACCTACATCTTCAAAATCCCAAATGGGAAGTGTTTGACCTGACATAAATGCAACTGCTTTACCAACATCTAGGCCACTTCCACCTCCAAAAGCAATTACCCCATCACAATTATTTTTTTTGAAACTTTCTACACCTTCGTTAACATTGTTGCCAGTTGGGTTTCCAACAACATTTGAATATAATTTCGTGCTTATATTTTTTTCTTTTAGTATTGATATAGTATTTTTTACTATTTCGGTTTCTGCTAAACCTTTATCTGTAACTAGTAATGGTTTAGTAATACCTAAACCTTCACAAGCCATCGCAATATCATTTATTCTATTTTTACCTACCCACATTGTTGTTGGGTAATTCCAGTTATATTTTTGCATAATAAAATTTAGTGTTATATGAAATTATATGATGTATATCATTTTCTTAATAAATTTTAACTAAATTAATTATGCAAAAAACTATTACACCTATTGATAATACTATCTATGTTGAAAGAGAATATCATTCAGACAAAATTGAACAAACTATAGATAATTCAATGAAAGCTCAAAAAACTTGGGCCGAACTAGAGGTGAAAGAGAGAGTTAGGCTATTATCAAATTTTGTTGAAGATTTTTTATCTAAAGGTAACTTGATAAGTGAAGAACTGACTAGACAAGTGGGCAGACCTATTTCACAAACGAAAAGTGAATTAAATGGTTTTAAAGAAAGAGCTGACTACATGTTGTCAATTGCAGAAAAAAAATTAGAAAATATTGATGTCAGTAAAGATGGCAATTTCAAAAGTTATATTAAAAGAAGAGCTCTTGGATTAGTATTTGTTATTGCACCTTGGAACTACCCCTATCTTGTTGCTGTTAATTCTATAATTCCCGCTATGGCATCTGGAAATACGGTTATTCTAAAGCACTCTGCACAAACACCTTTGTGTGCTGAACAGCTATACGAGTCAGCAAAAAAAACTTTGCCTAAAGATGTTTTTAATTATCTACATTTAAATCATGAAGATGGATTAAAAGTAGTTTCTGATAAACGAATTAACTTTGTGTCATTTACTGGCTCAGTAAAAGCTGGGTATGATGTGCAAAGAGCAACACACACCAAGTTCATAGATATGGCTTTAGAACTAGGTGGTAAAGATCCAGCATACGCAAGACACGACTGTGATTTAGAAAAAACAATTGAGAATTTAGTAGATGGGTCTTTTTTTAATTCTGGTCAATCTTGTTGTGGAATTGAAAGAATTTATGTTGATGAAAAAATTTATAATAATTTCATAGAATTGTTTGCTTTAAAAACCCATAATTACAAACTTGGAAATCCTTTAAATAAAGAGACTAATTTAGGTCCAGTTGTCAAATTATCAGCCGCTGATTTTATTATAAATCAAATGAATAACGCTATTGGCAAGGGTGCAAAGAAAATGATTGATGAAAGTAAATTCGATTTTCCTAATGAACATAAAAATTATTTAGTACCCCAGGTGTTGATTGACGTTAATCATGATATGAGTTTTATGACAGAGGAAACTTTTGGGCCATGTGTTGGTATAATGAAAGTCAAAGATGAAAATGAGGCTATAAAATTGATGAATGACAGTCCTTATGGTTTAACAGCCTCTATTTGGACTAGAGATATGGCTATAGCTGAAAAAATAGGTAACCAAGTTCAAACTGGTACATTTTACATGAACAGATGTGATTATTTAGATCCTGCTCTTTCTTGGACTGGTGTTAAAGAAACTGGAAAAGGCTGTTCACTATCTGAGATTGCTTATGAAAAGTTAACAGCTCCAAAAAGTTTTCATTTAAGAAAAGAACAATGACATGCAATTAAGTTACAAAGGAAAATCAGCAATAATTACTGGTGCATCAGGGGGAATAGGTTTGGAGATTTCTAAAAAATTATCTCAAAATAATATTTCTGTTTTAATGCTGGATCTTAAAAAGCCCAGTAATGATTTTTTAAAAAAGAATAAAAATTGTGAATTTAAAAAAATAGACGTAACAAATTTTAAATTGATGAAAACTCATATTGATAAATTTTATAAAAAAAATAAGAGAATAGATTATTTAGTGAATACAACTGGTGTTCTTTGGTTTGATAAGGACATATCTGCTATAAATATAGAAGATAAAATTTGGGATAAAGTTTTTCAAATCAATTTAAAGTCAATGGTTTTTCTATCAAAAATTATTGTTCCTAAAATGATTAAAAATAATTTTGGATCTATGGTTCATGTTTCCTCTATAGACGCCTTATCAGGTGATGATAAACCACAGGATGCATATGGTGCTTCAAAAGCTGCTATGATTAGACTTTCTAAATCTTTTGCCATACAATTTGCCAGCAACAAAATTAGATCAAATATAATTTTACCTGGACCAATTGATACTGGAATGCAAATCAGATGGAAAAAAAATCCTAAAGCAAAAAAAAATTTAGAAAAATTTATCCCATTAAATAAAGTTGGTAAACCTCAAGATATATCAAATGCTTGTATGTTTTTATTAAGTGATGAAGCTAGCTATATTACTGGAATTGAACTGATTGTTGATGGTGGCATCACATCTAAGCCTTAGTTTTAATTAGGCGCCTTAATAATAAAAGGCGCCTAAAATAATAATCTTTATCTGTAAGGATATCCTGCTTTATCCATTGTTGAAGCATATGCTTTAAATGCATCAACAACTTTTTTAGCCCTTGGACTAATTTTAGAAGTATCATCCCAAAACTTTTTAGAGTCTTCTACAACTTTTCCCCATTCATTGTCAGGTAAACTTGTAAGCTCCATTTTTTTACCTTCAACACGAAGTTTGGCTTCACCACCCCAATACCAAACTTGTCTATAATAATGAGAGTCATTGATAGACATTCTGTAAAGTGCTTGAAGTTTAGGACTTAATTTATCCCAGCTTTTTTGGTTTGCAAAATAAGAACCAAACCAAGCTCCTGTAACAGAGTTGGTTAATGCATATTTGCAAATATCAGCCCAACCCACTTCATATGCTTCTGTAAATCCACACCAGCATACTCCATCAAGTTCTCCTGTTTGCATAGCAACTTCAACATCATCCCATGGAACCGTTACTGGAATTAAGCCATATTGAGCTAAGAATTTACCAGCTGTAGGGACACCGAATACTCTTAATCCTTTCATATCTGCTAAAGAAGTAACTTTCTTTTTAACAGTGAAAAGATGACATGGATCCCAAGCACTAGTGCTTAACCACTTAACACCTTTAACCTCACTATAAGCTTCATCCCAAATTTCATTTAAACCATAATATTTAAATAAAGCCGGAACATCCAAGCTGTATCTAGTTGCAAATGGAAAGTATCCTCCAAACACAGAAATATCTACTGGAGATCCCATTGTAGCATCGTCACTTTGTACCGCATCAAGTGTACCAGCCTGCATAGCTCTAAACAGCTCATCAGTTGGAACTAATTGATCGGCATAATAAAGCTCAATTTCCATTTCACCATGAGCAGCTTTATTAAATGCTTCTATTTGTGGTTTAATAACGTGTGCACCAAGAGGAGCTCCAGAATAGGTCTGTAATCTCCATTTTATTGGATTTGTTGCAGAGAAGGCATAAGGTGCTTTAACTGTAGTAGCACCTGCAGCTCCTAACGTTAGTAAACCTGCTTTCTTAATAAACGATCGTCTTTTGTTCGTTATTATCTTTTTATCTTTTTTCACGTGGTCTCCTTTACGTAAGTTGAAATAAAAGCATATTATAAAATCAAAAGACATGAAACTTAATATTTCATCTTTTAATTAATAAATTTTACAAAAAAAATTGTTTTTTAAACTGTGAGTTGAATATTATCTAGATAGATATTTTTCAGGAAGATATGTGGCTATCTCAGGGAATATCATAACTATAGCAAGACCAAAAACCATTATTAACACAAATGGAACAATTGAACTATAAATATCTTTTAGAGAAATTTCTTTTGGTGCCATGGCTCTCATTAAAAATAAATTATATCCAAATGGTGGAGTCATATAAGCAATCTGACAAGTAATTGTATAAAGAACACCATACCAAATTGGATCAAATCCTAACGCAATAATTAAAGGTACATAAAGAGGTGCTACTATAACTAACATAGCTGTGTCATCTAAAAACATTCCCATAAGAATATAAGAAAGTTGCATCATGATTAATACACCCCATGGTGAAAGTTGCCACCTTTCAATAAATAAAGTTTCAATAGCTCTTCCTGCTCCTAAGCCATCAAAAACAGCGCCAAAAGTTAATGCGGCTAATATAATCCACATAAACATACAAGAAACACCTAAGGTCTTTCTTAAAGTTGTATCTAATACTTTTCTATTTAATCTTTTTTTATAAATAGAAGCCAATGTTGCTAGTAAAGCACCTACAGCAGAACATTCAACTAAACTTGCAATACCCATTAAGAATAGTCCAGTCATAAGGAAAAAAATTAAAAAAGGTATAACTCCAGCTTTAAGTAATTTGATTTTTTCTAAAGTTGAAATGTTTCTATCTTTTTTAGGTAAAGGAGGTCCAAGTTCTGGCTGCAATTTACATCTCACATAAATATAAATTAAAAATAAAGTAGCCATTAATAAGCCAGGTAAAATCCCTGCCATCCATAATTTACTAACTGGTTGTCGTGCAATCATTCCGTATAAGACCATGACTACACTTGGTGGAATTAAAATACCCAACGAACTACCTGCCTGAACAACTCCTGTGATCATTCTTTTATCATAATTTCTTTTTAACATTTCGGGTATTGCTATAGTTGCACCTATTGCCATACCAGCAACACTCAAGCCATTCATTGCAGAAATTGCGACCATCATAAACATTGTACCAATAGCTAGTCCTCCTTTTAGTCCACCAAATAAAACATGAAACATTTTATAAAGATCACTTGCAATGCCTGATTCTGAGATCATAAAACCCATGTAAATAAATAATGGCAAAGTTAACATTGGATACCATTTGAACAGTTTCCATGTGGCTGTGTAAGGCATTTCAAGCGAACCATCTCCCCAAACCAGCAATGCTGAAGCTGCAGCAACAAATCCAATAGCACCAAATACTCTTTGTCCTGTGAACATCATAACAAGCATTGTTATAAACATGAAAAGAGCAATAAATTCGTAACTTAAATATTGAGCTAACATAGTTATATCTTTCTATTTCTTACGTTAGCTATATTTTTAAACAATGATGAAAATGCTTGAAGTAACATTAGCAAAATTCCTATTAACATTAAGGTTTTGATTGGCCAAACATAGGGGGCCCAAGCAGTAAAAAGTTTTTGTTTTGTCTCAATTGTATAAATTAAACTTGTTATAGATCCAAAAAATAAAATAGCTAAATAGAAAATAAGAAAAAAACTTGTAAAAATATCCATTTTAGCTTTTCCTTTTTTTGATAATTTTCCATAAAACAAATCCATTCTCACATGATCATCGGCTAACATAGAATATCCACCACCCAAAAGATAGTATGCTGTTATCGTAAATTGAGCCATCTCAATAATCCACATCAATGGAAAATTAATTATGTTTCTTGTTACAAAAGATAAAATTAAAAGAAACATCATGAAGAAAACTCCATACATCACAAATCTACCCACTTTGATACAAATCGTGTCTATTACATTTACATAAATTGAAAATATTTTTGGCATTAAAATCTAAAATTTATAATTCATATGGAAAACTCAATCAAACTTTAATTATTTCTTTTATTAACTGATAAATACTTAAATTTCATTTACCAATTGATTTCTAATTTTTTATTTTCACAAATAGTATTTAACATACTAAACATTAAAGGGAAATTTTTACCATTTAAATCTTCTAGAATTCTTGGTCCAATTTCCAAGGCAAGTTGAGCACCCTCTACAGTAATATTTTTCATAAATCTTTCTTTAGCTTCACTATACAAATAACCTTCACCTAAATATTTTCCCATTACACTATTTCTTCCACCAATAGCACTAACATATAAATCGCCAAGACCTGCTAAGCCATAAACTGTCTCTGGTTTACCTCCATAATGAGAAACAAATTCAACCATTTCTGAAATTGATCTATGAATTAATGAAGCTGCAGTATTTACAAAATAATTAGACTGAACTTCTTTTGTAGCTTTAGAATTGCTTAATCCCTCTGATGCACCAATTAACATAGAGTATATATTTTTAATTGCTCCTGATAACTCCACTCCAGATATGTCTTCAGATATTTCAGTAGAGTAATAATTTGTTGAAATCATTTCTTTTAATGACTGACACTCTTTTATATCTTTATTAGCAATAACAGTCCCAGTTCTTATTTTATTTGCTAAACCAGCTGCTAAACAAGGACCTTTTATAGCTGAAATATTAATTTCTGAGTGACCATCTTTTTCCAGAAGATCTTTTATTTTGTCCGACAGTGTCATAAGTTCATTATTTACAATAGATAATCCTTTTGTTAATAAAATAATTGGTAATTTTTTTTTGTAGTTTTTAGATATTTGTTTAACAAACCACTCAATACCTATTGAGCTTATGCCTGCAACAATTAAATCTACATCTTTTTCTAAAACAGACTGCAACTCATTGAATTGAATAAATTTTATTTCTTTTGGAAGTTTTGTTTTTAACCCAGGATGAAAATGATCATTAGAAATGATATTTTTAATCAAATCATCTTCTAAATGAGTTCCAGCAATTGTGACATCATTTTTGTTTTCAACACAAGGAACGGCAAAAGCAGATCCCATCGCTCCAGAACCTAGTATGACTATTTTTTTCATAATCCAGTTTTAAGTTGCTGGATAATTACAAATTGTTTTCATAAATTATACGTATCTAAAAACAAATATCGCAAATAAGGAAGCGATAAATGTTGCAAACCATAGATTTAAATCAGTGAGACCAAGCCAACCTAAATGAATAAATGCAGCACTTAATAAAGATACAAAAAGTCTATCTCCTCTTGTTGTATTAAGAGTTAAAACTCCTTTTCTTGGTCTGCCACCAGGATCTTTTTTTTCCCAGAAATACATAACTGTAATGCAAAGAGCTATAAAAATAAAAAAACTTGCTGTAGGCCATGTCCAAGCCATCCATTTTATAAAATCAAAGTCAAAAAGACCTTTTTCTTTTGCTTTGCCAACTGTATTCCAAGTATTTGCAGCTGCATGTAAATTTGTAAAAATCATACTCTACCCATTGCAAATCCTTTAGCAATATAATTTCTTACAAAGTAAATTACCACTGCTCCAGGTATAATGGTTAAGCTTCCAGCTGCCGCTAATAAACCAAGTTCATAACCTGATGTACTTGAGGTTCTTGTCATTATAGCTGCAATTGGTTTGGCTATTGTAGCAGTAAGAGTTTTTGCCAACAATAATTCAACCCAAGAAAACATAAAACAGAAAAACATAGTAATACCTATTCCAGCAGCAATTGTAGGAATAAAAATTTTAAAGAAAAATTTAGGAAAAGAATAACCATCAACATAGGCAGTTTCATCTAATTCTTTAGGAACTGCAGACATAAATCCCTCTAATATCCAAACAGCAAGAGGAATATTAAAAAGACAATGAGATAGCGCGATAGCTATATGTGTATCAAATAAATTTACTGATGAGTAAAATTGGAAAAAAGGTAAAGCGAAAACAGCTGGTGGGGCCATTCTGTTTGTTAAAAGCCAGAAAAATAAATGTTTGTCTCCTAAAAATTTATATCTTGAAAAAGCATACGCAGCAGGAAGTGCTGCAGATACAGAAATTATAGTATTAAAAACTGTGTATGTAATAGAATTTACGTAGCCCATATACCAGGTGCTGTCTGTAAATATTGTTTTATAATTATCTAATGTAAAATCTTGTGGCCACAATGAATAAACATTTATAATTTCTGTAGTTGATTTAAATGACATATTTAGCAACCAATAAATAGGTAACATTAAAAAAATTATGTAAAATGTTGGTACCACCCATTTTATTTTTTTCATGATCTTCCCTCATCTTTCATCATTAAGTTGTAAAAAACCCAACAAATTAAAAGCACAATTAAAAAATATATAAGTGACATAGCAGCTGCAGGTCCAAGATCAAATTGACCTAAAGCCATTTTTACTAAATCTAACGACAGAAAATTTGTTGAATTGCCAGGGCCACCTCCTGTTAAAACAAAAGGTTCGGTGTAGATCATAAAGCTATCCATAAACCTTAAAAGTATAGCTAAAGTTAAGACTTTTTTCATTTTTGGCAGTTCAATATATCTAAAAATATCCCATCTACTAGCCCCATCTATTTCTGCAGCTTGATAGTAAGCTGGTTGAATTGAATTTAAACCTGCGTAGGATAAAAGAACAACTAAAGAGGTCCAGTGCCAAACATCCATAAGAATAGTTGTGAACCAAGCATCCCCACTTTGTTGAGTAAAATTATAATCAAAACCAAGTGAATTTAGAGAATGTCCAAGAAAACCTATATCTGGAAGAGCAAATATATTCCACATAGCTCCTACTACATTCCAAGGTATTAATAAAGGCATTGACATTAAAATTAAACAGACAGGTACTCCCAAACCTTTTTTAGGCATAGTTAAAGCGATAGCTATTCCTAGAGGCAACTGAATAAGAAGAATTATAAAAGTAAATATAAATTGTCTTCCTAAAGATGCATGAAATCTCTCGGAATGTAAAATTTGTTTGAACCACCTTGTTCCTTCCCATGCAAAAACATTACTTCCAAAAGTTTCTTGGAAGGAATAATTAACAACAGTCATTAATGGCACTACAGCATTAAATGCAACAAGAACAAATACAGGAATAACAAAGAACCAGGCTTTTTGATTATATGTTTTATTCATTATTCAATTATCCAATCATCTCCATATACATAAGTATATTTTTGTTCAAAAGTAATATGCGCACTATCACTAGGTATTTCAGTAGAAGAATTGGCTAAAATTTTAATACTTCCACTACTACACTCAGTATCAATTACTTTATGTCTACCTGTATCACTAACTCTTTTTATCTTTACTTTAATTCCATCATTAGAAAATTTAATAAATTCTGGTCTAATACCTAATTGCGTTTTACTAAAATTTGTTTTTTTAATACTTGTATTATTAGGTATTATCTTTCCTTCAAAATTAATTTGACCATTTTCAATTTCACAAGGGAGAATATTCATACCTGGTGAGCCAATAAAATGTCCTACAAAAGTATGTTTTGGTTTTTCAAATAATTCTACAGGGGTACCTGTTTGAACAATTTGACCTTCATGCATAACCACTACTTCATCTGCAAAAGTTAAGGCTTCAATTTGATCATGGGTAACATAAATCATAGTCCGATTAATTTTTTGATGTAATTCTTTTAATTTTGACCTTAAAACCCATTTTAAATGAGGATCAATAACTGTTAGAGGTTCATCAAACATAATTACATTCACATCTGATCTCACCAAACCTCTACCTAAAGAAATTTTTTGTTTTCCATCCGCTGTTAAACCAGCAGCTTTATTGTTCAGAGTTGATGTTAGTTCCAACATTTCTCCAATTTCTTTTACCTTTGAGTCTATTTCTGTTTTAGAAAGACCTCTATTTTTAAGTGGAAATGCTAAATTATCATAAACAGTCATTGTGTCGTATATAACTGGAAATTGAAAGATTTGAGCAATATCTCTCTCAACTGGATTTAAAGCCGTTACATCCTTATCATCAAATAAAATCTCACCTTCAGTTGGTTTTAATAAACCTGAAATAATATTTAATAATGTTGTCTTTCCACAACCAGAAGGGCCTAATAATGCATAAGCTCCCCCGTCTTTCCAATCAATATTCACTCCTCTTAATGCCCAGTCTGCATCACTACTTTGCTTTAACAAATAACTATGACTTAAATCTTTTAAAGTAATTTTAGCCATTGGTTACCAATCTGTTATTTGTATCAAAATATAAAAATTCATCCACATTCATAAATAATTTTGTATTCTCACCAATATTTTTTTGTTGAACACCGTTTGATAACGAAACCCAGTTAAGTTTTCCGTTAGTAAAATGAATTAAACTTTCTGACCCACTTAATTCAGAAATCAAAACTTTTCCATTAATTTCAACTGAATTATCTCCCTCTTTGTATGTAGTTATGTTGTGTGGTCTTATACCAATTTTATAGTCCCCATCTTTGATCTTTATGTTTGATTTCCATTGAACGTTGTAATCTTTTAATTTGAACATCTCTCCATTTTTACTTATTTCAGCTATATTCATTGGAGGGTCGCTAAATACTTTAGCTGAAATTAAATTTTCAGGTTTATTATAAACATTTAAAGTTTCTCCATACTGAATAACACGTCCTTCTAATAATGTTGCCGTGTTTCCGCCTATCATTAATGCATCCAAAGGTTCTGTTGTAGCATATACAACAATACAATCTCTATCTTCAAAAAGTTTAGGTAATTCTTCTCTTAGTTCTTCACGAAGTTTAAAATCTAAATTAGCCAATGGTTCATCTAGCAATATTAAATCTGAATCTTTTACTAGTGCTCTAGCTAAAGCAGTTCTCTGCTGCTGTCCTCCAGATAATTCATCAGGTTTTTTATTTAACATAGCTGATAATTTTAGGAGTTCAGCAACTTTTCCTACTCTTTCTTTAATTTCATCTGGCTTCACACCAGTAATTTTTAATGGTGAAGCAATATTTTCAAAAACTGTAAAATTAGGATAATTGATAAATTGTTGGTAAACCATAGAGCAATTTCTTTTTTGGACTTCTTTGCCAGTAACATTTTCATCATTAAACCAAATTTCACCTGACGTAGGTTTGTCTAGACCAGCCATAATTTGCATAAGTGTTGTTTTGCCCGCAAGTGTGGAACCTAATAAAACATTAATAGTATTTTTTTCTAATTTTAGATTAGTTGAATATATATGAGTTTCTATTCCTACTTTTTTCTCAACATTTTTTAATTCTAAACTCATTTTTATAATTTATTTATTATTTGTAATTTAGCTTTAAAAAAAGGGGGCAGTAAATGCCCCCTCTTAAATTTAGATTAACCTAGGGTTACTTCCAAGCGTCTTTGTATGCTACGGTTTTACCTTGAGGTTTCTCATTAACTTTGGCTTTTGGCGAACCAGCCTTATTTAACCAATAAGAAGCTTCTCTTGGTTTATTAAGTCTTGGTCCACATCCACCGTACGCGTTACTAGCTTTGTCAGCAGCTTCCATACGAGACATAACTAAGTCCATCTCATCTGCAAGACGATCCATAGTTTGTTGTGGTGTAAATGTACCAGAGTTAACTTCTCCGATATGCTGCCACCATAATTGTGCTAGCTTCGGATAGTCTGGAACGTTGATGCCTGTTGGAGACCATACATTTCTATTGTCTGATCTATAGAACTCAATAAGTCCACCTAATTCAGGCGCTCTCTTAGTGAAGTGTTTGTCGTTTAAAGTACTCTTTCTTACAAAAGTTAAACCAACATCAGCTTTTTTAAGAGATACAGTTTTTGAAACTGCAAATTGAGCGTACAACCATGCAGCTTTTCTTCTCTCAACGTCAGTAGACTTAAACAAAGTCCATGATCCAACGTCTTGATATCCAAGCTTCATACCTTCTTCCCAATAAGGCCCTTTAGGTGATGGTCCCATTCTCCATAAAGGCATACCGTCTGCATCAACTACTTTATTGTTAGGATTTTTTCCTACTAAAGAGGCTGTGAAAGCTGTGTACCAGAAAATTTGCTGAGCAACATTTCCTGAAGAAAGAGATGGTAAAGACTGATAAAAGTCCATAGCGCTGCTCCCGGAGGTGCATAAGCTCTTAACCATTCATCCCATTTTCTGATTGCGTATACTGCAGCAGGGCCATTAGTAGCTCCGCCTCTTGATACGTTAGCACCAACTGGATTACAAGTACCTGCTTCCATTCTAATACCCCATTCGTCTACAGGTACTCCATTAGGTAGGCCTTTACTTCCTCCACCAGCCATTGATAACCATGCATCAGTCATTCTCCAACCTAAGTCAGGAGCTCTTTTACCATAGTCCATATGACCATAAATATTTACACCATCTATCTTCTTCACATCTTCTGAAAAGAATTTAGCGATATCTTCATAAGCAGACCAGTTTACTGGTACACCTAATTCATAACCATACTTAGCTTTAAATTGTTTTTTAATCTCAGGTCTGTCAAACCAATCTTTTCTAAACCAATAAAGGTTAGCAAATTGTTGGTCTGGTAGTTGATAAAGATTTCCATCTGGACCTGTTGTAAATTGAAGTCCTATGAAATCATCTAAATCTAAAGTTGGTAAAGTTACATCCTTACCTTCTCCAGCCATCCAATCTGTTAAGTTTACAGCTTGTTGCATACGTGCGTGCGTACCAATTAAGTCTGAGTCATTAACATATGCATCGTAAATACTTACGTTTGTTTGCATTTGTGTTTGAACAGCCATCACTACATCACCCTCTCCTATGATTTGGTGTTGTACTTTGATGCCAGTTATATCTTCAAACGCTTTTGTAAGAGTCTTAGACTCATACACGTGAGTTGGAATACCTTCTGAAACTACTTTTAAAGTCATTCCTGCGAATGGCTTAGCAGCTTCATGAAACCACTTTAGCTCTTTCTCTCTTTCTTTAGCGGATAGAGTAGATAAACTAAACTCACCGTTAGACCATTTCTTAATTGCAGCCATATGACCGTCTGCAAATACACTAGAAACAGTTACGATTGAAAACCAAACAGCAATAGTAAAAATAGTTTTTAATTTATTAATCATTACTTCTCCCATTATTTGGTTATTGTTTATTTTTGAGAGGTTATGTTAACTTGAACAAGGAGTGTATGTCAAAAAAAAATTCAATTTATACAAGAGTTTCGCTTTCTAATTGAATATTAGGATAAAGTTTTTTTGATTGCTTTACTCCAACCATCAATTAGGATTTTTCTTTCTGAATTTTTAATCCTTGGTTTAAAGCTTTTGTCTGCTTGCCAATTTTTTGCAATGTCTTTTAAAGATTTATAAACTCCTATATGAAGACCTGCCATAAATGCCGCACCAAGCGCTGTAGTTTCGTTTACCTTAGGTCTTAATACTTTCGTATTAATTGTGTCTGATAAAAACTGAGAAAACCAATTATTTAACACCATGCCACCGTCAACTTTAATTAATTTTGGTTTTAAACCGTCATTCTTCATCGCCTCAAATAAATCATAGGTTTGATATGCAACCGATTCAACTGTAGCTCTTGTAATTTCTTTTGGACCTGTATCTCTTGTTAAGCCTGTTAAGATGCCTCTAGCGTTTACATTCCAATAAGGTGCTCCTAGCCCCGTAAAAGCTGGAACTAAATATATTCCTTTATTTGAACTAAGAGATTTTGCAATCTTTTCAGTATCTGATGCTTTTTTAATAAATTTTATTTTATCTCTTAACCATTGAACACCAGCGCCAGCTATAAATATTGTACCTTCTAATGCGTACGTTGTTTTACCATTTATTCTGTAACCTATTGTGGTTAACAACCTGTTTTTTGAATAAACTTTTTTACTTCCTGTATTTAAAAGTACAAAGGCACCTGTTCCATAAGTACTTTTTACAGAACCTGGCTCAAAACAACATTGACCTATAGTGGCCGATTGCTGATCACCTACCATTCCTGTTATTGGATAAGAAGTTCCAGTAATTGAAGGGTCGGTATAACCAAAATCAGCTGCACAATCTTTAACTACTGGCAATATTTCTTTAGGAATTTTTAATATTCTTAATATTTGATCATCCCATTTATTTGTCGAGATATTAAACAACATGGTTCTACTTGCATTAGTTGCATCTGTTGCATGATCAACACCTTTTGTTAATTTCCATAATAAAAAACTATCAACTGTACCAAATAATAATCTTTTCTTTTTAATTAAGTCTCTAGCTTTAGGAACGTTATCTATAATCCATTTAATTTTTGTTGCTGAGAAATATGCATCAATTAGTAAACCCGTCTTATTATAAATAATAGTTTCTTTTTTTTGTTTTATTAATTTTTTACAATATTCTGAGGACCTTCTATCCTGCCATACAATTGCATTATAAACTGGTTTACCATTTTTTTTATCCCATAAAATAGTTGTTTCTCTTTGATTTGTAATTCCTATGGTTAAAACTTTCCCTTTTAGCTTTTTACTTTTTTTAACAACCTCTTTTAAAACTTTTAAAGTAGTTTTCCAAATCTCCTCTGGATCATGTTCAACCCAACCATCTTTTGGAAAATATTGAGTAAATTCTGTTTGAGAGGTAAAAACAGGTTTACCTTTTAAATCAAACAATATTGCTCTACTTGAAGTAGTACCTTGATCAATGGAGATTATAAATTTTTTCATTTAGTATTTATTATAATATATTTTTATTGTAATTTTTTTAATTTTGTTAGTAAACTAGATTATATAAAAATTAAAAAAGGAGACTACTTATGACTAAAGTTGCAATAATTGGTGCTGGACCATCTGGTTTAGCTCAACTAAGAGCTTTTGAGTCTGCTCAAAAAAAAGGTGAAAAAATCCCTGAAATAGTTTGCTTTGAAAAACAAGAAGATTGGGGTGGTTTATGGAACTATAGTTGGAGGACCGGAACAGATGAATATGGAGAGCCTGTTCATTGCAGTATGTACAGATATCTTTGGTCTAATGGACCAAAAGAATGTCTTGAATTTTCAGATTATTCTTTTGATGAACATTTTGGTAAGCCTATTGGATCTTACCCTCCTAGAGAAGTAGTTTTAGATTATATACGTGGGAGACTTGCTAAATCTGATTTTAAAAAACAAGTAAGATTTAGAACTTCTGTTCGTTGGGTGAGCTACAATAAAAAAAGTGAATTATTTACTGTTTCAGTTGAAGATTTAGTCAAAAAGAAAACTTATAGCGAAGATTTTGATTATGTTGTGTGTGCTTCAGGACATTTTAGCACTCCAAATGTGCCTGAATTTGAAGGACTTTCCACTTTTGGTGGAAGAGTAATGCATGCACATGACTTTAGAGATGCATTGGAATTTAAAGATAAAGATATTTTAATTGTAGGTACTAGTTACTCTTCAGAAGATATTGCGTCTCAATGTTACAAATATGGATGCAAATCTATAACAATCAGTCACAGAACTGCACCAATGAATTATCATTGGCCTGATAGAATTACCCAAGCACCTTTATTGGTTAAAGCTGATCCAGATAACACTGTTCACTTTAAAGATGGATCAAAAAAAAAGGTGGATGCGATAATTTTATGTACTGGATATTTGCATCATTTTCCTTTTCTTGAAGAAGAGCTAAAATTAAAAACGAGTAATTTATTATGGCCTCTTAATTTATATAAAGGAATATTTTGGGAGTCTAATCCTAAGATGATGTATTTAGGTATGCAGGATCAATTTTATACTTTTAACATGTTTGATGCTCAAGCTTGGTATGCAAGAGATTATATTCTTCAAAAAATTTCATTACCTTCAAAAGAAGAAATGACAAAAAATAGTCTTGAGTGGAAAAAAAGAGAAGACTCATTGCAAGATGATGAGCAAAAAATTTGGTTTCAGGGTGATTATACAAAAGAACTTATTGAAGCCACTGATTATCCAAATTTTGACATAGAAGGAGTTAATAAAACTTTTATGGAATGGGAGCATCATAAACATGAAGATATTATGACTTTTAGAAATAATAGTTATAAATCTTTGATTACAGGAAAAAAATCTCCCTTGCATCATACGGAATGGCTAGATGAATTGGATGACTCCATGAAGGCTTATATAAAATAGATTGTTAAACTATTATTAAAAACATGTTGTTTGTTAAAAACCTTAAGTCTATTTCTGATCAAAAATGGCAAACAACAGATAAATATCCAGGTGTAAGATGGAAATTCTTAATCGATGCAGATTATACAGTAAGCACTGGGCTTTCTCTTGGTTTTGCTGAAATCGCTCCAGGAGGAGATTTGACTTTACATTATCATTCACCTGCAGAAATATATGTAGTGACTAATGGTACTGGAATATTAAATAAATCTGGAGAGCTTGAAGAAATTAAGAAAGACGATGTTGTTTATATATCTGGGAATGCAAAACATGCTTTAAAAAATAATGGAAAAGAAATTTTAAAATTTTATTGGATTTTTCCAACAGATCGTTTTTCTGAAGTTGAATATTTAACTTAACTAATACCCAGGTGTTTTTTTCTTTGGTCCACCCAGGTCCTAATTAAATTATCAAAAATCAAACCTATAAACGCTACACAAATACCTAATGTTAGCCCTATACCAGCACCTTTTTTGTCTGATAATGCTTTCAAAATATACTGCCCTAAATCTTCTGTTCCAATAAAAGCGCCTATAATTACCATAAATAATGCAAATACTATGGTTTGATTTAATCCTAGCATCATATGAGGAAAAGCAAGAGGAAACTCTATTTTAAATAATCTTTGAAATTTTGTTACTCCCGACATTGTTGCTGCATCATGCAAAGCTGTAGGAACACTTCTAAGACCCTCAATTGTATATCTTGTTGCAGGTATAGTTGCATAAACAATTACTGCAATTAAAACTGAAGTATCAGTTATTCCAAAAAGCATCATCACAGGTATTAAGTATACAAATGATGGAAAGGTTTGAAAAATATCACAAACTCCCAACATAAAGCTTGCTGAATTTTTATTTTGAAAACACAATGTTCCAACTGTAAATCCAATTATACAAGATATGATAACTCCAAAAGTTGCCATGTAAGTTGTCACTAAAGCTCTGTCCCACCATGGGCTTAAGGCTATAAACAACGTTAATCCACAAACAACCAAAGCAGAACGAATACCACCTATTATATAACCCGCTCCAACAACTAAGACTAATGTAGCTACAGCAGGCATTCTTAAATATAAGGCTCTCATCGGCTGAAGCACATCTACAATCAACCAAGTATTAAATGCTTTTATGTACACAAAGAAAGTATCAAAAATCCAATCAACACCTTTGTTCCAAAAATCAGCTGTTGATATTCCTTTATTGTGTGGAACTTCAAAAAGATAATTATATCCTTCCTTAAAATAAAAAGATCCTAAGTAGGCAAATAGAATTCCTAGTACTATTGCTGCTGTGAAAAAGAATGTATTTTTATGACGTTGGAAAAAAGTCAAGTTACCAAAATAATCAATTTGCTTATTAGCCCAAGCTAAAGACATTTTATCTAATAATATAGCAATCAAACTAATACATAAGCCGGCTTCTAATGCTAACCCAATGTTCAGCTGATTTAATGCAAGCAATAAATTAAATCCCAAACCTTTTGCTCCGATAAAAGCAGAAATTACTGCCATAGAAAAACACACCATGATGACTTGGTTAACTCCAATTAAGATATCTCTTCTTGCAGTAGGAATTAATACTTTTGCCATTAATTGCCAATTATTACATCCGCTCATTCTGCCTGCCTCAATAACTTCTGGCGGTATTCCTCTAAGTCCTAATAAAGTTAACAGTATCATTGGTGGTACCGCAACAACCATAGTTATAATTACTGCCGCATGGTCACCAACTCCAAAAAGAACAATTGCTGGAACTAAAACTGCATATTGAGGCATTGTCTGCATTACTAAAAGTATTGGATATAAAGCTTTCTCAACTCTTTTACTTTTAAATGCCGCAATACCTAAACCTAAACCAAAAATAAACGATAATGGTGCTGCAACCAATATAAAAGAAAGTGTTTGCATTGAAGGTTTCCATTGACCAAAAATGGAAATGTAAATCATCACTATTGCAGAAAATAATGCTAGCCCTTTACCGCTAAGTTTATAAGCTAATATCGTTGCTCCCGCTGCTACGATTGTCCATGGCAATCCTGGTAGTTCCGCCCAAGGATTTGCATCGATCCAATCCCAACTAGAAAATGCAACAATGGTATTAAGTCCACCCAGTAAAATCTCTCTTATTAAATCAATAAGAAAAGTCATGAAAGAGGTTACATTTCGGGTAATTTGCAACAATAAAGGTCGAGTTTTAAATTCCTGAGTATCTTCGTTCCAAAACTCCATTGGCATCCACTCATTCATTAAGAAAAACAAGGAGTCGTTTATCCAGATAGGTAACCAACCTAGTAGTGGAGGTAATCTCCAAAAAACGTCAAAAGCATAATATCTTACCTCTTTACCAAATAAAACGTATGAACTTTGGTTTGGATCTTTAATAAATTCTGCTTGCCCTCTTATAAATTTGTATGTTTCAGGAACTTCAATCGCAAAACATAGTGCAAAAAATACAATTAATAAAAATAACCACTGAAATAATTTAGGATTTTTTTTAATAAATTCCATATTTTAACTATTATTTTTACGCCCTCCAAAGACCGTATTGATTATTTTTGATGGATTAATAGAACCTATAATCTGATTATTGCTATCTACTACAGCTACTGTTTTTTCTTGAGTTAGGATTTTTTCTGCAACATTCTCTATAATCTCATCTTTTGAAACTTTTAAATCACTTAAGTTATTGTTAGTACTTTCGTCCATAACATCTTCGATTAATAAAACTTTTTCTCTAGGAACCTCCTCGGTAAATTTTCTCACATATTCTGTTGCTGGATTTAAAACAATATTAGCTGGTGTATCTAGTTGCTCAATAATACCATCTTTCATAATCGCAATTCGATCAGCTAGCTTTAGAGCTTCATCAAAATCATGAGTAATAAACATAATTGTTTTTTGTAATTTTTCTTGAAGTCTTAAAAATTCATCTTGCATTTCTTTTCTAATTAAAGGATCTAATGCAGAAAAAGGTTCATCTAAAAACCATATATCTGGTTCTACAGCTAATGATCTAGCTATACCCACTCTTTGTTGTTGACCTCCAGAAAGCTCTCTTGGAAAATAGTTTTCTCTTCCATCAAGACCAACAAGTTTAACCATATCCATTGCTTTACTGATACTATCCTCAGTATTTATTCCCTTAATTTGAAGAGGAAAAGCAATATTTTCTACAACTGTTTTATGAGGTAACAGAGCAAAGCTTTGAAAAACCATCCCCATCTTATTACGTCTTAAATCAATCAACTCTTTATTATTTAATTGAAGTAGGTCTTGACCTTCTATAAAAATTTTTCCACCTGTAGCATCTGTTAATCTTGATATGCATCTTAATAAAGTTGATTTACCTGAACCAGATAAGCCCATTACAACTAACATTTCACCTTTAGAAACTTCAAAAGAAGCATCGTTAACACCAACAATGCATCCGTTATCTTGAAAAGTTTTTGCATCTACATTGCCATTTGCTTCTTCAAGCATTTTTTCGGCATTTTCACCAAAAATTTTATATACACCTTCACATTTAATTATTGGATCAGACATAAATTGTGATTAGGTTATACGAAATTAGAATAAAATAAAATCGATATAATCTGTTTTTCCTTCCTAAAAATTTTTAATAAAATAAACTCTTGTATCAATACCTGTACTTAAAAAACTTAAAGCTTCACCACTAACAGTGATTGTTTCATCTACACCAACATTTTTTCCACTTACTACAAAGCCTGCAAAACATTTGTTCTTGTCTGAGTCCCATTTAACAAACGTTTCACTAATCTTATTGCCATTCATCGTATACAACTCATGTGCTCTAAAATTTAGAAAATTGGCTCCCATAATTGCACGTTGTGGAATAAGTTTTGTGGCATTACAAACCTTTTCATACACTTCATCAGTCAATCTAAAATGATCAGTTCCATCAAAAGATACTAAAATTCCTGAGGGAAGACTTGAAATTAGCTTATCTAGCTTTCTTGCTTGAGCTATTCTTTCTTCTTCAATTTTCATTTTTGCAACTAACTCATCTCCTTCACCAAAAATATTATTCAAAATAGCAAAAGATGAGATTACAATTATTATCATTATTACCAAACCACCAAATTGCTTCGTGATTTCCGGTAACTCTTTTATTTTATGCAAATAATTTTCTTTTGACATTTATTCTTGCAACTTTCCATTTATCCATGTTCCTGTTTTTTGTTTTCCATCAGACCAAGTAAAAGTTCCTTCTCCATTCATAAAACCGTTGGTCCATTGTCCTTCATAAGTTGAGCCATCAGGAAAATTTAAAGTTCCTATACCACTCCACATACTATCTTTAAATTCACCTTTGTAGATATATCCATTTGGCCAGGTTTCAGTTCCTTGACCGTGTTTTTTTGTTCCAACCCATTCACCTTCATAAGTTGTTTTATCTGTATATACCCACTTACCATAACCATTTTCACAATTACCTTCTTTACATCCAGTGCTTCGAGCT